>CAZAWU010000138.1:0-6307 GCA_964488915.1 uncultured Burkholderiales bacterium
GGCTTGATCGTCTCCCCAAACAGTGCGGCTCGCTCGCCATCGTTTGTGCCGTTAACAATGAAGCGCCACACTAGGTCCCACAGTATGAGCAGTGCTTCCCAGCGCAAACATGCAGGACGTTACTGGGCCGACTGGCACTGCCCGTGCCCGGGCCGCGTATGGTGGCGCCGGCTAGGCGCTGCGCGTTCGATTGCGGCGTCCAGCCGGCGCGGCTGACAATGCCCGCAACGTTAGTCTGCGATAGTTCTACCTGGGCTGTGCTCTGGCAACTTGGGCACTGGACCTCGTGGCGATTCGACATAGGACGAATCGCTTCGAAGTGCACGTCGCAGCGCCCGCAAGAGTAGTCGTAAATTGGCATCGACGCCTTCCTGGCCCGGTTAGGAAACGCGGCCCCAATACTGCTTGTCGTTTAGCATTCCCTTCGGCGTGATGTCTTGATCGAAAATCGCCAGCGGGATGGAAACGGTGCAGGCGCAGTTAGGAATGTCGACGATGCCGCCGATGCGCCCTTCCACCGGCGCCGCAGTAAGCAGCATGTACGCTTGGCTCTTGGTGAAACCGAAATGGCTGAGGTAGTCGATCGCCTTAAGACACGCCTGGCGATAGGCGACAGTCGCGTCCATGTAGTAGTTCTTGCCGTTCTCGACACAAATGCCTTCGAAGGTGATGTATTGGTCGTAGCTCGGCTTGACCGGGCTCGGCAGGAAAATCGGCGAGGTGATGCCGTACTTCGCCATGCCGCCTTTGATTAAGTCGAAGCCAATGTGCGTGGCGCCGTCCATTTCGATTGCGCCGCAGAAACCGATCTCGCCGTCGCCCTGAGAAAAGTGCAGGTCGCCCATGGAGTACCCAGCGCCCTTGACGTAGACCGGAAAGAAGATGCGCGTGCCGGTGGACAGGTCTTTGATATCGGTGTTGCCGCCGTGCTCGCGCGGGGGCACCGTGCGGCAGGCTTCTTTCGCCATCTCATGAAATTTCGCGCCGGAGACGCCGCGCAGCACCGCGGTTTCCGGAAACGGGCCTTTGGCCAAACCCTTCTTGACGAGCGGGGCTTCGCGCTTATTCCACTCGTTCAGCAAATCGCGCGAGGGCAGCGTGCCCATCAAGCCAGGATGCGTCAGGCCCGCGATGCGCACGCCGGGGATGTGACGCGAGGTGGCGAACAAGCCTTTCAAGTCCCAAATGGCTTTGGCGGCGTCGGGGAAATAGTCAGCAAGAAACCCGCCGCCGTTGCTCTTGGCGAAGATGCCGGAGAATCCGACTTGCGTGATCGGTTTGATGTCGAGCAGATCGACCACCAGCAGATCGCCCGGTTCGGCGCCTTGAATCTCGAAGGGCCCAGTGAGCGGGTGGGCGCGCGTGAGGTCGATATCGCGCACATCGGCGACATCGTCGTTGTCGAAAATTTGCGCATCGAGAAAATCCAGTGTCTCGATAATGATCTCCTCACCGGGCTTGACTGAGCCGAGAAACGGCAGTTCCGGGTGCCAGCGGTTGTGACCGAGTTCAGCTTGTTGCGCGAGAGGGACACCAGGCTTGATGGTGAAATGCTGCATGTCAGCTCCTTATTGGGTTGCTTATCGGGTTTGTAGTCAGGGCGATTGCGGCAGATGCGCGCGGCTTAGAACGGTGGGTACGCCCCAGCGAGGCAGCCGGCCTGGTAACCGCCGTTGACGCTGGAATCTTTGATCGACAGGCACACATCCTTGGCCCAAGCTTCCGGCTTCAGCACGCTTCCATCGGGCAAGGTGCCGCCGCTCGAATCGAAGCGCAGCAAGCAAACGGGACACGTCTGCACGTCTGAACAAGTTCGCCCGCGGCTCACATCGGTAAAGCCTTTGTTGCCGAAGCGGTTGTAATACATGTACCCGATCATCTCTGTCTCCTAGATGGGAATTGACTCACAGCGGTATAGAGCAGGTAGTGTGCTTAAACCGAGAGATACTGCTTGACCTTGTCGATATCCACCTCAGCGCGCGGGGCGTCATGCACGAAGCGCCCGCTTTCGATTACGAGCAATCGGTCCGCCACGTCCAGCGCGAAGCTCAGCACTTGTTCCGACACGATGATGCAAAGCTGCTTGAGCTTGCGGATCTCGTTCAGCGCTTTGGCGATGTCTTTAATGATCGAAGGCTGGATGCCCTCGGTCGGCTCATCGAGCAGCAAAACTTTCGGCTCGGTCACCAGCGCGCGCGCGATGGCGAGCTGTTGCTGCTGGCCGCCTGACAAGTTGCCGCCTTTGCGCCGGCGCATGTCGTAGAGCACCGGGAATAGCGCGTAAATATCGTCGGGGATGCGTTTGTTCTTCGCGTTCTCCAGGCCGGTCTCGATATTCTCCTCGACTGTCAATGTCGGAAAGATCAAGCGCCCTTGCGGCACGTACGCCAAGCCGTTGGCCACACGCTGATAGCTTTCGCTGCGCGTGAGGTCGCGTCCGCCGACTTCGACTTTGCCGCTGCGCGACGGAAGTACGCCCATCAGCGCCTTGAACAGCGTGGTCTTGCCCATGCCGTTGCGTCCCATGATGGCGACCGTCTCCTGCTTAGCCGCGGCGAAGCTCAGTTGATGGATGACTTCGCTTTGGCCGTAGCTGACCGTCAGTTCGTTTACCGCTAGCATCGCTTGTCCTTGTCGTGAGAGCCTTCGGCGCCTGATTAGTGGCCCAGATAGACGTCGATGACTTTTTCGTCGGCCTGAACTTTGTCCATGCTGCCCTCGGCGATTACCTTGCCTTGATGCAGCACCGTGACTTTGTCGGCAATCTTTTTGACGAAATCCATGTCGTGCTCAATCACGATCATCGAGCGGCCTTTACAGATGCGCTGCAGCAGCTGTGCGGTGAGTTCGCGCTCGCGCACGCTCATGCCGGCAATCGGCTCATCGAGCATGAGCAATTCCGGGTCTTGCATCAGCAACATGCCGATCTCCAGCCATTGCTTTTGCCCGTGGCTCAGCAGCCCCGCTTCGAGGTCGAGCACTTCGGTGAGCAGCACTTCTTCCGCGACGGCGCGCACGCGCTCGGTCACCAGCTCGCTGCGTTTGAAGGCGATTGAGCCGAATACACTGCGCCCTTTCGGGTATGAGACTTCCAAGTTCTGGAACACGCTCAAGTTCTCGTAGATCGATGGCGTCTGAAACTTGCGGCCGACGCCTTCGCGCACGATCTGATGCTCGGAAAGCTTGGTTAGTTCTTTGTCTTTGAAACGAATGCGGCCGTTGCTGGCTTTGGTCTTGCCGCAGATGAGATCGAGCACGGTGGTCTTACCGGCGCCGTTGGGACCGATGACCACGCGCAACTCGTCCTTGTCCAGGTAGAAGTTAAGGCCGTCCACTGCCTTGAAACCGTCGAACGAAACCGTCAAGTCCTCAACCGAGAGAATCAGTCCTTTGCTTGCCATGTGCCCGCCTTAACTCTGTGTAGCGGTAACCGCACCGGGATGCGGCCAACGCGTTTTATCAACAGCCGCCGCGGACTTCGCCGGCGCTTGCGGCAAGGCCCCCTTGCCGCCGGCGGCGTTGGCTGAGCGCCGTTTGACAATGCTCTCGTAGAGCCCGGCGATGCCGTTGGGAAAGGCCATGACCACGCCGATGAACAGCGCCGCCATCAGGAACAACCACAGATCGGGGAAGGTCTCGGAGAAATAGGTTTTGCCGAAATTCACCAGCAGCGCTCCATAGACGGCGCCGACCAGCGACAGGCGTCCGCCAACCGCCGCGAAAATCACCATCTCGATCGACGGCACGATGCCGACGAAGGAGGGCGACATGAAGCCGACTTGCAGCGTGAACAACGCGCCGCCGATGGCCGCCAGGCCGGCAGCGAAGCAAAACGCGAATATCTTGAAGTTCGCGACGTCGTAGCCGGAGAAGCGCACGCGGTCTTCCTTGTCGCGAATCGCCAGCAGCAGCATGCCGAGTTTGCCGCCCAACAGGTAGCGGCTCAGCACGATGGCGCCGATGAGCAAGCCTGCGCACAAGAAGTACAAAATATACTTGGCGCTATCGGTACGGATGTCCCAGCCGAGCAAGGTCTTCAGATCGGTGATACCGTTCACGCCGCCGGTGTAGCCTTGCTGACCGATAATCAGCACTGACAGAATGAGCGCCACAGCTTGCGTGATGATGGCGAAGTACACGCCGCCCACGCGTCGCTTGAACATCGCGAGCCCCATGATCAGCGCCAAAACCACCGGGATCGCTATGACAGCGAGCAGGGAAAAGCTGAAGCTTTGAAATGGCTGCCAGAAAGCCGGCAGCGCGGTGAGTTGATTCCAATCCATGAAATCCGGGATGCCAGGGGTGGATTGAATCTTGGTGCTGATCGGATCGGAGGCTTCCAGCTTCAAGAACATCGCCATGCAATAGCCGCCCAGGCCGAAAAACACGCCTTGGCCCAAACTCAGAATGCCACCGTAACCCCACAGCACGACCAAGCCCACGGCGACGAAGGCGTAGGCCAGATACTTGCCCACGAGGTTGAGCCGGAAGATATCGAGCCCGAGTGGAAACACCACCAGCAGCACCAGCGCGAGCACTAGGATGCTGGTCCAGCCCTGCCTGCCGGCGAAACTCTTCAGTAGTCTGTTTTGCATGATCATGTTTTGGGTGCGCGGTTAGCGGCGTACTTTGCTGGCGAAGAGTCCTTGCGGACGCATCATCAATATGGTCACGACCACCAGCAGCGTGAGTACTTTGGCCATGGAACCGGTCATGAAGAATTCGGAGATCGACTGTGTTTGCGCGATGCCGAAGGCTGAGGCGATGGTGCCGAACAGGCTGGCGGCCCCGCCGAAGGTGACGGTCAAGAAGGCGTCGACAATGTAGAGCGAACCGCTGGTCGGGCCGGTGGAGCCGATGGTGGTAAACGCTGCGCCGGCAACACCGGCGATACCGCAGCCAATCGCGAAGGTGAGCCGATCGACCTTCTTGGTATTGATGCCGGCGGCGTTGCTCATCATGCGATTGGCCACGGTGGCGCGCACGCGCAATCCCCAACGCGACTTGAACAACATCAAGAACACCGTTGCGGTGACCAGGACGGTTAATCCCATCACGAACAAGCCGTTGATCGGGATATCGATAGAGTCGGTCGGTTTGAATGAGCCGAGCAGCCACTCAGGTATGACCGGACTAACTTCTTTGGCGCCGAAGGTCGAGCGGAATATCTGCTGCATACCCAGGCTCAAGCCCCAAGTGGCCAGCAGCGTGTCGAGCGGGCGGCGGTACAAGTGACGGATCAGCAGGAACTCGGCCAGGTAGCCGGCCGCGAATGCAATACAGAAGGCGCCCACGATGGCGATCAGAAACGAATACGGTGCGATTGCCGGGAAGTAGGTCGCGGCGCTGGTCGTGAAAACGTAGATGGTGTAGGCGCCGATGGTCATGAATTCGCCATGCGCCATATTGATGACGCCCATCTGGCCGAAAATGATCGCCAGGCCAAGGGCCATGAGCAGCAGCACGCTGAACAGGCTCAAGCCGGCGAAACCTTGCATGGCGATGATGCCGCCGATCTCAGATGGGGTCATGTAAGAATTCTCGAACGCATTAACAGGGTCTTCGTGGCGGCGGGCGCGACCGGCCACCTGTGGCCGCGCCCGCGTTCACGAGGCAGGGGAGTTATTGATAGCCTTTCGGGAAGGGATCCGGCTCGAGCAGACCTGATTCGTGGATCACTTTGTATTGGCCATCCTTCTGCGCTTGGCCGATTCGCAGCTTGCTCCAAAGATGGTGATTGTCATGCACCTTCACGTAGCCTTCCGGCGCGGTTTTAAGTTCGATGCCAGGAGATGCCGCGGCCACTTTGTTGACATCGAAGCTGCCCGCTTTCTCGACCGCCGCTTTCCACAACCATGGTCCCAGATAGGCCGCTTGCGTCACATCGCCGATGACTGCCGTCTTGCCCCAGCGCGCCTTGAACGCATCAACAAACTTCTTGTTATTGTCGTTATCCAGGCTCTGGAAATACTTCATCGCGGCGTAAAACCCGGCGACGTTCTCGCCGCCGATACCAAGAATCTCGTCCTCGGTCACCGATATGGTCAACAGCGTTTGCTTGTCGGAGGTTACGCCGGCGGCTTTCAACTGCTTATAGAAAGCGACGTTGCTGCCGCCGACCACGATGGCATAGATGACGTCCGGCTTCTTCAGCTTGATCTTGTTGATCAAAGAATTGAAGCTGGTATGGCCGAGCGGATAGTATTCTTCCCCGACGACCTGCAGCTTCAGCACGTTCTCGATGTGCTTGCGCGCGATCTTGTTCGACGTGCGCGGCCAAATATAGTCGGAGCCGATCAAGTAAAAG
>CAZAWU010000138.1:6407-10789 GCA_964488915.1 uncultured Burkholderiales bacterium
TCCGCGAACGTTGGCCAGTCGCTGGCCCCATCTTCGTAGATCACTTTGATCTTACGTCCGAGCACGCCGCCTGAAGCGTTGATCTGTTCAATAGCGAGCGTTTCCGCTTGGATCGAGCCGGTTTCACTGATTGCCATGGTGCCGGTCTTGGAGTGCAAGTCACCTACCGTGACTTCGGTGTCGGTGATAGCCAATCCTGTCGTATTAATCTGCGCGGTCGTCGGTATGGCCGCCTGTGCCTGCGGGATTCGAGTGCCTAAAGTGACGGCCGCCGCGGCTCCGGCGGCTACCTTCAAAAACTCACGGCGATTGCTCATTCGTATGTGCCCCTTCCAGTTAAAGACAACGCGATTCGCTAAGTTCACCTGCCGGTCGTACGGCGCACCGGCTCATTTCTTCCTTCGCAACTGGCGTGCCAGCGTGGCCGGTTCTGGGCAAGTCTTTGATCGCGTGTGAAAATGACAGCCTGATTGACAGGCAAGGAAGTTGGGAAAGGCGAAAGGTGCAGCGCCACTCGCACTACGATGGCTCGCCGCTGCGCGAAAGGCGTGCGCTTTCTACTAAGGTTGCGTGTTACTTTGTTGGCGCGAGCGACAGCGCGCGCTGTACTTGATCACGCAGCGCATGCCAGATTTCCCGGTGCAGGGTCAAGAAGCGCTCCTCCAGGCGGATCTCGGCGACGTCGCGCGGCCGCGGTAGATCGATCGCGTACTCGCCGATGATGCTGCTGCCTGGGCCGGCGGAGAGCAGCACAACACGATCGGCGAGTGCGATAGCCTCTTCCAGGTCGTGCGTGATGAACACCACCGATTTCCGATCGTGAGGATGAGCATAGCCCGAGCTTTGCCCGTCTGTGGAAACAGAAGCACCGCCCGGGTTTTGCCCGTCTGTAGAAGGATGAGCACAGCCCGGGCTTCGCCCGTCTGCAGAAAGATAAGCACAGCCCGGGCTTCGCCCGTCTGTGCGGGCCGACCACAGCTCGAGCAGTTGATTCTCCATCAAACCGCGCGTTTGCACATCGAGCGCGGAGAACGGCTCGTCCATCAGCATCAGCTTGGGGTCGAGCACGAGCACTTGGGCGAGTGCGACGCGCTTGCGCATCCCACCGGAGAGTTGATGCGGATAGCGATCGCCGAAGCCACTCAAGCCGACGCGCGCGAGCCACTGCTGCGCCTGGCTACGCGCTTCGGGCAGCGCGACGCCGCGAAACGTGAGTCCCGTTGCCACGTTGTCCAGCGCGGTGCGCCACGGCAGCAAAGCGTCGCTTTGAAACAGATAACCAGCACGGCGATTGATGCCGTTCAGCACTTCGCCAAATACGCGTACGCTGCCGCTGCTCGGAGAAAGCAGACCAGCGGCGACGTTGAGCAGCGTTGACTTGCCGCAGCCGGTCGGCCCGACGACGCAGACGAACTCGCCTGCTGCGACGCGCAGATTCAGCTCGCGCAGCACCACGTGCGCGGCTTGCTTCTCGACGGCGAAGCTCAAGTTGATATTTTCGAGATCGAGAGCCCATTGCTGCGCATGCGCCGCGGCCGGTGCATGCAGCGCCGCACCCGAGGTGCTCATCGGTACTTGGCGAGCGCTTTGGTGACGAAGCGCGAGTCGATGGTCTTGTGCAAGTCTACATTGGCATTCTTCAGCGTCGGCTCGAAAGTGCGTAATACCTGATACACGTTGCGCGCGCCTTCGCCGGAGAGCACGCCGTCGGGCGACATGGTGCCGAGATTCTTCTGCAGCGCCGCCAAATAGCCGGCCTTGTCGGCGGCGTAGTACTCCGGCGGGACGGTCGCCACGATTTGCTCAGCCGTGGCTTTGCGCAGCCAGCGCAGCGCGTGCACCATGGCGTTGACCACGGCTTGCACCGTGTTCGGGTTTTTGAAGACGAACGCCTCGGTCGCGTAGAGGCACGAAGCGTGATACGCACCGCCGTAGACGTATAGCGCGCCCTTGTTGGTGCGCGTGTCCACCACCGCGACGATGTCGCCGCTGGCTTCCAAGCGCGAGATCACCGGATCGAGATTCACCAGCGCATCGATATCGCCGCGTTTTATGGCTGCAATGGCCCCAGCGCCGGTGCCCACGCCGATGATGGAAACATCGCTATCGTGCAAGCCAACCTTTGCGAGCAGGTTACTCACGAACATGTTGGTCGACGACCCCGGCGCTGTCACGCCGATCTTCAAACCGCGCAGATCCTTCGGTGATTTGTAGTTTGCCGCCCGAGCTTTCGGTAGCGCCAGCACGATGGCCGGCAAGCGCACTTGCAGCACCAGCGCCTGCAACGGTTGTCCCTTCGCGTGCATGTTGATGACGTGCTCGAAGGAGCCGGATGCGACATCAGCGCTGCCGCCGACCAGCGCTTGCAGCGCCTTTGCACCGCCAGCGAAGTCGGCGATGGTGATATCGAGGCCTTCTTGTTTGAAGTAGCCGAGGCGTTCAGCGATGGTGAGCGGCAAGTAGTAGAACAACGCTTTACCGCCGACCGCGAGGGTGATTTTGGTTTTCTCCAGAGGGCCGGCGGCCGCGCGCGCACCGCGGGCGGCGAGCAGCGGCAGCGCCGCCAAGCCTAGCAAGCGGCGCCGATGAAGGTTCATTTGTCTTCTCCGCTCGGAGCGTGCGCACGCGCGCACGTTCTAGTCTCTATTGACTTTCCCAGACTCACGACACTATTCAGCCGGGCGTCATTCCGGCGCAAGCCCGAATCCAGAAGCGAGCGTTCGCACTGGATTCCCGGCTTGCGCCGGGATGACGTCGGTGTGTCATGAAATATGGAAGGCTTAATGGTTTCTAGAACGCAACGTTGTTCTTGCCCTTCAATTTCAGAATCTGCCGCGCATCGTCGGGCGTGGCGACTTCCAGCGACAATGCTTCGATGATGGTGCGGATGCGCTTGACTTGGTCGGCATTGGTCTTAGCCAAAGTGCCCGGCCCATCCCACAGCGAATCTTCCAAGCCGACGCGCACATTGCCGCCAAGCGCCGCCGACATGGTCGCAATCGGAATCTGATTGCGTCCGGCGCCGAGCACCGACCAGTAGTAGTCGTTACCGAACAGGCGGTCCGCCGTGCGCTTCATCTGCACCACATCTTCGAAATGCGGACCGATGCCTCCCAAAATGCCGAACACGGACTGGATGAAGAGCGGCGGCTTGACGATGCCACGCTCCAAGAAATGCGCCGCCGTGTACAGGTGGCCGATGTCGTAGCACTCGATTTCGAAGCGCGTGTTGTTGTCGCTACACGAACTTAGGATATAGGCGATGTCTTTGAAGGTGTTCTTGAACACCCGATCGTCGCTGCCTTCGAGGTAGGGCTTTTCCCACGCGTGCTTGAATTCCTTGAAGCGCCCGAGCATCGGGTAGAGGCCGAAATTCATCGAACCCATGTTGAGCGAGGCGACCTCGGGTTTGAGCTGCAGCGCAGGCTGCAGGCGCTCTTCCACCGTCATGGTGGGCGCCCCGCCGGTGGTCAAGTTGATGACGACGTCGGTCGCGGCCTTCACCTTCGGCAAGAATTCGCGGAACACGTTCGGGTCTTGCGTTGGGCGTCCGTCGCCGGGCATGCGCGCGTGAAAGTGCACGATCGCTGCCCCCGCCTGCGCGGCGCCGATTGCGGCGTCGGCGATTTCGGCGGGCGTCACCGGCAAGTACGGCGACATGCTGGGTGTGTGAATCGCGCCGGTCACGGCGCAGGTGATGATGACTTTGCGGTTGGCCGCCATGTGAAACCTCGTTTGCTGGGCTTTGAACACGCTATGATATCGCGATCTAGGAACCTGGCATGAGCGACATCTTCGTCAGTTACGCGAGCGGCGACCGCGATCGCGTCGCACCCCTGGTGCAGCGGCTGGAGCAACTCGGCTTTTCCGTGTGGTGGGACCGCGACATCGCCCATGGCCAGAATTTCCACAGGGTGATCGAGCAGGCGCTCGATGCTGCGAAGTGCGCGGTCGTAGTTTGGTCGCACGCCTCCATCGGCTCTGAGTGGGTGATCAATGAAGCGTCCAGTGCGCGCAAGCGCGGGGCGCTGGTGCCGGTAGCGATCGATGCGGTCGAGGTTCCGCTGGAGTTTCGGCATCTGCAGACGGCCGATCTGAGCGACGGCAATGCGCAACTCGAGCGTGAGTACGACAAGCTCAAGCGCAGCGTACAGCAGATCGTCGCCAGCGCGAGTGCGCAGCCTGCCGCAGCGGCGCGACCCGGACCCGTTACTGCGATAAGCGGCAACGGCAAGTCGTTTTGGCACTCGCCGATCGGTTGGACTATTGGCGCTGGCGCACTGCTGTTCGGCGCAGCAGTTTTGCTCGCAGTGCTCAAGCAGCTTGGTTGGATCGGATCGGTGCCAAGCACAGTACAGCCGGCGCCAGCCGTGCCGCCCACG
>CAZAWU010000139.1:0-10720 GCA_964488915.1 uncultured Burkholderiales bacterium
GCTAGCGCTGCGGCTTGTGCCGCACCGCGTGAGCGACGAGCATCACGACGCTCGATTTTCCAGACTCCAAGAAGCCACTCGTTCGTAGTTCGCGCCGCTCGCTGCAAGACGTGAGCGCATCAACGCAAACTCGTGCACCGGCCACTCGATCTCACCCACGGTCGCTCCCGCCACCGGCCTGCTCAATTTACGCACCAAAGTGACATGCGCTTTGAAAGGCTTCGCATCGAACGGCAGCCCCCGCGCACGCAACGCGCTGCGCAGGCTCTCGCTCAGATCGATTGCTGCCTGCGGGATCGCGCCCGGCGCTAGCCAGCCGATCCCATTGGCGCGCCAAGCACCGATGCGATCGAGTATGAGGGTGAATGGCGTGCTTTGGGCTTCCCCTGCCGCCGCACACACGGCGGATAGCGCGCTCGCCGGTACGGCCCCAACGAAGACCAAAGTCAAATGCAGTGCCGCTGGCCCAACCACGCGGCCACCCCCTTTTGCCGCCAGCCGTACCGCGTGTTGCGACATGCAGGCGCGGGTAACCTCGTCCGGCCACAGCGCAAAGAAGAGGCGCGCGCGCTCCGGCTGCGGCGCTATTTCGGCACCAACAGGCATACCGCCTGTGCCGCGATTCCTTCGCCACGACCGGTGAATCCCAGATGCTCGGTAGTGGTGGCTTTCACGTTGACCCATGCCGCCTCGATGCCGGCATCAGCGCCGATGTTCGCTTGCATGGCTGCTCGATACGGTGCGAGGCGCGGCGCCTGCGCGATCACAGTGCAGTCGATGTTAGCGATGCGGTAGCCAGCACGATCGGCCTTGGCGACGCACGCGCGCAGCAGCTGGCGGCTGTCGGCGTCCTTGTAGCGCGCGTCGCTGTCGGGAAAATGCTGACCGATGTCGCCTAGTCCCGCAGCGCCAAGGATCGCGTCGCACACCGCGTGCAGCAACACATCCGCGTCCGAATGTCCTTGCAGTCCCAGGTGATAGTCGATCTCCACGCCGCCGATGACGAGCTTGCGCCCGGCGGCAAACGCATGAACATCAAACCCCTGACCGATGCGCATCGAGTTCGATCGCCTGCAACAGCATCTCCGCCACGGCGATATCTTCTGGGAAGGTGACCTTGAAGTTGGTTACTTCGCCGTGTACCAGCCGCGGATGCAGCCCCAACTTTTCTACCGCCCAGGACTCGTCGGTGGGCACCCCCGAGGGCGCCGCGGTGAGCGCGCGCCGCAGCACCGCGTAGCGGAACATTTGCGGCGTCTGCGCGCGCCACAGGCGCTCGCGCGGCTCGGTGGATTCGACGCGCTGCCAGCCGTCGGCGCGCTTCATGGTGTCGGTCATCGGCACCGCGAGCAAGCCCCCAACGTCGTCATCGCGCAGTTGTTCGAGCAGGCGATCGACCAATTGTGGACGCAGGCACGGCCGCGCGGCGTCGTGCACCAATACCCAGTCGTTGGGTTTGAGATCGTCGCCCACATGCTCCAAGGCGTTGGCGACCGATTGGGCGCGCGTCTCGCCGCCGCAGAAAAGCGGGCGCAGCTTCGCGGCGAAGCGCGACCAATCGAAGCCATCCCAGTGAGTATCGTCGGGCGCGAGCACGGCCAGCACCTGCTCGATCGCCGGATGCTGCGCCAGCGTACGGATGGCGTGGTAGAGCATCGGCTGCCCGCGCAGCGGCGAATACTGCTTGGGCGTTCCCGCGCCGAAACGCGACCCAATTCCCGCAGCCGGCACCAGGGCAATTATGCGCGGCATACTCTCGACCCTCTCCTACGCTTCATCTGAGCGGCTCCCTGCACTATTGTCGGCATACCCGGCAGGGTGTGCCTCTTCTGAGGCGCAGAGTATACAAATTCGCCGCGTTAAGCGCGAGCCGTGTCCACTAGGCGAGCTCCAACGCGGCGCTGCCGCCCATGTAGTTGCGCAACGCGGTCGGAATGCTCACCCTGCCGTCGGCTTGCTGATAATTTTCCAAGATCGCCACCAGCGTGCGCCCGACCGCCAACCCGGAGCCGTTCAATGTGTGCACGGGCTCGGGCTTGCCCTTCTCGCCGCGATAGCGTGCCTGCATACGCCGAGCTTGGAACGCTTCGAAATTGCTGCAGGAAGAAATTTCGCGATACGCGTTTTGTCCCGGCAGCCAGACTTCCAGATCGTAAGTCTTCGCCGATGCGAAGCCCATGTCGCCTGTGCAAAGCGCCATGGTGCGGTACGGCAGTTCCAGCTTGCGCAGGATGGCTTCGGCGTTGGCGGTCAGCTCCTCGTGCGCTTGGCCGGAGTACTCCGGCTGCACCACCTGCAAGATCTCAACTTTGTCGAACTGATGCTGGCGGATCATGCCACGCGTGTCCTTGCCGTAGCTGCCGGCCTCTGAGCGGAAACACGGACTATGGCAGACGAACTTGAGCGGCAACTGTTTCGCCTCGACGATCGACTCGCGCACGAAATTCGTCACCGGCACTTCGGCGGTTGAGATCAAGTAGAGGTTCTGCCGCTCGACGCGGAACAGATCTTCCTCAAACTTTGCGAGACTGGTGACACCATCGATACACTGCGGCCCGACCAGATACGGGACATAGACTTCGGTGTAGCCATGCTCTTGCGTGTGCACATCGAGCATGAACTGCGCGAGTGCGCGGTGCAAGCGAGCCAGCCCCCCTTTCAACACGGAAAAGCGCGCCCCGCTCAATTTCGCTGCCGTGTCGAAATCCAGCCCAAGCCTGGCGCCGACATCGACGTGGTCCTGCACCGGGAAATCGAATTTGCGTGGCTCACCCCAGCGGCGCACCTCGACGTTATCGTCCGCCGACTTACCCGCGGGCACGCTCGCTTGCGGCAGATTGGGGATCACCATGAGGAAAGCTTGCAGCTTCGCCTGCACCGCTTCCAGCTGGGCCTCGTTCGCTTTCAATTCGTCGCCAAGCTGCGCCACTTCCGCCATCAAGGCGGAGGCGTCTTCACCCTTGCCTTTCGCTTGGCCGATCGCTTTCGACAAGCTGTTGCGCTTGGCTTGCAACTCTTGCGTGCGCGACTGCACGCGCTTGCGTTCGTCTTCCAGCGCTTGGAACGCTGCCACGTCGAGCGCGAAACCGCGCGCCTTCAATCGTTCGGCGACCGCCGCGACGTTTTCGCGCAGGAGCTGGACATCAATCATCTAATACCTTAACCAGGATATTCCAATGAATAAGAGCTAAAGCCATCTTCAGATGGATACTCGTGGGTCATATGCGTTTGCAGCGGGCGGACGTCTCGCACTGCAACGCGCGCGAATTATACGTCGTATCGCTTGACGCGCCTTCGTTGCGGACATAGTCTGTGCGCTTCACTCAATGTTGGCTGGGAGGCGCAGCATGTCATCGGCACCGCCATGGCGACGCCTGCTAGTCTTCTGCGCCGCCCTCTTCGTCGCGCTGGGCAGCGCAGGCGGTGCGGCGGATGAACCGGTCACCGATGCCGACACGCTCGCGCTGCGCGCAGTGATCAAGGCGCAGCTTGCCGCGTTAAAGAGCAGCGACGCGCAAGGCGCTTTTGCCTTCGCCTCCGATGCGATCCGCGGCAAATTCGGTTCGGCGGAAAACTTCCTCGCCATGGTGCGCGACAACTATGCCGTCGTGATGGCGCCGGCTTCAGTCGTGTTTCTTCAGCCCGAGCGTGCGCACGGGGATATCCTGCAAGCGGTGCAGATGAGCGATACCGAAGGCCGTTTGTGGGTTGCGCTGTACATCATGCAGCGGCAGACGGATAGTTCGTGGCGCATCAACGGTTGCGTGCTGCAGCGCTTGCAAGGCAGCAGCACCTGAACGTTCGTCGCGTGCGCCGCACGCGTGGCGCGCGCTACTTCTTCGCCGATGCGTCGAGTCCGCGCAGGTAGGCAAGTTTCTCCGCTATTTTCGACTCCAACCCACGCTCGGTCGGTTGGTAAAACTGCACCGGCTGCATGCCTTCGGGAAAATAGTTCTCACCCGCAGCATACGCGCCAGCCTCTTCGTGTGCATAGCGGTAGTCGCGCCCGTAGCCGAGTTCGCTCATAAGCTTGGTCGGCGCATTGCGCAAGTGCAGCGGCACAGGGCGCGAGGGTTCATCCTTCACCAGCGCGCGCGCTGCGTTGTAGGCCACGTACGCGGCATTGCTTTTCGCCGCGCATGCCAGGTACAACACCGCTTGCGCCAACGCCAATTCACCTTCTGGCGAGCCGAGCCGTTCGTACGTTTCCACCGCGTCGAGCGCCAAGCGCATCGCGCGCGGGTCGGCCAAACCAATGTCTTCGCTCGCCATGCGCACCACTCGGCGGCCGACATATAGCGGATCGGCTCCGCCATCCAACAGGCGCACCAGCCAGTAGAGGGCGGCGTCCGGGTTGGAGCCGCGCACCGACTTGTGTAGTGCCGAGATCTGATCGTAGAACTGTTCGCCGCCCTTGTCGAAACGCCGCGCGCTGCGCGTGAGCGCATTGCGCACTGTGGCCGCATCGACGCGTTGCGCGCCTGCTGCTGCGGCGGCGGTGCGCGCCTGCTCCAGCAGATTAAGCAAGCGCCGCGCGTCGCCGTCGGCATAGTCGATCAAGATTTGCTCTGCCTCCGCCTCCATCTCGAGACCGGCGAGCGCCGCGGTTCGCGCGCGCCGCAGCAGCGTGCGCAATTCTTCCGCGGCGAGCGGCTGTAGCACGTAGACCGTTGCGCGCGAGAGCAACGCGCTGTTCACTTCGAATGACGGATTCTCGGTGGTGGCGCCGATGAAAGTAATCAACCCGCTTTCCACATGCGGCAGAAACGCGTCCTGCTGTGCTTTGTTAAAGCGATGTACTTCATCGACGAAGACGATGGTGTGCTGCTGGTATTGGTTTAAGTTGAGCTGCGCGCGCTCGATCGCTTCGCGGATCTCCTTGACGCCGCCTAACACTGCGGAGATGGCAACAAAATCGGCGTCGAACGCATCGGCCATGAGCCGCGCCAGCGTGGTTTTGCCCACGCCCGGCGGTCCCCAAAAGATCATTGAGTGCAGTCGCTTGGTGTCGAACGCGACGCGCAGTGGTTTGCCCGGTTCAAGCAAATGCGCCTGCCCAATCACCTCATCCAGGTTTTTGGGACGTAGCGTCTCGGCGAGCGGAGCGTGCGGAGATGGACGCGCAAGCATGATGCATCATTATCGCGCATCCGCCGCGCGCACCGAGGCAACTGCGCCGGTTGAACGCGTTGAGGTGTGCGGGACGGAGCCACGTCGGCGAACAGAACCGAACGAAAGCACTCCGTCCCAAGGTTTCATCGGATTTGCGGGCGGCCGCGTTTCCCGACGTTGCGGTGCCCATGCTCACGCGCATGGGCTTACGATCCGTAGCGCTAGAGTTCCGGACTCGAAAGCGCTAAGCCATCTTGCGCCCCAATGGCTTTCAGCTTGTAAACAGTGAAGGCGTGATTCTTGTGGACGTGAGCCACCTCCACGATGCCCCCACGACGGCGCAGCTCGGTATTAGTCGGTTCGCCATAGAGCATGCGCCGGAAAGATGTGTAGTCGATGTCCGCTTGAACAATCGAAGGCGTGCGGTCCTGGTAGCGCGCCAGCAGGAATGCAAATAAGTCCGGCAGGGTAAAGTGCCAACAACTATCGGCGAAATAAAACGGTCGTGAAAAGCGGTGGAGTTCCGCAATTATCGTCGCATCACGGCGGAGCACGCCGCTAAATACGACTTCGATCAGATCCGCATAGAGAGCGCGTACATGACTGATAGCCTCCGATCTTGGCGTTGGCTTGGGGTGCATTGGGCTGACCGTCTGTGACCTTGCCTTCTACCTTTCTTGGAACTGAGCTTGTAACTGAGGGCGAAGTTTCGTTAAAGTGTACCGGAAGTCTGGTGTGCCTGGATCGCAACTGATATCCGTCGTTTGTGTGTTAGACGCAGCAGCGTTTGACACTGTTACCAGCTATGCCCAACACTAGATCGTGAGCGTGCTTGGTAGATATGGATGCGACAGTATGTCGATGAAGCTAGACCCATTTCGCCTGCCAGTCGCATGGCGATGAGCGCGTTTCGGTTTGCGAATCTGGTGCCGCGGCAGCGTGTTGCTTCGTTAACGTGGGGCTACTCTATTCTCGCGTTAGCATTGGTAGCACTCGCTACGGGTTTGACGTGGTTGCTGTGGCCGTTCAGCAAAGCGGTTTCTTACTCCTTCTACTACCTCGCCGTGGTGGCTGCGGCGCTCTACGGCGGCTGGCGCCCCGGCACGCTCGCGGTTGTCGCCGGAGCCATCATCGGGGACTATTTCTTCATTCGCCCTCTCCAAGACAAGGAAACACTGGAAGCTCATTTAGCTGTGTTCATGATGATCGGCGCCATCACGGTCGCGCTGATCGAGGCACTACGCGAGAGCAACGAACGTCTGTCGCGCGATGTTACCGCGCGAACGAGCGCCGAGAGAGCGCTGCGCGAGAGCGAAGCGCGCCTGCAGAGCATCTTCGATCAAAGCCTCGCCGGCATCGCGCGCACAGATCTAGCGGGACGCTTCGTCGAAGTCAACGACCGCTATTGCGCCATCACCGGGCGTTCGCGCCAAGAACTGCTCAGCCTGCGCATGCAAGACATCACCGCGCCAGAGGATTTGGCCGAGAACACGAAGTTGTTCGAGTGCCTGGTGCGCGACGGCACCGGTTTCACTATGGACAAGCGCTACCAGCGCCCGGACGGCACACTCGTTTGGGTCAACAACAGCGTTAGCGCGGTGAACGACGCCGCCGGCCGGCCGCAATTCGCGGTGGCCATGGTGCTCGATATGAGCGCGCGCAAGCAAGCCGAAGAGGCCCGGCGCGAGAGCGAACTACGCTTTCGCGCAGTGTTCGACCAAAGCGCGGAATTTATCGGCGTACTCGCCCTGGACGGCACCTTGATCGAGTGCAACAATTCGCCGCTGCGCGCCGCCGGCTGGTACCGCGAAGAAGTATTGAACCGCAAGTTTTGGGACGCGGGGTGGTGGAGCGGTTCAGTGGAAGTCCAGGAAATGCTCAAGCGCGATTTCGCGCGCGCGCGCCAGGGAGAAACCATCCAACGCGAAACCGTCTACTTCGCGCGCCATGAAGAGCGCATCGCCGAGCGCGTGCTCACGCCGATCCGCTATGACGGCCGCGAAATCGTCTGGATACTAGCCGAAGGCCGCGACATCACCGAGCGCAAGCGAGCGGAATTCCGTCTACAGGCCGCGCAAGGCATGACCGCCTACCTAGACAAGGCGCGCGAAGAGGAGCGCACGCGCATCGCGCGCGAACTGCACGACGATCTGGGTGGAACCATGACCGGTGTACGCATGCACTTGCGCATGGCGTTGTCCGGCGGCGGCGCGGCGCAGCCCGAAGTGCGCGAGCAGTTGGAGCACGCCATCGAGCTGGCGGATAACGCCACGCAGTCGGTGCACCGTATCATTTCGGATCTGCGCCCCAGCGTGCTCGATCACTTGGGTGTGTGGGCGGCGATCGATTGGCTGGCCGAACAATGGCAGGCGCGCACCGGTGTGCGTTGCAAAGTCGACATCGACGATGTGGTGCGCGGCTACACACTGGGCGGCGAACGTGCCACCAGCGTTTTCCGCATTGTGCAAGAGTCGCTCACCAACGTCGCGCGCCATGCGGCGGCGACGCGTGTCGATGTCTATGCACGTCTGGACCGCACGACCCTGAATCTCGAGATTCGCGACGACGGTAAGGGCATCACGCAGGACCAGCTGCTCAGCCTCGACTCTCCCGGCCTCCTGGGCATGCACGAGCGCGCGCGCCGCTTGGGCGGTGAACTCAGCGTGCGCGGCGAGCCGGGCGCAGGCACGCGCGTGCTGCTGCGCCTGTTGTTGATGCGGTCACGATAGCATGGCCAAACATGCGATCCGCGTGCTGCTCGTCGACGATCACCAAGTCGTGCGGCGCGGTTTGCGCATGATGCTCTCCCCGCACAAGGACATCAGCGTCGCCGCCGAAGCAGCCGACTCGAACGCGGCGCTGGAGGTGCTGCGCAACACCGCGATCGATGTCGTGATCTCTGACATCGCCTTGCCCGGGCGCAGCGGCTTGGATTTGCTGAAAATCATCAAGACACAGTGGCCGCAAGTGCCGGTGCTGATTCTGACCATGTACATGGAAGACATGTTCGCCGTGCGCGCGCTCAAGCTCGGCGCGGCCGGCTACCTCACCAAAGACGCCGACGAAAGCGCGCTGGCCGAGGCGATCCGCGTAGCCGCCAGTGGCAAGCACTACGTGACACCTAATGTGGTCGAGAAGCTCACCAGCGCGATCGGTACGGACGATCGGCGTGCTGCGCACGAAAGACTGTCCGAGCGCGAGTTCGAGGTGTTTCGCATGCTGGCTGCCGGCAACAGCCTGGTGAATATCGCCGAAGCCCTGAACGTCAGCGCCAAGACGGTCACCAGCTACCGCACCCGCATCCTGGAGAAAACCGGCTTCGCGAGCAATGCTGACATGACCCGCTACGCGGTGGAGTTGGGTCTGCTGAAATAGCTATACATAGCGACAGGCCCGCGCAGATGGGCAAAGCCCAGGCTGCGCCTGTCTTTGCGTGGTTGAATCGAGAAGCGCACACGTATGAATAGTACGGCGAGCATCGCAGATTCGACCTCGGGACGCGCAGTAGACTTACGTCGCTATGTAGTATGTAGGCGATCCCTGACATACCACCAGGCAAGGCCAGCAACAAAATCCGCGATCCCTGATGGCGCCCGTGGCGCCACTCGATAGACTGCCACCTTGTGATCCTCAACGGCGAGGTCGGCGGGCACAGCCCGCTCCTCGCCGTTTTCGTTGTGGTACCACACCCGCTCGCTCGAACACCAATGGCCAGCAAATTAGACATGGAGCGCAAGCTACAGCAGCGCAAGCTGGATGCGCTGAAGCGCGGCATCCATCGTGTGCGCGCGGGCGAGAATTCGGCCTACGGCATTCATGTCATAGGCCTCGGCCAAGCCGGTTGCGAGGTGCTCGCGCAGACCCTCGCCCAGGCACCCGAAAGCCTGTTAGGCGATACACGCACGCGCTTGACCGGGCTGGCGATCGATGTCGATCCGCGCACCCTGCAAAGCGTCGCATCCGCAGCAGCGCAATTGCCCGCCGGGCGCGCGCAAGTTGAAACGCTTGCGCTGGAAGTACCGTCGCCCGCCGCGCTGCATGAAAGCTTGAGCCGACTGCGCGAATATCTGCGACTAGAGTACCCGCTTTACGCCTGGAACCCCAGCTATCAACCCTGGATAGCGAGCGATCTGGCGCCGCCGAAAACCACCGAGCACTTCCCGCGCGCGCTGGCAAAGGCGCTGTACGGCAAAGGCTACTACGACGCGCCACGCAGCATGGCATCCGCCTTGCGGCGCTTCGCTCACGCGGTGGACGCGACAGAGGTCGAGTCGGTAGTGTGCATCGTATTCGGCTTGGCCGGCGGCACCGGCAGCGCGCTCGCGGTGGACTTGGCACGCCACCTGTCCAACGGGATTTTCGGCCATCGCGTCGTGGTGGTCGGCATCGGCATCGCGCCGTGCGCCGGCGATGCCGCACAGCACGATATCGCGCAAGTGTTTCCGGTGCTGAGCGAGCTCGACTGCTTGGCCGACGAGTTCAAGAACACTGGCGTGACCACCGCGTGCGGCGACTTGCATCGCAATCCGTTTACCGGGGGGTTCTTGCTAGTGCCGCAGCAGCACGTGTGGGCGGCCACGCAAGAATTAGGCGCCACACATGCGCGCGTCGATCGCGAAATCGCTGCGCTGCTGGTCGGTCAACGCGGCACGGCGCTGTGGGAGACGTTGAAGCTGCTCAACTGGGTCGCGGCGCCATCGACGCAGCACTCCGCCGCCCGCACGCCATTCGGCGCGCAGTGGCTGCATCTGTGGAGCTTCGCCGATAGTGGCGCGAGCGTCGACGCCAAGCAGCTCGGCGTGCGCGCGACTTATCAACCCGAATTTATCGAGCTGCGCGCCGCCGATCCGAAAGATCCCGCCGCGCTGAAAGTCGTCGCCAGCATCGACCAAGTGTTCAAACCAGAGGCGGCGCCCGTCATCGCGCAGGGCACGCTTCCGGGTTCGGTGCAATTCATCTTGCCGCGCTTGCGCAAGACCGATCTGGATTTCTTCTTCGCCGCGCAAAGCGCCTACGCCAAGCAGCCGCAGTCGACCAGGCTCATGCAACACGCCTGGCTGCTGGAACTGGGCATCGTCCTGTGCGAACCCTCGACGCAACTGGAGGGTATGGCCGGAGCAAGCTTGTGGGGCGGAAGCAGTTGGGTGGCCGTGCCTTATGACGCGATTCACATTGCTGAGACAAAGGCAGCCACCTCGACCGCACCCACAGCGCTGGAGTTAAGCCATGCCTCTTGATTGGTCGGTCGTCCTGCAAAAGTACGGCAACGGCGCCAGCGTGCCGACCGTGACCGGTGGCAAGTTCCTGCAAGTCGCGCGCGCGGACGCAGAGGCGATCCACATCGAATCGCCGATCTGGAAAGCGAAGTTGCTGCGCCGCGATTTGGAGCAAGGCGTCGAGCTGATCGAGAAAGGCACGATCTCGCGCGACCCGGGTCTGTTCGTCGAGGACTACATGCTTTATGTGAGCAACGAGCGCGCTACCTCGGTGGCGCACATCTTGCGAGACCTCGGCTTTCTCGATCAAACAGAGACGTTTTCGATCCGATGCTAATCCATACCAAGAACGGGGGCCGATGCGGCCTCCACGAAGGTCCCGAAGTCAGCGG
>CAZAWU010000140.1:0-10708 GCA_964488915.1 uncultured Burkholderiales bacterium
TCACCGCGCGCCGCGTGGTTACTTTTCACGCCAGCCAAAAACTAAAAAGCATGGTGGAGAAGGCTTATGGCGGAGATCGTACCGAAGTCTGAACTTCCGCCGATCCCGGCCAAGCGCTACTTCACTATCGGTGAAGTAAGCGAGATGTGCGGCGTCAAACCGCACGTATTGCGCTACTGGGAGCAGGAGTTCACGCAGCTTAAGCCGGTCAAGCGGCGCGGCAACCGCCGCTACTATCAGCATCACGAAGTCGTGCTGGTGCGGCGCATTCGCGAACTGCTCTACGAAGAAGGCTTCACCATCAACGGTGCACGCTTGCGTCTGGCGGAAGATTCGCCCATGGCCGCGAAGCAAAAGCGCCGTATCGCACCTGCCGAGTTGCGCCGTCAGTTGACCGACATTTTAGCTTGCTTGCGCGGCGAACCAAAAGAGACGCAGTTGGCGGACGCCGCCAACGCTGAACCGCCGCTGCGCACTGCAGCCGCGTAACCGCGCCGCGCGCGCGGCGACCGCTTTCAACCCCGATCGTGCCGGCGCCACCCGCGGCGTGGGCTTACTACGACCCGATTTCCGAACAATCATCGAGGAACACAAATGAGCGCAGGCAAAGTCTTCATCAACAACCAATGGCAAGAACCGGCGAGCGGGGAAACGATTCCCGTCATCGATCCCAGCACGGGGGAAAGCTTCACCAGAATCGCGCGCGGCGCTAAACCCGATGTCGACAAAGCCGTGGCCGCGGCGCGCGCCGCTTTCGACGGCGCGTGGGGCCGCATGGCGCCGCACGAGCGCGGCCGGCTGCTCAACAAACTGAGCGATGCCGTTTTGGCGCATCACGACGAGCTTTCCAAAATCGAAGCGCGCGATACCGGCAAGCCGATGAAGCAAGCGCGCGCCGACATCACGGTGTGCGCGCGCTATTTCGAGTTCTACGCGGGGGCGTGCGACAAACTGCACGGCGACGTCATTCCGTTCAAGGAGGGCTACACGGTCCTTGCGTTGCGCGAGCCGCACGGCGTCACCGGCCACATCATTCCGTGGAACTATCCGGCGCAGATGTTCGGCCGTGGTATCGCCCCTGCGCTTGCCGCCGGCAACTGCAGCGTAGTGAAGCCCGCCGAAGATGCCTGCCTATCGCATTTGCGCTTGGCAGAGCTAATGGCGGAAGTGGGTTTTCCTGAGGGGGTGATCAACGTCGTGCCCGGCTACGGGCGCGAAGCCGGCGCCGCGCTGGCCGAGCATAGCGGCATCGATCATTTGTCGTTCACCGGTTCCACCGTGACCGGCGCGAACGTTGGCGCCGCAGCAGCAAAGAATCACATTCCGACCACGATGGAGCTGGGCGGCAAATCGCCGCAGGTCGTGTTCGCGGATGCCGATCTCGACGCCGCGCTGCCGGTGCTGGCAAATGCGATTATCCAGAATGCCGGGCAAACGTGTTCCGCTGGCAGCCGCTTGCTGGTGGAGCAATCGCGCTACGAAGAAGTGATCGAAAAACTCGGTGTGCGCTTCGGTGCGCTGCGCGTCGGCTCGTCGCAGCAAGACCTCGACTGCGGGCCGCTCATTCGCGGCGGTCAACTCGATCGCGTGCTCGGCTTCCTGAAGCTCGCCGCCGATGCGAACATCCCGACCGCGGGGAAGGGGACAATCGATCCCGCCGCGCCCAAGGGCGGCTACTACGTCGCCCCGCAGTTGCTGCGTGATGTGCCGGCGCACCACACGCTCGCGCAAGACGAGATCTTCGGCCCGGTTATCGTTGCCATGCCGTTCAAGGATGAGGCAGAAGCGATCCGCATGGCGAATGGCACTGCGTACGGTCTGAACTGCGGCATTTGGACGCGCGACGGTGGCCGGCAAATGCGCCTCGCGAAAGCGATCCGCAGCGGCCAGGTTTACATCAACGATTACGGCGCAGGTGGCGGCGTGGAGCTGCCGTTCGGCGGCTTCAAGCACAGCGGACATGGGCGCGAAAAGGGCTTCGAAGCGCTCTTCGGATTCACCGCCGTCAAGACGGTGGCGATCAAGCACGGTTGATGCACTTCGCTGCGTGCTTGGTGTTGGCCCGGGCTTGCCTGCACCGGGAAGAGGGCAGCGTATTTACCCGCGTTGCTGCGTCAGCCGCAAACGGCCTCGGCGGGTGCGGAAGTATCCCGTGTTGTCGTAAAAGGATTCGCGCTCGTTGTCCGGCCACCAGCCGGGCACGCCGAGCACCGGCAGCGGATGCAGATCGTTGGGCGTTAAGTCGACCCGTCCACACCACGCCGCTGCAAACCCATCGAAAGCCTCGGTCTGCTGCTCCTCCCTCGCAACCAGTACTTCCGGACTGACGGCTAGCAGCAGCGCTTTGGCGGTCAGTCCGACATACGGGCGCAGCGCCTGCTCGCACAAACCGTGGCCGAACACGATGAAGCGCATGCGCTCGATCACTTCAGCTCGACGCCGCCAGAACAAATCTTTCCAGCGCATGGCGCGGATGAGTTCGAGCAGCTCGGCTGTATCGCTCGCCACGATGACGCCGCTTTCATCCAGCAGCGTGAGCGCATCGCGCGCGCGGGTGCGCTCGTTTGCGCTGGCAGCGGGTCCCCGGCCCATCTCGTCGTAGTGGCGGGCATTGAGCGCCGCTTTTGCCGCGGGAAAGAGCGACCAAGCAAGCGCGTTGAACAGATCGTGGGCATTGCGGCTGCGCGTGGCGACAACACCGGTTTCGTATATGCGCTGTTCGTAGGCAAGCACGTCGCTCAACTCTGCCGCATCGCGAAAGCACACCGGATAGCCCGAGCGTGTGCGCACCGCGCCGGCCCGCATGAATGCGTTGTAGAGCGTCACCGGCGGCCAGTCCGCAAACGCGCAGCGCATGGCATAGGGCCGAAGCAGGGGCGAATCACGCAAGCGTAGCTCGTGCATGGCGGCAAGCTTACCAGCGCGGCGCGCTGTGCTTTAGCGTAGCGGGGCCACGAGAACTCAGCGGCGAACGCCTGCCAGCCGTCCGCGGTGCTACAAAAACTGATGCTTGCTGGCGTGCTAGCGGAAGTGTTCTGAAGTATAAGCGACGACTTCGCGTGCTGCGCGCGCAAGCGCGCTGTCGAACGAGCCGCCCAACATGCCCCCCTCGATCTTGCCTTCGACACGCGTCTGCGCGAGTTGCTGCTCCTTCGCGTCGAAGTATTTGACCTCTACCGTTAGCGTGCCTTCGCCGGAGTCACCGGCGGGTAGTGTGCGGCTGAGGCGGCTGCCTTGGTCGAGTTGCACGATGCGATACGCCAAGCGCAGCTGCTCGCCGCGCTTGAAGCCTACGTCATGGTAAAGACCGCTCTCCAACTCGCGGCGAAAATCCTTCGATAGTTCGGGCGCGACTTGAACGTTGCTCGGTTCTTCGACGATTTGCACGCTGCGGTAGCCGGCTTTGACCGCGGGTGGTTGCGACACGGTCGTCTTCGCGGTGCTGCACGCGCTGAGCGCGGCAACGGCGAACGCGCATAGGAAGGGAAGCTTCTTGCGAATCATCACAACTCCTTTCATGAATCCCATAATCGACAATCTGTTCGGAGTTGTTCTGCGCATGGTAAAAAAACTTCTGCGCTGACAGACATGATACAAGCGCCCTCGTTAAGCGCAAACAATTCATGCGCGCCGCGCACGCAAATTTGCTTGCGTTGTGGCAGATAAGTCTTCGCGTGCATTCGTGTCACCCTGTGGCGACACTACTGTTGTCAAAATTTTCAGTGGCTTAAATCAAGCGCGGCGAATGCACGTCGGCGATAGGCGACACACGAGCGCGGCAAAGCACGAAGGAAAATTCAACAAGGCAAATCAGAGCGTTGTTCTTACTGCAAATTCGCGAGCAGGCCCGGATTTTGCGAGAGAGGATTTGCTGGCAAATGCCAGCGTTCTTTTGTGAGGAGATAGCCATGAAGAAAGTAATTGCCGCTGTGATATTTGCCTTCGCTGGATCGGCCGCTCTGCCGCTTTACGCCGCCGACCAACCCAAGAGCCCGGATGATTGCAAGAAGGCGTACGAGGGAGATCAAGCGAAGATCGATGCGTGCATTAAATCGCTGGAGAAAAAATAGCTGAGCAATTGATCCACTCGCTCGGCCGCCCCCAGCCGAGCGAGCTACTCTAACCGCATCCGTTACCGGCTCCTCCTCCTGGCGGTAACGGATGCGTAGAGCTATGACCACAAAATTGCGCGTGCGCTGGCCTGCACCGTTAAGCAGGCCGCGATAGCCGCTATGAACGCTGCCGCTGTGTGCAGCGCTTGGAGTGCCCAGACCAGTGTCAAGCAAAAAGCGGCGGACGAGTACAAGCCAGTCGCAGTCGCGCGCATGACGGCAGCCGTATACGCGTGGCCTCCCACCCGATGTGACGAGACGGCCAGCACTGTGCCAATTACGGGGAATACTGCCAGCAACCCGCTCCAGCTGCCGCCGAAAGTCTGGGCGGCATGCGTCACGCCCAGCGTAAGCAAAGCGCCGGCCAGCATGCGCGCGAGCAGGTCGAACGGCGACACGCGGCGGATGGCCAATATCTCGCCTCTCGGTGGGAACAGTCTTGGTGCCGCAAGTAACGCGGTCAGGGCGATTGCAAAGCTAATCAAGGGCTGCGCGGGAAGAGCGGCCACGACCGCAATGCACAGCGCCCACACCAGCAACGCCAATGGCAGACACGATTGCCAACCAAAGCGCCTTGACGCGTGCGTATACGCGAGACTGAATCCGACCATGGCCAACACGCCCGCAGCCGAGGAACAGGCGGCTGCCGACGCGAAATCCTTGCCATTCTCTAACGCAAGCACGAACAATATCGGTCCCGTTACCACCGGCAAGCCCGCGAGCCAGCCGGCGACGCTGGGACCGAAGCGTGCCGCCGCCACGGAGATCGCTAGCAAGAAAGACGGGACGAGTGCTAACTTCAGCGCGAGCATGAAGCTCGGCTCCACAGCTAGCGCAGCTTTGCGTCGAAGGTAAGGTCGACTTCCCACTTCTCGCCGAACGTTTCTACTGGGCCACCCGTCGTGAGCCGCCCGTGTAGCGCGGCGCCCGTTGCTTTGAAGTCCTTCATCTGCATTTTGCCGATCGAACTGAAGCCCTGCTTCTTGTGTCCCAGGTGAGTGACCTCGCACCCGACGATGTCACCGTTCGCGTCGACAGTGACGATTAGTGCGCTGCCGAACTTGCCAAAACTGGCGCTGATGTCGGGCTTGTCGTTGCTCGAGTGATCCTGCTCCGTAAACACCAGCATGATGTTCTGTTTGCCGTCCGATGGCTGCCCCTTCGAGGCCGAAACGTGGGCGAGCTTCGCTGCCTGGCCGTTGCCCAAAAACCTCCCCGTTACTTTGCCGTCGCCCGCTGCGGTTGCGGGCGCGCCGATTGCGAGCGCCAATACAGCGACCACCAATGCGACCAAAGTCACACTCAGGTTGTTTCGCATCCCGTTCTCCGCAAGGTTGTGAGTGACAACCAGATTATGCCCGAGGGCTTGCGCGCAGGGTGGGTAGCACAATAGTTGAGCGCACCGTGGCACGCGCCGCCGCATGACAGAAGCGTTCAGAGCGCGGCGCGCACCGTCTCGGCATTCGTGCGTCGAACGGGCGGCTTGCCTTTGAAGACGAAGTTGCGGCGCGCTTCGTGGTAACTCGTGTCCACGCCGTAGAAGTTATTGCGCATCTCGGTGAGTTCCTCTTGCCGGTACGTGGCTAAGGGTTTTTCGCGAGCATCCGCCAACACCTTGGCGTGCTTTGCTTTAAGCATCTGCCAAAGCAGCGGATGCTTCGCCAGCGTTTGCGCACGCGCACGAATTTCGCTTTCAAACTGCTCCAAGTTCGCGCCGAATGCTTCATCGATCAATCCAATTTCTTGCGCGCTGCGCGTGCCGATCGGGTTGCAGGCGTCGGTAAGTTGTATCGCCGCCTCTTTACCCACGCGACGTGGCAGCGTGTAGGTCCAGTATTCGGACCCGTACAAACCACCCATGCTCTTGTAGTGAGGGTTGAGAACCACGCCTGCGCGCGCATACACCTTATCCGCGGCCAGCGCCATCATCGCGCCGCCGGCGCCGGCGTTTCCGCGCAGCGCGGCGATGGTCAAGTGCGACATGGTGTTGAGAATCTCCAGCACCAAATCGTCGATGGCGAGGATGTTGAGCCACGACTCGTCCGCCGGGTTGGCGGCGGCCTCGATGGTATTAAGATGAATGCCGTTAGAGAAGAAATCGCGTCCGCCCATCAAGACGATCACTTTGGTCGGGCGCGCGCGTGCCGCCACGTACGCTTCGCGCAGGCGCAGACATTGCTCGGTGGACATCGCGCCGTTGTAGAAGTCGAAGTATAGATAGCCGACTTGGTCGCGCTCCACGTAGCGGATCTCCCGGAACGAACGATAGTCGGCCACGGCATCGAACGCCATCGGGGATTGCGGAACACCGCGAATCCGGGCGCCGAGCACTTGTGCAGCGGGGAGTTTGATGGCGCCGTCCGCTTTCGCCTTCAGGTGGGTGACCCAGAGCGCGCCGTCGACAGTGCCTACGCAAATCGCCCCATGGCGCGTGGCGATGATCTCGCCGGGTAAACCGCGCAGGCGATCTTCCTCGTGCGCCCCGAATAAATAGTAAGGGGAGCCGAACTGTTCGTCGAGCACCCCCGGGCTGGAATCGGCCGCGCGGATCTTCCGTACGATCTCAGCGCTTGTGTCCTTGTCCCAGTCGATGGCGCGGCTCTCCTGCTTCAAGGGCGGGCGCAATTCGCCGCGCGCGCTCGGATCGGCGTAGTCAAGCGCCTCGGGTTCGAAGCCGCCCGCCGCGAAGCGCTGCACTGCTTCGAGCGCTCCACGTACCGCGGCTTCGGTGACTTCGTGGCGATACAAACTGCTCTTGGCAACCGGACGCGCAGGCATGGGGAAATTGTGCGTCGCCCAGATCGGGCCGGCGTCCATTTCCGCATCGGCCTGCAGGTTGGTTACACCCCACGTCTCTTCGCCCAGGGTGATCGCCCAGTCGAGCGACGAGGGCCCGCGATCGCCCTTGATCCCTGGATGTACGATGATGCAAGGATGCGCGCGCCAGATCGCTTCGGGGATCGCCTTCTTAAGCATCGGTGCCATGATCAATTCGGGGCAGATTCCCTCGACAGCCGCAACCATCGCCTGTTCGGTAGCGGAAACGGTTACGAAGACTTCGTGGCCGAGGCCGGTGAGTTCGACGTAGAGGCGTTGGCTGAGACTGTTGTGTGCGGTGGTAAGAAACAAGATGCGCATACGATCTCCGTTGGGCTGGCGTTGGGTAGAAGCGCGCGTCGCTACGAAGCAGACGGGCGAGGCGTCACGAACTGATATAGCAGGCCGCGTGCGGCGGCGGTTATGCCAAAAGTCGCAGACCAAGGTCGTAGGGATTGCCTCACAAGCGCGGGGGAGAGGCTGTTTATCGCAACTGTCAAGCGCACCGCGCCAGTGGCGCGCGCGATAGCAGACACTACCTATGTCATCTGGCTTACCCCCAATGCGGTATAGCCGAACGCGATCACGCTATTTGCTGCTGTCAAGCGATTCCTAAACTGAACGTAACGGGTCGGCGAGGACGCCGAGCCGCCCTGTCATGCGTGTTACGCACGCGTGGGTCGACAATGTGAAAGGAGATTCTTATGAAAGCAGTGTCTATTTTTGCAGTGATGGGGCTCGCCAATGTGTTCTTCGCCGGCAATGTATTGGCCGGGGTGGGCTGCGACCTGAACCTGCGACTCAACAACAAAACGGCGAACGCAGTGACGATTGTCGCCGCGCAAAGTCAAGCGAGCAAAGCCGGTTTGAAGGTGTGGAATAGCATCGATGGCCTCGAAGACGTGGTATTAAACCCCGAGGCTCAAGGCACCAGCTCGCACAGCAAGCAAGCCGTGGAGCTGGCGTTGCCGTGCTGGACCGGCAAGGTGGATTTCCGCATTAAGTACTTGACCGGAGCGGTCGATCGCTGGGTATATCGCAACGATGTTTCCATTGAGTCCGGCGACACCATCCAGATCAACGTTCAATAAGCGCCAGCGGCATCCGTTCGCGCAGGGTGCGAGCCCCAAGTCAATGCCGTTCCCGCGCAGGCGGGAATCCAGTGTCTTTGCGCTGTGCGGAATTGAGCCCTCGCTCAATTTTCGAAAGATCAGCAAGACGCTGGGTCCCCGCCTGTGCGGGGACGGCGTTCACTTCTATTGAGCCTTACCAAAACTTGGGACAGCCCACCCCCATCCCAACCTTCCCCCGTCGAGGGGGAAGGGGTACCTTTCCTCCCCTTGACGGGGAGGGCTACGGTGGGGGTGACTTTCGCACAAGACGCGATCTCGCTGTCTCGCGAATATGTGAAGCTCGATAGATAAGTTCATAGTCCCGATGCGGATTGCATCGAAATGGCCGACTCATAACAGACATGTTGTGCGCGCATCAATCGCAATGCGTCATTGCCTCACAGCCAAGATGCCATCGCCGCTGAGGCGCGTACGGAAGCCAGCGCGCTGCAGACGTTGTGTCACTTCGCGCGGTACATCGCGCCCGCTGGTGAGTTTGTTGGGCGTACCGGTGTAGTGAAACATTCGCCCGCGGCGCTTCAGCACCCGGCTCAACTGGTCGTAGAAAATCTGTGAATAGAGTTCCCCGGCGATGCCGAAGCGCGGCGGGTCGTGCAAAATCGCATCGATCGAGGCGGTCGCGATGGTGTCCATGGCTTGGGTGATGTCGCCTTGGTGCAGCGTCAACGTGCCTTGGGGTGGCGGCGACCAAGGGTTAAGTCCGCGCAGCCAAATCACGTCCGCATTCTTTTCGTACGAGATCACCCGCGCCGCGCCGCCCTCTAAACACCAGGCGGCGAAGTAGCCCAGTCCGCCGCAGGTATCGAGGACCACCTTGCCGCGCGGCTGAATCAGCGCGACCTTGCGTTGCGCGTCGATGTAAGGCGAAAGGTCTTCGCTGGGCAGCATCTTGATGCCGTCGATCTCGAACGTCGGCGCACCCCACTGGGTCGGCACCAACTTGATGAGCGAATGCGTGAAACGCAGCGCCGGCTCGAACGCCGTGCCGCTCCAGTAGTAAATGGTGCGCGGTTTGCAGCCCTCGATCCAAGGAAACTGCTGCGATTTCCACAACCATCCGTTAGCGGTTAGTTCCACCTCGCACTGCGATCGGTTCAAATCGAGTGAGCACGTTACCGATTCGGCGCCAGCCAGCAGCGCTTTGCGCAGGAGGGCGTGAGTTTCGCTGTCCAAAACCGGGTGCATCGCCCGACTCACTGAGGCGCGGCGCAGCGATTGCTGTCGACCGTGGCTGTTAACGTGATGTATTGCCGCGCGGTGCCGCCAACGTGCGGCAACGGCACCCACCATAGCCACCAGTCGCCGGCGAAGATTTCGACTTGAACTGGAACCGCCCGCAAGGTGCACGCGCCGATAGCGATCTCGGCCGTGGCGGCTTGCTTTGCCCAGATGGCAAACCATTTCGAAGCGGCGGCGTAGCATTCGGAGTAGGTCTTGTGTTTGCGGGCCCCGGCGCCGGAGGCGCTTCCATATGTGGTGCAATCTCCGATGTCAGCGTCGGGGTGCACGGCGAGTATGTAGCCCTGAGGCTCGATCGAATGAGCCGCGGCAAGGAAGTCGCCGTTCACCGCGAAGAAGCGGATGCGAACATCATGGGGGTCTGCCCAGGCGCGGTCGGGCGTGCGCAAGCCAGTGTCGCGAACCGAGATCTGCACGGCCGCATGCGTGCGCGAGTGCCAGTAGCCCCAAAGCATCGCCAGCGCAAAGAGCGCAGCGAGCGTGAATGCCAATCGGCGAAGGGCGCGCATGATGTTGCGGCGTCAATGTTCAGCTAACAAGATGCATGCTCATCTGCGCGCGCGCAACCAAAGGACCGCGAACAATACGAGCGCCGCCCAAACGAAGATGCAAAGCACAAGTATCTGCCAGATGCTCAAAGGGAAGAAGATGATCGTGTCGTGATGCGTGTATGGCGCCGATTCATCGCCCACAGGGAGGGCGCTCGAAGCGCCGGATAGCTTTGAGCGATGGTAGCCGTAGAGGTCGGCGGCAACGAGGGCGAGCGCCGCGAGCAGCAGGGCAAATGCAATCGTGCCGAGCTTGAACGCGCGCGCAAGTGCGGTGCGCGCAGGCGGCGTCATGGCGTTCGTAAATTGATTAGATCCTCTCAATTCGTCATGGTCCGCTTGGAATGTGAGGCGATAGCAAAGCTTGCGTGTGGGATAGCACGGCCCACGAATTGTCGCGCAAGCGCGTCATGCGCGCATCTTATGTGCTGCGGCGTCTTTGCGATGCCCGTGTAGTGGCCCTGGGGGACAGTCACACCCGCATCTCGTGCGCTGGCACTTCGTACTGCCACTGCGGCTCGTGCACACGTTCAACGATCAGCCACTGGTTTCCTTCGCGGCGCAATTTGTCGCGATACCAAATCGCTCGAACCATAATGCGGCGCTCGCCGCCGTGGGCGCGCAAGAGTGACGCCGTCACGCGGCTATCGCATGTCGCCGTGTCGCCGTTGACTTCGATGTGAAGATTACTGAGCGCATGGTCGGTAGCGCCGTAGCCGGCGAGGCGAGTACGCACCCACTCGGCCACGCCGCGCCCGCCGCGCAGCACTTCCGGCTCGAAGTTGTAGCGCGATTGCGCGTCGTCCGCGAAGCATGCCGCAACGCGGTCCCAGTCTTTCGCGTCGAGGAAGTTCAGGTA
>CAZAWU010000141.1:0-10598 GCA_964488915.1 uncultured Burkholderiales bacterium
GAGCACTTCACGAACACGCACTTCTTCTCGCAATCGGTATCGCGCCCGCAATCGAACCAGCCGATCTTATTGGTGCACTGATCCGTTTCCATCTCCGTCTTCATGGGGCGCCACTCGCAGGTGTGGCAAGCGGTGACGCCGGGTAGCTCCAGTGTGTCCTTGCGCGCGGTCTGCACGCTCGATACCGTCCCACCGTCATTGGCCTGCGCTTCCTCCGCCGCGGCGCTCGGCAGCGCCAAGGCGCCCAGCGTCAGAGCGAGAACTGTTAGACTGCGCCGCAGGGTCAGAGAGGTTGCCATCGCCACATCCACACGCTTGTTCGAATAGATTCATGCTAGCACCAATGCGCAGCGCTGAAAAGCGAGCGAGTTCGCAGTGAAACCTCAGCCGCGTTTTGCCGGCATCTACCCGATGCAATATGCGTTCTTCGAGCGCAGCGGCGGGCTCGATCGCGCAGCGTCGCGCCGCCAAACTGAAGCCTGCATCGCCGCAGGCGCGCACGGCATAGCCATACTCGGACTGGCGCAGGAAGTTGGCAAGCTCAGCCTCTCTGAGCGGCGCGCGATCGTCGAGTGGACGGCAGCCGACATTCAGGGGCGCGTCCCGCTCGCCGTCACCGTCGCGGAGCCCAATGCCGCGGCGCAAATCGAATTCGCCAACGTCGCTCGCGGCAACGGCGCCGCGTGGATCATACTGCAGCCGCCTCCCGTTGCGGCGGGGGAAGCGGCACTGATGGAATTTTTCTCCAGCGTCATGCAAGCGATCGATATCCCGGTGGCGATTCAAAATGCGCCGGGTTTGATCGCCAACAGCTTGTCAAGCGCAGCGATCAAGGAATTGGCGCGGCGCCATCCGCACTTCACCTTGCTCAAGGCGGAAGGACCGGCGACTTACGTCGATCAACTGATGCGTGACACCGCGCATGCGTTCGACGTGTTCAACGGCTACGCCGGTCTTACGCTGCCAGATAGTTTGCGCGCCGGTTGCGCTGGACTCATCCCGAGCACCGACACTGTGGATCTGCAAGCACAAGTTTTCGATCTCATACGCAGCGGGCGCGCCGAAGAAATCGCCGACTCGGAACGCCTGCACCGCGACATCCTGCCGGTGCTGGTGTTCTTGATGACGACGGTGGAGAATCTGGTCGCCTACGGCAAGCATCTCGCGGCGCTGCGCTTGGGCTTGAGCACGCCGCATGCGCGCCAACCCGCCGCAACGCCAACCGAATTTGGTCTCGCGTGCGTACAACGCTTCGCGCGGCAACTCGGGCCCCTGCCCGGCTAATCCAAACTACGTGTAAACAGGAGATCTATGAAACTCGGATTTATTGGACTCGGTGCGATGGGCAAACCCATGGCCGGCCACTTGCTCAAAGCCGATCCCGCCATCGCCGTGTTCGACATCGTGCGGGCGCCGATGGACGAACTCGCCGCGCGCGGTGCGAAGGCGTGCAGTTCGCCGCGCGAAGCCGCAACGGGTGCAGACGTTGTTTTCACCATGGTCACCACGACCAAAGACGTGGAATCGGCGCTGTTCGGCGAGCACGGCGTCGCGCACGGCCTGAAACCGGGCGGCATTGTCATCGATACCAGTTCGATCTCCCCCGTGGCTGCCAAGGAGTTCGCCGAGAGGCTACGCAAGCAAGGCGCGGAGATGCTAGACGCGCCCGTTTCAGGCGGGCCGAGCGGCGCGATCAACGCGACACTATCCATCATGGCCGGCGGCAAAGCCGACGTGTTCCAGCGCGCGCTGCCGCTGCTGCAGCACATCGGCAAAACCATCGTGCACATCGGCGGCAGCGGCGCCGGGCAAGTCACTAAATGCGCCAACCAAATCGCCCTCGACGTGGCGATACAAGGCGTGGCCGAGGCACTGTTTTTCGCCCAGCGCAACGGCGCCGATCCGGCGAAAGTGCGCGAAGTGCTGCTCGGCGGCCTCGCCGCCAGCCGCGCACTCGACGTGTGCGGCAAAAAGATGGTGGAGCGCGATTTCGCCGCAGGCATGGAAGCGCGCCTGCATCACAAAGACATCGGCGTGGTGATGGACATCGCCTGGCACGAGCATCTGCCGATGCCCGCCACCGCGGCCACCATGCAGCAACTCAACGCGCTCATGGCCAACGGCTGGTCGCGCGACGATCCGGCCAGCCTGTTGCGCGTGCTAGAACGAGCCGCTCAAGCAAAGTAACCGATGCTCATCCCATCGATGCCCAAATCCGCCATCCTGCGCCTCGTCTTCATCGCGACCAGCATTGCCACGCCGGGTTGGAGCCAAGCGCGCTGCCCGGACTACAAAGAGATCGTCAGCTACGTCACCGCGTACTTGAACCGCACGCCAGCGAGAGCCTTTCCGACGGTCGCGACCATGGCTGATGCCCAATGCGCGCAAGGCTCATTGGCCGCGGAACTGGCGCGCCATCAAGGCAACTTGGCGGGTTTCCGCGCGGCGTTCACGCACAAGAGCATGCAGGACACTTACAAGATCGAAGGTCCGCTGCGCGCGTTCCTATTCAAGAACATGTTCTTGGACGACGGCGCCAGCGTGGACGCGGCGTACGGCGCACGGCCGTGGTTCGAAGCGAACCTCATTGCAGTAGTAAAAGATGGCAGCTTGCAGGAAGCCAAGACGCCGCTGGAAGCGTTGCGGCACATCTCGCACTTCCTGCCTTACATCGAACTAACCGATTTCGCGCTCGGCCTGGATGAGCCGTTCACGAAAACCTCAGTCATTGCCACCAACGCTGGTACTCGCCTTGGCGTCATCGGTGCCCCCGTCGCCGTGGAAGCGAACGAAGCATTTTTGGAAAAGCTCGCTGCGATGCAGGTCATCGTCACCGATCAGAGCGGCCGGGAACTTGGCCGCGGCGAAGGCCGCGCCACTATGGAACACCCGATGAATTCGGTGCTGTGGCTAGCACGCAGTCTATCTTACGACGGCATGCGCATCGTGGAGGGCGACAAACTGAGCCTCGGCGCATTGGTCCCAGCCGCCGCGCCGCAGGGCGGCACAAAGATCACCGTGCAATATCTTGGATTGCCCGGCGATCCGAGCGTAAGCGTATCGTTTAGGTAGGTTTCTCGGCCGCCTTGAAGTCGTCAATGCGCGTCGACAGCGCATGTTGAAATAATCCCACGTCGCTGCCGAAAGCGAAAATATTGAACCCGGCCGCACGCCACTCGCGCGCCATGGCCACATCCGCCGGCATCATGCCCGCGGCCTTGTTGTATTTCTTGCACGCTGCCGCAACTTTTGCCCGCGCATCGACGAAGGTCTTGCTCTGGAACTGCGCCGGCACGCCGAGGAAATTGCTCAAGTCGAAGTGCCCGATCCAACCGCAGTCGACCCCTTCTGTGCCGACGATGGCATCGACGTTATCCAGCCCGCGCTCCGTCTCGATCTGGCATACGACGAAGGTGCGCTCGTGCACCGCCTTCATCTTGGCCACGATGTCACCGCCGGTGTAGTCATCGTGCGATCCACCGAAGATCGCGCCGCGCCGGCCCTTAGGCGGATACTGCGTCGATTCGACGATCATGCGCGCCTGCTCTGCGCTCTCCACCATCGGCACCATTACGCCCATGGCGCCTGCATCCAGCACGCGCGCAATAAAGTGATATTGCGCCGTGGGTACGCGCACCATCGGCGCAATGCCGCAGCCGCGCGCGAACGCCATCTGCTGCTTGATGTCGTTGATGCCGAGGCCGCTGTGCTCCATGTCGATAAAGGCGAACTCGGCGCCGGCCGCTTTGCAGATCTGCATGAAGCCGGGCGTGGCAAACTCGATGGCGAATGCGCCGATCGGCACACCGCCGTTCTTGAGCTTTTCCTTGACTGGGTTGGGTCGCATGGTCATATGCCTTTGACGTTGGATGTCCGTTCGCTCCGAGCCCACCGAAAAGCACAGCGCAAAGGTACGCGCTTCGATCGACTCACCACGAACGGCCTTTTAATGAAAGTTGCGCGAATGCGTCTCTAGTTTACCTAACAACGCGCTGTCATCCTCCAAGCGCCGCGCAATCAAGTGCACCACTTCGCCGTCACGCTCGATCTTACCGTGCACCGTGAGCAGCCGCGCCGCCAATAACTCTCTGCGCTGTCTCTCCACCAGCCGCGGCCACACTACCACGTTTACGTAGCCGGTCTCGTCTTCCAATGTGACGAAGATCACGCCACTCGCCGTATCGGGCCGCTGGCGGCAGGTGACAATACCACTGACACGCAGGCGCTGCCCAGTTTGCGCCGACTTTACTTGTTGCGCGCTCGCCGCGCCTTTGAGCCGCGGCCGCAGCAACGCCAGCGGATGCCGGCGCAGCGTAAGCCCGAGCGCGGCGTAATCCGCGACAATGTCTTGCGCTTCGCTCGGCGGCAATAGCTCGGCTTGAGTGCTGTCGCCGGCATTACCGAGCGCGAGAGTTTCCTCACGCAGCGGGCGCGGCGTGCCGAGCGTTTGCCAGTATGCGTCGCGCCGATGCCCAGCCAAGCTGCGCAAAGCGTCGGCGCGCGCAAGTGCGTTGAGATCGCGCTGATCAAGCTGCGCGCGCTCGGCGAGATCGGCGATGCCGGCAAAGGTGTGCTGCGTACGCGCGGAGACGATGCGTTGCGCGCCGTGTTTGGAGAGACCGTTGACTAGGCGTAGGCCGAGACGCAGGGCTGGTGACGCTCGCGTGCCCGTTCGCGCGATCGAATCGGATAACTCGCTCTGCTCCAACACACAATCCCACCGGCTCACCATCACATCCACCGCCCGCACTTCGACGTCATGGCGCTGCGCGTCTTGCACCAACTGCGACGGTGCGTAAAACCCCAACGGCTGCGCATTCAACAAACCACAAGCAAACGCCGCAGGGTGATGACACTTGAGCCACGACGACACGTATGCAAGCAAGGCGAAACTTGCCGCATGTGACTCCGGAAAGCCGTACTCACCGAAGCCCTGAATTTGACGAAACAGCTGCTCCGCGTAGTCTGCCGCGTAACCGCGCGCCAGCATGCCAGCGAGCAATTTGTCGCGAAACGGCTCCAATCCGCCCTTGCGCTTCCACGCCGCCATGGCGCGGCGCAGCTGATCGGCCTCGCCCGCGGTAAAACCCGCCGCGACCATCGCGAGCTGCATGACTTGCTCTTGGAAGATAGACACACCCAGCGTGCGCTCCAACACTTTCTCGACCGGCTTGCTCGGATACGTGACCGGCTCCAGCCCGCGGCGGCGGCGCAAGTAGGGGTGCACCATGCCGCCCTGAATCGGCCCGGGACGCACGATCGCCACTTCGATCACCAGATCGTAAAAACAGCGCGGCTGCAGCCGCGGCAGCATCGACATCTGCGCGCGCGACTCGATCTGGAACACGCCGATGGTGTCCGCCGCGCAGATCATGTCGTACACCCGCGGATCTTCCGGCGGAATGTCGCCGACTTGCATGTCGCCGCCGGTGAAAGCATTCAACGCTTGCAGCGTGCGCCGGATGGCGGAGAGCATACCCAAGCCCAGCACATCGACCTTAAGCAAACCGAGCGCTTCGAGATCGTCCTTGTCCCACTGAATGACAGTACGCTCGGGCATGGCGGCATTTTCGATCGGCACCAAGCGCGAAAGCTTATCGCGCGCAATGACGAAGCCGCCAACGTGCTGCGACAAATGGCGCGGGAAGCCGAGCAGCGCGCGTGCCAGCGTGATAACGCTATTGACCGTTGCATTATCCGGATCGAGCCCGACTTCGCGCACGCGCCGCTCGACAACTTGGTCGTCCCACCACTGAAAATTCTTCGCGAGTTGATCGACTTGATCGAGATTCAACCCCAGCGCCTTGCCTACATCACGCAGCGCTGAGCGTGGCCGGTAAGTGATCAAGGTCGCCGCCAGCGCGGTGCGCTCGCGCCCGTACCTGCGATAGACATATTGAATCACCTCCTCGCGCCGTTCGTGCTCGAAATCGACGTCGATATCTGGCGCTTCGTCGCGCTCCTTGGAGATGAAACGCTCGAACAATACTTCAGTGCGACCGGGGTCGACTTCGGTAATGCCCAGGCAGTAACACACCGCGGAATTCGCCGCCGAGCCGCGGCCTTGGCAGAGGATGTTCTGAGAGCGCGCGAAGCGGACGATGTCATGCACGGTCAAGAAGAACGCTTCGTAACGTAGCTGTGCAATCAACGCAAGCTCTTTCTCGATCAGCGCAGCGATGCTCTGCGGCACGCGCACGGCAGCACCGTCTTCTGACGTTAGATCCATCCATGTTTGCGCGCCAAGCAAGCGCTTCTCTCCTTGCAATTTGGCATTGATGCCAGGACGCCGGTAGCGTTCGCACAGCCCTTGATAAGTAAGCTTGCGCAGATAGGAAGCCGGGCTCTCTCCGGGCGGGACGATCTCTTCGGGATACTCGTAGCGCAGTTCGCCGAGCGAAAAGTTGCACTGTGCGGCGACATTCAAAGTCTCCGCGAGCAGCGCATGCGGATAAATCCGCGCCAAGCGGGCGAGCGGGCGCAAGTAGCGCTCGCTACTTGCGTGCAGCGCCGCACCTGCCGCGTCGACGGTTGTGCCGAGGCGGATCGCAGTGAGCACATCCTGCACGCGCCGGCGCGCGCGCGTATGCATATGTACATCGCCGCAGGGGACCAATTTGATACCGGTGGTTTGCGCCACCTCAATGCAGCGCGCCATGTACGCCGCCTCGTCCGCGCGCAGCAGCAATTCGACGCCGAGCCAGGCGCGCTGCGGGAAATGCCGCAACAACCATTGCGCCTCTTGCACCTCCGGCTGTGTACGCGCCAGCAGGATCGCTAAACAATCCTCCAGTCCGCTTTCGAGATCCGCGTGCGCAATAGCGTAGTCACCCTTCTTCGCGTTGCGCCGCGCGCGCGTAATCAACTCACAAAGGTTGCCGTAGCCGTTGCGGTTCTGCGCCAGCAACACCAGCTTGCTCGCCGCACTCAGCCGAAACTCGGCACCGATGATCAATTTGAGCCCGCATTGCTTCGCCTGCAGGTATGCACGCACCGCGCCCGCCACCGAACATTCGTCGGTAATGGCAAGCGCCGCGTAACCCAACTCCCGCGCGCGCGCCACCATCTCCTCCGGGTGCGAGGCGCCGCGCAGAAAAGTGAAATTGGTTACGCAGTGCAGCTCTGCGTAAGAGGGAAACATAATGATAAACTGTACATAATTACAGTCTATCACTGCTGCCTGGCAGAATGTGGCTGCGGCGAGCCTGAAAGCAAGTAGCGAGATAATCGCGATGCATATGCTCGGGAGCGTCGCTCCCTAACACTGCCGTGTTACTAACTTTGGCGCGTCGTATTCTCTAGAAGCACTTCCTCTCCCTCACGCAAAGACGGGCCTAGCTGATTCCCAACACCCTAAAACCCGGGAAAACATCAGGGGCTGAGCCTCTGCTGTCGCTCGACGCGCCGCTTGGAAAACGGGCGTCGAAGCGACTCGCTTCAGAACTGCTTCTAATTTCCCGCCTGTTCAAACGCATAACCCGCACGGTAAATCGCCGGCTCATCGAAGTGCTTGCCGATGATCATGAGTCCGATCGGCAAACCATCGACCATGCCGCACGGCACCGTCATTGCCGGGTGGTGCGTGATATCGAACGGCGAAGTGTTGCCGATCATTTCCAGCGCGCGCTGGAAGTAAAGTTCGCGCGACATATCGGCGGGGGGCAGCGGGGTCGCTTTCATTGGCATGGTCGGCATGACCAGCACGTCGTACTTTGCCAGTTGCGCGTCGTAGGCCGCAGCAAGGCGGCGCGAAATGTTGATGGCTTTGCCGTAGAAGCGGCTGCCGAAATGCTTCTTCACATGTACGCCCAGCACAGTGGCGATTTTGGTCGTCTCCGACAATTCGTTGGCGCGCAATTGCCAGCCGTGCAGCTTATCCATCATCGTTGTCACGTACAAATCTTGGCGGCTCAAGCCGTAACCGTCACCGAGCATCATCGTTTGCGCGATGCCCTCGACGCCGATTGGCGTCCACACCGCTGGCCCGAGCAGATGTTCGGGAATGGAAACGTCTTCCACCGTCGCGCCGAGTTTCTTGAACGTCTCGATTGCCGCACGCACCTTGGCATCCGAGGCCGCTTCCGATTCCGGTCGGCCAAAACCTTCCTTCACCACGCCGATCTTCATGCCCTTGACGCCCGCGTCGATGCCCTTGGTGTACTCGTGCGTCTTCGGTGAAAACTGGCGCGGATCGTAACCGTCGGCGCCGGCGATCACTTCCAGCATGAGCGCGTTGTCCTTGACGTTCTTGGTCATCGGCCCGGTGTGATCGACGTAGATCTCGATCGGCATGATGCCGGTGTAAGGTACGAGGCCATGCGTCGGTTTCATACCGACGATGCCGCACCACGACGAGGGCATACGGATCGAGCCGCCTTGATCGCCGCCCAGCGCCATATCGGCTTCACCGAGCGCGACGACAACGCCGCTGCCGGAAGACGAACCGCCGGCGGAGAAGCCCATCTTGTGGGGATTGTGCACGGAGCCTTTGGCGCCGGTGTGGCTGCCGCCGGAAATGCAGTAGTTCTCGCAATGCGTCTTGCCGATGATCTCAGCGCCGGCATCCAGCAGGCGCGTGACGACCGTCGCGTCAATATCCGGCACATAGCCTTCGAGGATCGAGCAGCCGTTCATCATCGGCACGCCGGCAACCATGATGTTGTCTTTCGCAGCGATCTTCTTGCCTGCGAGCTTGCCGGAAGAGGCGCCTTTAATAGACGTCTTTACATACCAAGCGTTGCGCGGGTTCTCCGCGGCCGGCGGAAAACGCCCCGGCGTGCGCGGGTATTTCACCTCGGGCAAATTGTCGGGCATAGCATCGACGGCGTTGTACGCATCGACAAACCCTTTCATCAATCCGATATACGACTGCACATCCGCATCGGTCAGCGACAAGCCTATGCTTTCCGCAGCTTCGCGCACTTGCGCCGGGGTCATGGTAGGTACGGCCATTGTTTCCTCCGTTGAGTTGAGTGGGATTACGGCGCCAGCAGGCGCACCAGATTCGGATCTTTCTTGACTGCCTCAGACGCACCTTGCAACGCGATGCGCCCGCGATCCATCACATAACAATACTGCGCAACACGCAGCGCCAACTCCACGTGTTGCTCGACAATCAACACCGCTATCTCGCCGGCCAACTGCTGTAGCCGCTCGGCGATTTCCTCCACCACGCCATGCCACACGCCCTCGGTCGGCTCATCGAGCATCAGCAGCTTCGGCCCGCCCAAGAGCGCGCGGCTTATGGCCAACATCTTACGCTCGCCGCCGCTCAACGTGCCCGCCTGCTGCGACATGCGTTCCTTCAAACGCGGAAACAACGCCAGCACCTGCTCCATGCGCTGCGTGCCACTCGCATCCGCCATAGCGCCCACCGCCAAGTTTTCGCGCACACTTAAGCGTCCGAACACCGCTTGCTCTTGCGGCACATGGCCGAGCCCGCGGCGCACGCGCCGCTCGGTCGCGGCGCTGGTCATGTCAGCGCCGTCGAAGCGCACCGAGCCAGTGCGCGGCAGCAAATCGCCCGCCAGGGTCTTCAACAATGTCGTTTTACCCGCGCCGTTGCGTCCGAGAATAGCCACGCCGCCGCGCGGCGGAATGGCAAGGGACACGCCAAACAGCGCCTGGCTGGTGCCGTAGTACGTGCACAAGTTCTCGGCGTTCAGCAACATGCGTTCATGCGTGGCTCAAGTACGCGCTCTTGACGCGTTCGTCGTTCTGCACGTCTTGCGTACGCCCGCTCGCCACGACTTGGCCTTGATCGAGCACGGTGAGCGAGTCGCAGATATCGCGGATGAAATCCAGGTCGTGCTCGACAATGAGCAGCGAACAGCGTTCACGTATCGGCGCCAGCAATTCACCGGTGGCGCGCCGCTCCTGCGGGCTCATGCCGGCAGTGGGTTCGTCCAGCAGCAGCAGCTTCGGTTCGCGCGCCAAGGCCATGGCGATTTCCAACCACTGTTGCTGGCCATGCGATAGCGTGCCGGCGATATCGTCCACCCGATCCGTCAGCTTAAAGCGCTGCAGCGTATGCATCACGCGCTCGTGCAGCGCGGCGCGCGTGCGCGACAGCAGCAGGCTCCTCCAAGAACTTTGCGATTGCAGCGCCAGCAGCGCATTGTCGTACACCGACAACTCCGTCAGCACGGCGGTAATCTGAAACTTCAGGCTCAGGCCGGCTTCCGCACGCTCGGCCGGTGTCAGGCGAGTAATGTCACCGCCGGAGAGCAGCACGCTTCCGCTCGTGGCCGTCTCTGCCCCGGCGATACACTTCAGCAGCGTGCTCTTGCCGGAGCCGTTAGGCCCGATCAAACCATGGAACTCGTTCGGCTTTACCACCAGATCGGCGTGATCCAGCGCCGTCAGCGCACCGAAAACTTTGGAGAGTTGCCGGCATTCGAGCAGACTCATGGCTTGCCTTTGCCGCGCGCCCGCCCGTAAGAACCGGCGCGCTCGCGATCGCCAACCAGAAAACCGATCAACCCAGTGGGTTTGAACATGACCACGACGAGCAGCAGCAGTCCGAGCACGATCGGCCAGCCGGTGTCCCAAATCTGCGACAGATAAAAACTAAACAGATCGATCAACCCCACGCCGGC
>CAZAWU010000142.1:0-2218 GCA_964488915.1 uncultured Burkholderiales bacterium
CATCGAGCACAGGCAGCCGCTCGAAATATGCGTATCCAGCAATCCCCGCAGCGAGCGAGACGAGGAGCAAATTTGTCCTCATTCTTGAAGTTATACTACCAGCGTCTAACGTTGCCATGCGACGTGAGTACATACGCCGCTGCCGAACGATGGCGTGTAATACAATCCGCGCAACTCTTAGCTATGGTGTGCAGCGCGCGTGACCAACGAGCACCAATTCTTACTCCGCTGCCACGCGCAATCAACCGCTGCGCCGGTGCGTGAGTTGCGCGCAACGGCGCAAGCCACCCGCGCCGGGCTCACACTGCGTTTTGCGCTGAGCGCGGATTTGGCGCTGCTGTGTATTCCCGTGCCGGCCCCGCCGCGTGCCGCCGACGAGCTGTGGCGGCACACTTGTTTCGAAGCCTTCGTTGCCGCAGCGGGAAATCGCGCGTATGCCGAGTTCAACTTTTCGCCTTCGGGCGAGTGGGCTGCGTACACGTTTGCCGATTACCGCGAACGCGGGGCCGTAGCGCCCGATTTCGATCCCAGAATCGCGGTGCGCCACAGCGCAGACTCGCTGATGCTTGAGGCGAGCATTCCGCGCACCGCACTGCCGCAGGCCGACACGCTGCAGCTTGGGCTCTGTGCAGTCATCGAGGATGAACACGGCGCGATCTCTTATTGGGCGCTGCGCCACGCACCCGGCAAACCGGATTTTCATCATCGTGATGCGTTCGCTGGCACACTCGACATGGCCGCGCATGCACTCAATGGCTCCTTCGCCCGCGTCGGAGAAAAGCAGTGATTCAGTTCGGCCTCGACAGACTGCTGGACGATGCGAACTTGCGCAAACCGCTTGCCGGCAAACGCGTCGCGCTGCTCGCGCACCCCGCTTCGGTCACACGCGATCTCACGCACGCGCTCGATGCGCTCGCCGCGTGCCGCGACATCAAACTCCGCGCGGCCTTCGGCCCGCAGCACGGTCTGCGCGGCGACAAACAGGACAACATGATCGAATCGCCGGATTTCCACGATCCGGTGCATGGCATCCCGGTGTTCAGCTTGTACGGTGATGTGCGCCGGCCGGCACCCGCGATGATGGACAGCTTCGACGTGCTGCTGGTCGATCTGCAAGATCTCGGCTGCCGCATTTACACCTTTGTCACCACGCTGCGTTATGTGCTCGAAGCCGCGGCGCAGCACGGCAAATCGGTTTGGGTGCTGGACCGGCCGAACCCGGCTGGCCGCCCGGTTGAGGGCTTGCGCTTGCACGCAGGTTGGGAGAGTTTCGTCGGCGCCGGGCCTCTGCCGATGCGCCATGGCTTGACCATGGGCGAACTCGCACATTGGTTTGCGCGCACGCTGAAACTCAACGTCGACTACCGCGTGATCACGATGCAAGGCTGGCAGCCGGACGCCGCGCCTGGCTACGGCTGGCCGCTCGGCGAGCGCACTTGGATCAACCCCAGCCCGAACGCGCCGAATCTGTGGATGGCGCGCGCTTACGCCGGCACGGTGATGCTCGAAGGCACGACGCTTTCGGAAGGGCGCGGTACCACTCGCCCGCTGGAATTGTTCGGCGCGCCAGAAATCAACGCGCGCAAACTCATCGAGAAAATGCACGCGCTCGCACCGCTTTGGCTGCAAGGCTGCCGCTTGCGCGAATGCTGGTTCGAGCCGACCTTTCACAAGCACGCCGGCAAGCTGTGCGCGGGCGTGCAGATCCACGTCGAAGACGCAAGCTACGATCACGCGGCGTTTCGCCCGTGGCGGCTGCAAGCGCTCGCTTTCAAAGCGCTGCGCGCGCTGCAGCGGGATTACCCGATCTGGCGCGATTTCCCCTATGAGTACGAGCGCGACCGTCTGGCGATCGACGTCATCAACGGCAGCGCGTTGCTGCGGCAGTGGGTAGATGACGCGACCGCAAAGCCAAGCGACCTAGACGACATCACCTTGCCGGACGAGCGCGCTTGGGCGGAAGAGCGCGAGGACTTACTGCTCTACTGATCGTGCGTTCACCGCAAGCTTAGGAGAGCGCAGAGTGAAGCGCCGCGCAATTTCTTCGCGCGGCGCTCTCGCACCGGCGGGCACAATCTTCAGAGCAAAGTCCGGATCAAAGGCCCTCCGGTTCCATCGCGCCCAACTTCGCTTTCGCGATGGTGCTGTCCGGGTCCTTCATGAATGCCGCGCGCGCTTCCGCATCGCCGAAGCAGTAGGTCTTCTCCTTGAACTTCGC
>CAZAWU010000142.1:2318-10561 GCA_964488915.1 uncultured Burkholderiales bacterium
GAACTTGGTTCATAATGCGCCGATTGATGTCGTAAAAACGACCGGTCTCGGCGGCTTTGAGTGTTGCTTACGCACCGCGAAAGAGATCGCAGAAGAATCATGCAGCTTTTCTCCGCTCACCGTGTCTCGGTACCGGCGCGCTTGCACCTCGCGTGGGCGCGTTGCGAGTGTTTGGCTCTGTCCTTGTTGCTGGTTTTATTGGCAACATTTGCCTCCGCTGCCGCCGCACCGGCTCCGTTGCGCGATCTCAAGCTAATCGATCAACGCGGTAACCAGGTGCGCGCGTCTCTGCATGGTCGGCCGCTGCTGTTGCATTTCGTGTTCACGGCGTGTTCAAGCGCCTGTCCGGTGCAGGTGCGAGAGCTCGTTGCAGTGCATCGCGCTTTGCCGGACGACGTGCGCGCGCAAGTGCGCTTCGTTTCCGTTACGCTGGACCCGCTCTCCGACACGCCGAAGAAACTAGCCGCGTTCGCGCACGCGCACGGCGCTGAACGCAACGGATGGCTGTTCGCGACTGGCCCTGCGCCCGAGGTGGGCAAGTTGGCCGAGCGCATGCACGTTTTTGACGAGCGTGCCTCCGCCAAGAACCTGGAGCAGCATCGCACTTCGCTTTATTTGTTTCGCGCCGACGGCACGTTGATGCAGAAGTACCGCGGCGCTCCGATCGATCGAGCGCGCTTGGTGCGCGAGATTTCTGAAGTGGCTCGCATGCCGACAGTACCCGAACCCACAGAAAGGTGAGGCACACATGAAATATATCCGCTCTGTTTCGCTCCTCCGCGGGCCGGCCCAAGTGCTGCCGGCGCTAACCCTCGCCGCGGCACTTGCCTCATGCGGTGGTGGTGACAGCACCAAGGTAACGGTCAGCGCCAATTTCGCTCCGCAAGCCCGCGCCCAAGCCGCGGTCAATCCGGACGCGTGGGTCACGGTTCCGGTGGCCGCAGACCCGTTGTTGCAGAACTTGAACATTCCGCCCGACGCGCCCACCCGCGGCATGTGGTCTGGCGTGCAATCTTGGCCGCTCAATGGGCTGCACGTCGTGCTCTTGCCCAACGGCAAAGTGCTCAGCTACGGGACAAACTTGGACGGCGGCGCGCAGAACGGGCGCTACTTCGACGTGTGGAATCCGTCGTTCGGTTTCGGCGCGGGCAGCCATCAAACCAGTTTCGAGGCGGCACGGCAAGACAGCTTTTGCAGCACGGCGACCTTTCTGATCGATGGCCGGCTACTGGTATCGGGCGGCAACGGCAACACCACCAGCACGCTATACACGAGCGCGACAAACAGCTCGACGACCGCGGCGGCGAACCTCGCCGATTCGCGCTGGTATGCGACGCTGGTGACGCTGCCGGATGGCCGGCCGCTGATGCTCGGTGGCATGAACCCGTACTCCGAAGGCATGCAGGACAACCCCGACCAAGCCGTGTCGCAAGGCTTGGCCTCGATGACGCCCGAGATCTACGAAAACAACGCGTGGCGTTCGCTATTCGGCGCCAACAGCCGCTTGGCGTTCGGGCCGGATTATTTGCGCGCTTCCTATCCGCGCGCTTGGGTGGCACCCAATGGTCAAGTGTTCGGCATATCCGCCGAGCAGATGTGGTATCTCGATCCCGCGGGCAACGGCTCGGTGCGCAGCGCAGGACAGTTCAAGCAAGCGCCGTCGGCGGGCAATCCGGTCAACGTCGGGGCAACCAACACCGCCGTCATGTACGACATCGGCAAGATTCTGATGATCGGCGGCAACGGCTCCTTTAATGGCGACGGATTGCCGGCCAGCAACATGGTCACCGCGGTGGATATCAACGGCGCCAATCCCGCGCTCAGCGAGCAGGTGCGCATGAGCTTCGCGCGCCGCTTTGGCAACGCGGTAGTGCTGTCGGACGGCAAAGTTGTGGTGACCGGCGGCACTACGCTCGGCAACAACAACGGTTCGAGCAGCGTATTCGCCGCCGAGATCTGGAACCCGGCGAACGGCACGTGGGCGCGCGCAGCAAACGCCGCCGTCTACCGTGGCTATCACTCGATCACGCTGCTGCTGCCGAACGGCACTGTGCTCTCGACCGGAGGCGGCACGCCCGGCCCGGTCACCAACTTGAACGCGGAAGTGTATTTCCCGCCCAACTTGTTCCGCGCGAACGGGAGCAGCGCACAATTGGCGCCGCGGCCGGTCATGAAAGCGATAAGCGGCCTTTCGTATGCCAACGGCGCGACCATGCAAATCGACATGGCCGATAGCGGTACGATCTCAGGCTTGGTGCTGCTCGGCAACGGCATTGGCACGCACTCCTTCAACGGCGGGCAGCGACGAATTCCCCTCGCATTCACGCAAGACGGCTTCCGGCTCACCGCGACGCTGCCCGGCAATACGCTGGCGCCGCCGGGCTACTACATGGCGGTGGCGCTTGATGCTGCCGGTGTCCCCTCACTCGGCACCATCATCGCCGTGGGCCAAGGTGTGAGCACGCCACCGGTGCCCACTACGCCGTACACGCCGCCTGATTTGAGCGCCACCAACATCAGCGCGCCGATCATCAGCGCGGGCGGCACGGCGGCTTACAGCGCGACCGCGGCATCCGGCGTAACTTACAGCTGGAACTTCGGCGACGGATCGCCGGCCACTGCCTTCAGCAGCATCGCCTCGGCCTCGCACACTTACGCGCAGCCCGGTGTCTACGGCGTGACGCTGACCGCGCGCGCCGCCGACGGTTCGATTTCCACGCGCAGCTTCCTGCAGGGCGTATCCGCGCCGAGCACTGCTCGCAAACCCAGCGCTTCTTCCGCCGTGGCAACGGGCAGCGGTTCGCCGTCGCTGGTATGGATAGCGAACCCGGACAACAATTCGGTGGGCGCGCTGAACACATCGAACAACACCGTGACCGAAGTGACGGTCGGAACTTCACCGCGCAACGTCGCCGTTGCGCCGGACGGCCGCGTATGGGTAACCAATAAGGGCTCTGCCACCATTTCCATCGTCAGTCCCTCGACGCTTGCAGTGGTGCAGACCATCACCCTGCCGCGCGCATCGCAGCCGCACGGCTTGGCGATCGCTCCCGATGGCAGCGCCGCCTACGTCGTTCTGGAAGCGACCGGAACCTTGCTCAAACTCAACCCGAGCAGCGGCGCAACGCTTGCGAGCGCGGCGGTGGGCGGCAACGCGCGGCACGTTTCGGTGAGCGCCGATGCGGCGAGCATTCTGGTTTCGCGCTTCATCACGCCGCCGCTGCCTGGCGAATCCACGGCGAATGTCGACACCAGTAGTGCCGGTGCCGAAGTAGTGGCGGTCAACGCGGCGACGATGGCAGTGGTCCGCACTGTGACGCTACGTCATAGCGACAAGACCGATACGGAGATTCAAGGCAGCGGCATACCGAACTATCTCGGCGCCGCTGTCATCGCGCCGGACGGGTTGAGCGCATGGGTGCCGTCGAAGCAGGACAACATCAAACGCGGCATGCTGCGCAATGGGCAGCAACTTGACTTTCAGAATACGGTGCGAGCGATCAGCTCGCGCATCGACATGACGACGCTCGCTGAGGATTTTGCCCGGCGCATCGATCACGACAACGCCAGCGTCGGCTCCGCGGCGGCGTTTCATCCCAGCGGCGTGTATCTATTCGTTGCGCTTGAGACCAGCCGTCAAGTGGCGGTAGTCGACGCTTTCGGCGGGCGCGAACTGTTTCGCATCGACGTCGGCCGCGCGCCGCAGGGCCTCGCACTTTCGAGCAGCGGCACCACGCTCTACGTGCAGAATTTCATGGACCGCAGCGTGAGCGTGATCGATCTCACTGCATTGCTTGGCAGTGGCAGCCTGAGCGCACAGGTCACGAGCACGGTTCGCACCATCGGCGCCGAACGGCTCACCTCGCAGGTGCTACTCGGCAAGCAACTGTTCTACGATGCGCGCGATCCGCGTCTGGCGCGCGACAGTTACATGAGTTGCGCAAGCTGCCATAACGACGGCGGGCATGACGGCCGCGTCTGGGACTTTACCGGCGTGGGCGAAGGACTGCGCAACACTGTTTCGCTGAAAGGGCGCGCCGGCGTCGGCCAGGGCTTCCTGCACTGGAGCGCGAACTTTGACGAATTACAGGACTTCGAAAGGCAAATCCGTGAATTTGCCGGCGGCGCCGGCCTCATGACCGATGCCGCGTTCAACACCGGCACGCGCAGCCAGCCGTTGGGCGACCGCAAGACCGGTGTCAGCGCAGACCTCGACGCGCTGTCGGCTTATGTAACATCGCTAGCAGCGTTCGAGCTCTCGCCGCTGCGCAACAATGACGGTAGTCTGACCACATCAGCGGCCGCGGGCAGGACGGTGTTCCAAAGCGCCAACTGCATGAGTTGCCACGGCGGGAACGCGTTCACCATCAGCGCGGACGCCGCGTCGCTGAGCAACGTGGGTACGATCAAACCGGCGAGCGGCCAGCGCCTGGGCGGCACGCTCACCGGCATCGACGTGCCGACGCTGCGCGACGCATGGGCTACCTCGCCTTATCTGCACGACGGTTCGGCCGTGACCATCGAAGATGCGGTGCGCGCGCATAGCGGCGTGAACCTGAGTAGCACCGATCTCGCCAACGTCGGCGCATTCGTGCGCCAGATCGGCGCGGAAGAAGCTGCTGTCACCGCACCCGGTACTGGCACGACCGCCGGATTGCGCGGCGAGTACTTCGCCAATACCACGTTGTCGGGCACGCCGACGCTGACGCGGGCGGAAGCGGTCAACTTCGATTGGGGAAACGGCTCGCCTGGCACTCCAGTAGCCTCGGACAACTTCTCGGTGCGCTGGAGTGGCGCGGTGCGCGCCGGCACGAGTGGCACCTACCGCTTCCAAACGGTATCCGACGACGGCATACGGCTTTGGGTAAACGGCAGTCTGTTGATCAACAACTGGACCGACCACGCGCCGACTACCAACACAAGTGCTTCCGTTAGCTTGACCGCCGGTCAGCGTTACACGGTGCGCTTGGAGTACTACGAGCGCGGCGGCGGCGCGGTTGCGCGCTTACGCTGGCGCACGCCGGGCAGTCTCAGCTATGTGGCGATTCCCTCGAGTGCCCTTGCAACGCCCTGACGCCGGCCGCCTCAACGACCGAGGGCGGACGCGTTGCGTGCTCACGGCGTCCGCGCAATGAGCGCCAGTACGCCGAGCAGGAAGAACAGCGCCGCGGCGGTCCAGCGCATCGCTTTCATGTTGACGCGGTGCGCGAGCGCTTCGCCGAGCCAGATCGCCGGCACGTTGGCGATCATCATGCCTAGCGTGGTGCCGGCGACGACGGCAGCGAGTGCATCGGAGCGCGCGGCCAGAGCGATCGTCGCAAGTTGTGTCTTATCGCCCATCTCGACGACGAAGAAAGCAATCAGTGTGGTGACGAACACACCGGCGGTGCGCAATTGGTGCTCGCCTTCGTCGAACCGGTCGGGCTTCAACGCCCATAAGCCGAACGCAAAGAACGACAGCGCGACGATCCAGCGCAGCGTATCGGGGGAGACCAAACGCGCCGCCCAGCCGCCGACGTAGCCGGCGAGTGCGTGATTGGCGAGCGTGGCGACCAGCACGCCGAGCGCGATCGGCAGCTTGCGTTGCAGCTTCGCCGCCAAGACGAACGAAAGCAACTGCGTCTTGTCACCCATTTCCGCGGCAGTGACAATCGCCGTCGACCACAAGAAAGCTTCCAAAGGATTCCTTAAGGCAGCGCCAATATGGTGCAGCGCCGGCCCAAGCTGAGCTTGGTTAGTGCACCAGCGCCATGCAGCACGGCGGTTCTTCTTCGTATAACTAACTAAGAAGACACAAGAAACTTTTCGCCGAGACCGCTGGCACACCTTCTGCAAGGATAAGTCAGTGAGGCGCACGCGATCGCGCGCTCTTTGACTCCTCCTCCTTCGCCGCTCCTGCGAAGGTTTATCAGCCCGCCGCGACGCGGCGGGTTTCTCTTTGACCTATCGACGCTCTTTTGCGTTGCGATCACGAAACGCGTCTGGCGATACTGCACAGCCCCAACAGAACTACTTGAGCTTGACCAAACACTCCTTGTAAAGAATATCCGCGGTGAGCGGATAGTTGCCGTCGCGCGCCGCGGTTTCTTGACCTTGCTTCGAGCAGGTGAACGCGAGGAAGTGCGCTGTTAGCGCGTTGAGTAGTTTGCCGGGGGGCTTATTGACGTAGACGTAGAGAAAACGTGTCATCGGGTACGCGCCGCTCACGCAGTTGGCGTGGGTCGGTTCGTAGAACGGGCCTTCGTCTTTGGCCGCGATCGCCAATGTGCGCACGCGCTTGGCATCGTAGAAGTAACTGGCGAAGCCGATGGCGGCATCGGTTGCGCCTACCCCCTGCACGATGGACGTCGCGACCGGCTCGCCGCGCAGGTCGTAGCGGAAGTCGCCGCCTTCCAACGCCATCTCGCGGAAGACACTGTGCATGCCCATCGCTTGCGAGGGTCCTTTGAGCACGATTTCGCGCTCACGCCAATCCCCATCCAAACCGAGCTGACCCCAATATCTGATCTGCTCGCCGCCGCGCTTACGCGTGATGGAATAGATAGCGTCAAGTTGCTTGAGCGTCATCTGCTTGAGCGGGTTGTTCTTGTTTACGTAGACCGCGAGCGCGTCGAGCCCGACGATGAGTTGCGTCGGCTCGTAGCCAAACTTGGCTTGGAACTTCGCGATCTCGTCTTTCTTCATCGCGCGGCTGACCGGTGCCAACTCAGCGCGGCCTTCGAGTAGCGCCGGTAACGCCATGCTTGACCCGCCTCCGGTGACTTCGATCTCAACTTCCGGATAGATCAGCTTGAAATCGCTCGCCCAGCGGTTGAGCAGGTTGGAGAGCGTAGAGGATCCGACGCTGCGAATCTTGCCGGCGAGGCGGTCGATCTTGCGATACTCGGGCGTGCGCGGATCGACCTGAAGACGCGCCGCGCCAGGCACCGGCCGATCGGTCGTGAGCGGAGGCGGCTCCTTGGGCCGCGCGGGCAAATCCACACCCGGCAGCACTTCGCTAGGCGCCGCGGCGGGTACAGCTTGCGTTGCCGCTGGATCGGATGGCGCCGCCGCTTGCGCTTGCATCGCGTGTGCGCCGATAGCGGAAGCAGCGGCGGCGGGCGTCGCCACCACTTTGGCTGCCTTGCGCTTGGCCGCTTTGGGCGCCGCTGCGCGCTTCGCCGCCGCCTTGCTTTGCTTTTCCGCGGCAGCGTAGACGGTCGTGACCATGGGCCCGGCACACAGCGCCGCGCTGATCAAGACAATCGCAAGCTGTTGAATTTTGCTCACGCCCGGCATAGTACTGCCAACCCTATAGGCCGGTCAATCGCTCAGGATCTCTTTTTCTTGAAGAAACTAAATCCAGTACCGCCCTCTGCCGCCTGCACCTTAACGGTCGGCACACCGAACACGCGTGAAACCAGCAAGCGATAAACAGTCAGCATGACGAAGAACACGATGATCAGCGCCACGCCACGCCAAAACGCTTGATCGAGAATGCGTGCGCTGCGCGAAGTGACGTTATCGAGCTGTTTGGTGGTGACCTCGTTGATCTGCGCGATCGGCTGTTGCAGCTTAGGCGAGCCGAGTAGATCGCCAGTCGTGTTGATAAGCTGATTGGCCTCCTTCAGAGCAGTAGTCAGCGCGATCAAGCTTTGCGTGTACTCCTGGATGTCGAACGGCTTCGCGTTCGGGTCCTTGGGTTGGCCTTTGCCCGGCGCGATGAATACGCGATCGATGGCGTCGATAGTGGAGTTGAGCGTGAGCGTCGTTTCTTTGAGCGTGTGCATGAGTTGATTGGCCGAATCCGCCACGTTCATCACCGAGCCGGTGAGCTGGTTGGTGTCGGCGATCGCGACGCGGTATTGCCCGAACACGCTGTTGATCATGCCTTGCTTGCCCTCGATCTCGTCGAATAGCGCGGCGCGCTCTTTCGCGATGGTTTGCGGCAGTTGCTCGACCGTCTTCGAAACGTTGGTCACCGATGCGGTGATGTTGTCGATTTTCGGATCGTAGAGCACGTTGTCCATCGCCGACTGAATCTGCCAGTCGAGCATGACAGGCATGCGCTTGGATAGGTAAAACACGCGCTCGCCGAGCAAGCGAACTTCATCCACCGCTTGCTTCGCCTCGCCCACCGGGGCCAGTAAGCCGGTTCCTTTCGGCACGTCCGCGATCGCCGACTTGCCGCGCGAACCGGCGAAATCGTCGAACCGAATCCAAGACACGTACGACACATCCTGATTGCGGCGGCGCCAATCCCA
>CAZAWU010000143.1:0-10465 GCA_964488915.1 uncultured Burkholderiales bacterium
GCTACTGTCTTCGGGACTGCCTTCGATGCTCCCCGCAAGGCTCATCCAGGGCTGCTTCGTGCTCGGCATGCGCACACCGTGCGCTCGCTTGCGCTGCGCGTAACCGAGCCATACCCCGAGCGCCATCCACGCCGCCGCAAGCGGCACCGCGACGGCGCCAAGCGCTACCAAACCCATGCCGAGCTGCTTCAGCAGGCCCTCGGTCTGCGCGCCGGCGAGGTCTCCCACGCGATAGACGAAGGTGTCGATGACCGCCTTCGACTTGTAGCGGTCCGCGCGCGGCACGACGGTAAAGAGCGTCTCCCGCGCCGGCCGCATGACGCCGCGCTGCACCGCGCGGAACGTCGCTTCGAAGGCGATCAACGCAGCCATTGAGCCGGCGATAGCAAGGCCGACAAATCCCAGCATGGCGGTAACCGGCAGCAGCGCCAGGGTCACCGCCACGCCGAGTCGCTTCATGATGTGTCCGGTGACGAATGCCTGCAGCACGAGTGTCGCCACTTGTGTGATCGTGTCGATGCGGGCGAACATCGCCGTGCGCATGTCGAGATCGGTCCCAAGCACCGCGACCATCTGCAGGCGCGTGAAATACAAAAAAGTTACCATCACCGCGAGGATGAGCACGTAGCCGCAGATGGCGAGCAGGTACGGCGAGCGCATCACCGCCCGCAGACCTTCCCACGCGCTGCCGCCGATGATCGAGTCCTCCGCCGGGGTTTGAGCTTCCTCCGGACGCAGGCGTGCGAGCCAGCCGGCCGCCAAGAGCGCCAGCACCAGGAACCCCGCAGCTACGAGTAGCAGTGCCGGCGTGCCTAGCGGCTGCGCGAGCTGGCTCGCCAGCCAAGGGCCAAAGATCGCCCCGAGCGTGCCGCCCACCGCGATGGCGCCGAACAAGCGCTTGGATTGCTCGAGTGTGAAGCGGTCTGCCATCAGCGCCCAGAACAGCATTGCCGCGAACAAGTTAAAGACGCTGAACCAGACATAAAACACCTGCCCGCTTGTCGCGCCGACGCTTGTGGGCGCGAACACAAGCAGCAGGTAGAAGCCGACCAGACCGAAAGCGAAGAAAAGATAAGTGGCGTTGACGAACACCAGCCGCCGGAACCGGCTCACCAGCCAGCCGAACAGCGGGTTGACTAGCAGCGTCGCTAGCACCGTGCCCATGAACAGCCAGCGGATCGCCTCGATGCCGCGCTGCATGCCGAGCGCCTCGCGCGCCGGGCGCACCACCATGAGCGCGCTGAGCACAAAAAAGAAAAACAACCCCGCGACGAGTGCTGGACGGACCTCGTCGTGGTGGATGCTGGTGAAGCGCTGCAGCAGTCTGGCAGCCATGGCAGGGCGCGGCTCCGGTTGAGAAGGACGGCGTGCGCCCCGATCGCAGCGGATGCTACATGCCAAGCCCGCGCCGCAACTCAGCGGCGGTCAGTGCTTTACCAAAGACGTTAGTTCCGCGATCGAATTTCTTCGCGCTCGCGAGCCCACCGACGACCACCGGTTCGAAGCCGGCCTCCTTTACCAGACGCGCGGCGATTTCAAGCGCACCGGTGTCATCGCCGGCAAGCGGAACCGCAATGAGATCGCCGGATCGGTGCGCGCCGTTCGCCACATCCGCGGCGGGCACTGAAGTAAAGGCGCGCACGAGCCGAACGCCGGGCAAGAATTCGGCCGAGGCCAAGCCGGCTCCTTTCTCCAGTGCCGGTGCAGCCATCGCACCATCGCGCGACGGAAAAGGATTGCCTGTTTCCAGCACAACTTTGCCAGCGAGTTCCTTGGTGAAATCCCGCCCCACCTGAGGTACTGCTCCGTAAGGCACCGATATCAGCAGCACCTCACCGAACGCCGCGGCTTCGCGCGGCGTGCCGGCGCGTGCCTTTGGACCGGCACGCTTCACCAAGTCAGCGAGCTGCTCGGGGTGGCGCGACGAAAAAAACACCTCATGCCCGGCTTTGGCCCAATGCGTTCCGACCGCACCCCCGATCTTGCCCGCCCCGATCACGCCGATTTTGAGGGGAGCGCTTGTTTCGCCGGCCCATCCTGCAAGCGGCAATGCGCCGAGCGCTAAGCTCGCACCGGCGACGGAAAAGCCGGCAAGCAGTGCGCGCCGGTTGCGGTTGACATCCCGTGTGTCGCTCATGCCTGGATCTCCAAGAAGTTAGGTTTTAGGCTCAGACTTCGAGTCCCCCGACTCGATAGGGAACGATAACACTGCGCCGGCCAGCAGTGAAGGATTCACTGGAAGTTAAGATCGGGCCCGTTCAAGGCAGCGTGTCGAACCGTGCCTCAAGAACGAGAAGAATCGAGGCGTTTCAGCAATGCCTTTCGACAAAGTTGGGGCAACTCAGGGCAACCAACGTAAGCGTGATCCATCTAACTCTAATGTTCGGGTGCCTGGGTGTATGTTTCTTCTAAGTAAGGAGCCGCCGTGAGCAAATCGACGTTGATTGTTTTGCTATCCGCAGTAGCTGTGGGATACGCGCGTATGACGTACGCAGCCGATGTGGCGCCAGCGGAGCAGAGTGTCCGCGAGCGGTACCAACTCGAAGAAGCGTCATCGCCTGTGCGTGAAAGCCCGGGCTGGCGCAGACCCGAGCGTATCTTGGTGGTGGGATCTTTCCCTCAATTGATCCAACAACTCGAGGCGCTCGCGCCTGGTGTCGAATTCGTTACCGCGAGCAATCCCGCTGCGGCGGCGAGCAAGGCGGCCGGTGTTGATGCGGTGATTGGCGCCTGTACGCCAGAGGTACTGGCGGCTGGCAAGGCGATTCGATGGATCCAGGTGTACTCTGCCGGCGTCGAGAACTGCGTCGCGATCCCGGCGGTTCGCGAGCGAGCGATTCTGGTGACCAACATGCAGCGAATCAGCGGTCCTGCCATGGCGGAGCATGTCATGGCAATGATGCTGGCGTTCACGCGCGGACTCGATGTGTTCATCCCGGCGCAAAGCAAACGCACGTGGCGACGCGATGCCGCCGAAGGGCGGATGACGCTCGTGCGCGGCAAGACGATGCTGGTGGTTGGCTTGGGCGGCATTGGCAGCGAAGTTGCGCGGCTCGCGCATGCAGCCGGGATGCGGGTGATCGCTACGCGGGCAAGCGGGCGCAGCGGGCCCGACTACGTCAGTTACGTGGGCTTGCCCGACGAGTTGCTGAAGCTCGCGGGTGAGGCGGATGTCGTGGTCAACACTGCGCCACTGACGTCGCAAACAACAGGTGTCTTCGACGCCGCGTTTTTCGCCAAGATGAAACCGACCGCGTACTTCATCAACGTCGGACGCGGCAAGAGTGTGGTTACCTCCGCGCTGGTCGACGCACTATCCAGCGGCGCGATCGCGGGCGCAGGCCTGGACGTAACGGATCCCGAGCCGCTACCTGCGGAGCATCCGCTGTGGCGCGCGCCGAACCTCATTGTGACGCCGCACGTTGCTAACGACTCCGATCTTGGGTTCGGCGCTCAGGCCGAAGTGATCAAAGAGAATACGCGACGCTATGTTGCGGGCGAGCGCATGTTATCGGTCGTGGATGTGGCGCGCGGATACTGAATGAGCGCGGTGACCTAGCCCGCATTTCTCACACGACATCACTTCGGACTCATCATGTTCGCTGCGGTACCAAGAATCCCCTTCGGCAGAAAGATGATGAACAACACCAACAACAACCCATAGATCATCGTGTCAAGCCCGTGAATGGTGTGCCCCCACGCGAGGCGCAAGCCTTCCGCGAGCAGTAGCGTAAACACCGCTCCGAGCGTCGGTCCCAAGCGTACGAACATGCCACCAGCCAGCGCGCCGAACACCATTTGCAGACTGACACCGATGCCGGAAACGGTCTCCGGGTTCACGTAAAGCTGATACTGCGCATAGAACACACCACCGATGCATGTCATCAGCGCCGAGAGCACGGTCACGCCGAGTTTCAGGCGCGTAACGTTGATGCCGACGGAGGCTGCGGCGTCTTCCTCTTGGCTGATCGCTTCCAACGCCAGCCGGCCCATCGAGCGGTCGACGCGCGTCCATACCCATAGGCCGATCAGCCACACCGCCAAGATGATGTAGAACCACACCGCTTTGGATGAGAATTGGAGTGCACCGATCGCCACCGCGCGATCGGCGAGCGCGGTGGTTGGTGTGAGGCCGAGAGAGCCACCGGTTTGATCGCGCAGCGCAACGATGATCATGCGCGCAATTTCGGACAACGCGAGCGTTACCAGCGCGAAGTAGTGGCCGACGATTTTCAGGCGAAAGCACGGGTAGCCGATCAGGCACGCAACAACGGCGGCAATGGCCAAGGCCGCTAACGTACCGAGCCAAGGCGAGAGGTCAAAGTGATTCCAACCCATCACCGCCGTGTACGCACCGATCGCCAAGAACGCGCCGTGCCCCAGGCTCACCATGCCGAGCCGGCCCATGATCGCCCAACTGGTATAGACGTAACCCCACAGCAAGCACAGGATGATCAAATGCAGGGGGTAGTTGCCGATGCCGGTCAGCGGCACGCCCAGCAGCGCGAGCAATCCAATCCACGGCAGCCATTTCATCACTTGCCGCCCATGAGTCCTTGCGGACGCCAGAACATCACCGCGATGAAGAACAGGAACGCAAGCACGTAGCCCCATTCCAGATGGAAAAAATAGCCGCCCACGGAAATGAACTGCGCAAAGATGAACGCGGCGATGAAGCCGCCGACCATGTTACCGAGCCCGCCGAGCACGCAGACCAGAAACGTAATCGGCCCAAAGGAGAGCCCAATGGCGGGATGAATGTCGTATTGCAGCACCAGCAGGCAGGCGGCAAGGCCGGCGAGCAAGCCGCCGAGCGCGGAGGTAACGAGGAAGATGCGGTTGGGGTTCACGCCCATCAGCGGCATAATGGCGCGATCCTGCGCGATAGCGCGAATGGCGGTGCCGAGGTAGGTGCGCTTGAGGAACACATACAACGCCAGCATGGTCGCGAGCGCGACGGCGAAGGCGATAAGGCGCGCCATGCTCAAGTTGATCTCGCCAAGCGCGAGCGAAGGCAGTTGAATGCCGAGATTCTTGAACTCGATACCGAAGGCGAGGGTCGCCGCGCCTTGCAGCAGAAACAACACACCACCGGTGACGAGTAGCTGATTAATCGGCTCCGCTGCCAGCACCGGACGAATGACGAATTGGTGCATCGCCGCACCAAGCACCGACACCAGGACGAGCGCGGCGGCGAACGCCAACGGCAGCGGCCAGCCGAATACAGTGTGTAAGAAGTACACGGTGTACATGCCGATCATCACCAGTTCGGCGTAGCAGATCCACACGACATCGATCACGCCGAAGATAAGGTTCAGGCCCAACGCCAGCAGCGCAAGGATGCCGCCGAGCAGCAGACCATTGACGACCGCTTCCAGCAAGAAAACGTCGAAAATCTCCATCGCATGCCTCACCCTTCATTTATTCACGCATTCACTGCCCTTCAAAGCCCCAAATACGCCTTGCCGATGGATTCGCTCTGCGCTAGCTCGCGCCCAGTGCCGCTCGCCTTGACGCGGCCGGTTTCGAGCAAATAGGCGCGGTCGGCGATCTTCAGCGCTTGGCGGATATTCTGCTCGACGATCAACACCGTGTAGCCTGAAGCGCTCATGGTCTTCACCGCCTCAAAGATAGACTGCACCACCACCGGCGCGAGGCCGGCGGAAGGTTCGTCGAGCAATAGCAGCCGCGGTCCCGACATCAGCGCTCGGCCGATGGCGCACATTTGCTGCTCGCCGCCGGACAGCGTGCCGGCGGGCTGTTCGCGCCGCTCCTTCATGCGCGGGAACAGCTGGTAAACGCGCTCCAGGCGCTCGCTGAAATTCGCGCGCGCCGCCGGTAGGTAAGCGCCCATGCGCAGGTTGTCCTCGACGCTCAAGCGCGGAAAGAGCCGGCGGTTTTCGGGAACGTGCGCGATCCCGCGGCCGATCACTTCGTGCGAGGGGAGTTGATTGAGAGCTTTGCCGTCGAAGACGAGTTGGCCGCTAGTAGGGTCGATGAGGCGCGAGATAACGCGCAGCAGGGTCGTCTTGCCGGCACCGTTGGGGCCGATGACGGCGACGCTTTCGCCCGCGTTTACTTGCAGGCTGACATCGAATAGGGCCTGGAAGCCGGCGTAGCCGGCGTTGATGTTGTTAAGAGTAAGCATCACGAACCGTTTGGTTGCCCCGCGCAGGCGGGGACTCAAGCCACGGCCCACAAAGACACTCGGTTTCCGCCTGCGCGGGAACGACGGAAATGATGCTGCAACCCGTTCCGAATCTCATGATGGGCTCCGCGCAGCCACACCCGCCTGCACTTCCTGCGCATCGGTGCCGAGATACACCTCCACCACCTTCGGATCATGCGCCACCTCTTGCGGACTACCCTGCGCGATCAGCTCGCCATGATCGAGCACGATGCAGCGATCCACCACGCGCATGAGCACGCCCATGATGTGTTCCACCCAGACGACGGCGATGCCGCGCTCGTCGCGGATGCGCTTGAGCGTATCGGCGGCCTGATCCATCTCGCGCTCATCCAGCCCGCCAAGCGATTCGTCGGCGAGCAGCAGTTGCGGTTCGGTCGCGAGCGCGCGGGCGAGTTCGAGTTTCTTCAGACCGGCGGCGCCGAGACCATCGACGCTCGCGTTCGGCTCGGCCAGGCCGACCAGCTTGCAGGTCCGCGCCGCGCTGACAAAGGCTTGCTCGCGCGAAGGACGCTCGCTGCGGCCGTAGTAGGCGGCGAGCGCGACGTTCTCTAGGCGCGTCAAGCGTCGAAACGGGCGCGGGATTTGGAACGTGCGTGCAATGCCAGCGCAGGCGATGCGGTTCGCTGCGAGTCCGCCGATTTCCGTGTTTTGAAAACGAATCGAGCCGGAAGTTGGCGCGAGCGCGCCGGCGATCAGGTTAAAGGTCGTGCTTTTGCCGGAGCCGTTCGGGCCAATGAGGCCTAAGATTTCGCCCTTGTTGACTTCGAAGGAGACGCCGTTGACGGCGGTGAAGCCGCCGAATTTCTTGGTTAGTGCGGTTACGCTGAGCATGCGGTTGGAGTGGTAAGTCCCTGCCGCGTCATTCCGGCGCAAGCCGGAATCCAGCCCCCTCAACAACCTGGATCCCGGCCTGCGCCGGGATGACGTCATTCACTGATTTGAATACGCGTGCCCCTTCGGCAGAGGCAACACCGGCTCGGCGGTGCGAAGCTTGGCTGGCCACACTACTTTTGCCTCGCCGCCGATTAGCTGAGTGATGACGGGGAAGGAACGCTCGTTTTGCCCCGCCAACGGCTTGCCCGGCGGGAAAAACTTGACGCCGTAACCTTGGATCGTGCCGCCGTCTGGGATATCCGCATCGAGCGCGGCCTTACGCAGCGCTTCGGCATCGATGCTTTTGTATTTTTCGATTGCGCGCGGCAAGACATCACTTAAAAAAATCCAAGTCTGATTGAAGCCCATGGATACATGCGGCGGCACTTGATCGGCCTTGGTTTCGGCTTTGTAGCGCTTCACCATCTCTTCGATCAGTTTGCCCAAGCCGGGCTCGAGCGACTTTGCGTCCAAGTGCTGCGCGGCGACGGGATCGGTGCTCATCACGTTTTCCGCATCCTTGCCTAGCGAAGCTTTGAGCTTATCGAACTGGCTGTAGCCAGCCCCATGACCGATGATCGCCGCCCACTTCAAGCCCTGTTCGCGCGCCTGGCGCCAGAACAGCGTGATGTCCGGGTTGTAGCCGCTGTGCAGAATGACATCGGCACGTGCGCGGCGCAGCTTGGTAACGAGGCTGGACAGATCGGGCGCAGTCGCCGCATACCCTTCCTTCAGCGCGACCTTGATGCCGAGCTTTTTGCAGGTTTCATCGTTCGCCGCGGCGACCCCGGCGCCGTAGGGGCCGTCTTCGTAAATGATCGCCACTTTGACGTCCCGGGGCTCCTTTTTCAGCTTCGCTCTGGCGTTCTCGGCGATAAAGGTGCAGGAAGCCGCGCCGAACTGATCGGTGTGCGCCTGCGGCCGGAACACGTAACGCAGGTTCTTGTCTTTGAACACCGTGGAAGCGGTGCAGACGTTGGCCCACATAAACTTCTTCGCCGCGTCGACTTTCTGCGCCATCGGAACACAGTGCGCGCTCGAATAGACGCCCATGATTAGATCGACTTTTTCTTGGTCGAGCAGGCGTGTGGCTTCGTTGATGGCGACTTCAGCCTTCGACTGTGCATCGGCGTAAATCGGCTTGATTTTGTAGCCGGCGACGCCACCGCGCTCGTTGATCATGTCGATCGCGATCTTGGTGCCGAGCGCGGAAGCTTGCGAACCGCCTGCGGCGAAAGGGCCGGTGTAGTCGTAGATGACGCCGATTTTGACTTCTTTGCTCTGCGCGAGTGCAACGCAGTGGGTGAATGCCGCGCTCAGCACCGCTATGACGAACGCAAGCCTCTGGCTCCCGTGCATGGCTGCTCCCCCGATTTGGCTTTCGGCACGGTATCGGGGGGAACGGCAAAAGTCAATGAACCGCTACAACTTCACCTGTGCGCCAAGCTCCAGCACTTGGTTGGTGGGAATGTTGAGGATACGGTAAGAACTGGTCGCCAAGCGCGACATGAAAGCGAAGATGCGCTGCTGCCACATCGGCATCGGCGCGCCGCGCTCGGTGATGATACTTTCGCGGCTTAGGAAATACGAGGTATTCATTGAGTCGAGTTCGAGTCCAAAGCGTGCGCAGCGACGCATCACGCGCGGCATATTGGTGTTGTCCTTGAAGCCGAAGTTAACCGTTACCCGGTAAAAGCCGTGGCGCATCGGCTCCACGTATACGCGCCGATCTTTCGACACATGTGGCACGTCGCGCACGCGGATAGTGAGTAGCAGTACGCGCTCATGCAGCACCTTGTTGTGCTTCAGGTTGTGCAGCATGGAGCGCGGCATGATCGCGGGCGAGCCGGTAAAAAAAACGGCCGTGCCAGGCACACGGTTCGGCATATCCGCCACAAGCGCATCGAGTATCGGCTCGAGTTCCACCGAATCCTCGCGGCGCTGCTTCGCCAGGCGCTCGCGCCCACGCCGCCATGTGGAAAACAGTGTGTACACGCCAAGCCCGATCAGCAGCGGGAACCAGCCGCCATCGAAAACCTTTAGCGAAGTAGCTGTTAGGAACCCGATATCCGCCGTGAGCAGGATTGCGCCAAGCGCGCTGACGCTTGCCACCGGCCATTTCCATATACCGCGAGCGACGACCAGGAACAAGATACTGTCGATCAGCATCGTCGCTGTAACCGCTAAGCCGTAGGCCGAGGCCAAATTGCTGGAGCTTTGGAACAGCAGTACCAGCAGCACCACGGCGACGTACAAAAACCAATTGACGAATGGGATGTAAATCTGCCCCATGGTCTGCTCGGAAGTGAAGCTGATGTCCATACGCGGGCAGTAGTCGAGCTGGATCGCTTGGCGCGTGAGCGAAAACGCACCGGAAATCACTGCCTGCGAGGCGATGATGGTGGCCGCCGTGGCCAAGACCACCATCGGCAGCAGCAGCCACCCGGGCAGCATCTTATAGAAAGGATTCGCCACCGCGTCGGGGTGCTCGAGCAGCAGCGCGCCTTGGCCCAAATAGTTGAGCATGAGCGCCGGCAGCACGACGGAAAACCAGCCCAGGCGGATGGCTTTGCGGCCAAAGTGGCCCATGTCGGCGTAAAGCGCTTCGCCACCGGTCACCGCCAGCACGACGGCCCCGAGCACCACCAGGGCGATGAAGCCGTGGTGCGCGATGAACGCCAGCGCGTGGTGCGGGGACAGCGCTTCCAGCACGGTTGGGTGCTGCGCGATGTTCCAGATGCCGAGTAGCGCCAACGCGACAAACCAGATGATTGTGATGGGGCCGAAATAAACGCCCATCTTGCCGGTGCCGCGGCTTTGCATGTAGAACAACCCGGTCAGGATGCCGAGCGTGATCGGCATGACGAACGTCTCCAACTGTGGCGCGAATACCTCTAAGCCCTCCACCGCGCTCAGCACGGAGATCGCCGGGGTGATCATGCTGTCGCCGTAGAACAGCGCGACGCCGAGGATGGCGAGCGAGCTGAGAATCCATTTGGTACGCGGGTTCTCGGTCGCTCGCTGTGCCAGCGACACCAGCGCCATGATGCCGCCTTCGCCGTGATTGTCCGCGCGCATAATGAGCAGCACGTACTTGATGGTGACCATCAAGATGAGCGACCAAAAGATCAGCGACAGCGCACCCAGCACGTTGGCCGGCGAAGGTTGCAGGTTGTGCGCCGGATTGAAGATTTCCTTGAGGGCGTACAGCGGGCTGGTGCCGATGTCGCCGAAGACGACGCCGATGGCGCCCACCGTCATCAACAGGAGGGGCGCGTTGTGATGATGCGTTTCGGGAGCGGTCGCCGCTTCAGCGTTGGGTGGTGCGGCTACGGACATTCAGGCAGCAACTTTCTTATTTGAGCGGACGTGAGGGCGGAATTGTGCGCCGCAAAATAAGAA
>CAZAWU010000144.1:0-6740 GCA_964488915.1 uncultured Burkholderiales bacterium
GCATAGAGCGTGATCGTTGGCCGCAGCGTGTCGGCGTGGTTGATGCTCACCACCATACCCAATCCGCCGTTGGAAAGCTCCACCGCGGTGCCGGGTGGATAGACTCCCATGGCTTTGACAAATCGTGCCAACAGCGCCGATTCGTAGTGCGCGCTTTCATACTTGAAAATGCGCGCGATCGCCTCGGAAGGAATCAGCGCGTCTTGCACGCGCGGCGGATTGCACAGGTTGTCGTAGCGATTCACCAGAGCGACGATGCCGGCCGCCGGCGGCAGCGCGACGCCTTTCAAACCGCGCGGATAACCGGAGCCATCGGAGTGTTCGTGATGCATCGACAGCGCCGCTCGTGCGTGAGGCCCGAGCCGGGGAAGCTTTTTGATGAGGTTCTCGCCATATTCGACATGCATGCGAAAGAAATTCTCTTCCGCACGCGTGCGCTCCGCATCAGGTTTGAGCTTGACTCCGTCGGCAACATCGAGCTTGCCGATATCATGAAACAGCGCACCGAGCGCCATGTCTTGCAGCGCGGTTTCGTCCATGCCGCAGGCTTTGCCCAACAGCAGACTCAGCAGCATGACGTTGACGCTGTGCGCGTACTGATTGGTCTGCGCCAGCCGCTCGGAAAGCAAAATCAAACTGACCTCGCCGCCAGCGCCGAGCGCGCTCACGCTGTCGGTCACCAGGCCGAGCGTTTTGTCGATGGCGCTCTGCGGCGAAGAAAACATCGTCGCAAACGCCTCGCGCAGTACCTGTGTGGCGTTCAGATAGCCCTGCTCGGCCTGCTGGGCCTTACGCCTCGCCGCGGCAGCAACGGCGCGCCGGGCATCGCGCTCAGCATTGGCCTTGGCCAGCAACTCGGCTGCCGCTTGTTTAGCGGCGTGATCCGCAGCTGGAGGAACGGCCCCCGGCACCGCTTGCGTCAACGGAGCGGCTTGAGAGATTGCACGGCACCAGAGCACCGTGGTCATCCCTAGTGCCCGTATGACGGCGATTTCTTCTTCGCTGCTTAGAGTGAACTCGCTGAGGATGAAGGGATGGTCGAACCAGCGCTCGGCCAGCGAGATATGCATCCCGGGTTGCAGCCGCTCAACCGCGATGCGCTCGAACTGCTTTTTGCGTCCCCAGAAGGCCATTTTTAGCTCGGCGGCAATGTAACCGCCCGTTATAACTGCGTCAACGTTGCTGGACCGACTTTTTTAGGATCGTTTCAGCCAGCGACCTCAACCCAAGCCTCCAGACGATAGTTGATCGGCGGCAGCGCCTGCCCGCCGAGCGGCACGAACTCGCCCCACGCGGGGCGAATCATGCTGTCGGCGCGCATACGTGCGTCGTCGGCGCCGATGGAGCGCTTCTCCACTTGCGGCGCGACGCGCGTGAGCTTGCCGCTGCCGACCTGCGTCTGCGATCCGGGCAGCACGAAGCGCACCGGCATACCCACGTTCACTTTGCCGGCGAGCAACTCCTCTATTTCGAGGCGCACTTCCACGCGCGACGGATCGACGATCTTGAATAGTGTCGGTGCGGTCACGTTCGGGCCGATGATGTCGCCCGGATTGACGTTGCGCGTCATCACCACGCCGGCCACCGGCGCCACGATGCGCGTGCGCTCTAATTGTACTTTCTCCGCGCTGACAACTGCATCTGCGGCAGAGACTTGCTGGCGCGCGGCGCGGATCTCGCTCGGGCGCCCGCCGGCCTGCCCGGCCTCGGCGCGCATACGGGCCTCGCGCGCGCGCGCCTCAGCGGCGGCCAGGGCTTGGCGCGCCTCGGTAATGGACTGGTCGCTGACGAAGCCCTGCGTGCGCAGCTGCTGTTGCCGCTCGAGTTTGTCGCGCGCCATCTCGGCTTCGTGTAGCGCCGCTTCCGCCGCCGCGGCCAGCGCCGCCCGGTCCTCGCGGCGCACGCCTTCGCGCACCAAGCGCAGGCGCTCGTTCGCAGCCTCCAGTTCGGCTTGGCGCACGGCCAGCTCGGCGCTTTGCATGTCGCTTTCGATTTCGGCGAGCAGCTGCTGCGCATCGACGCGATCGCCCGGATGCACCAGCACCTTGAGCACCCGCCCCTCCGCCAGCGGGCGCACTTCGATGATGCCGTCGATCGGCACCACTTGCGCCTGCGCGACTACGCGCGGCGAGGGCAGTTGCACGGCAGCGGCGACGGCGCCTTCGGCGGGAGGTTTCGCTACGTTGCCTCTGAACCAGGCCGCCGCCAGCAACAAAGCCGACACGGCAAACGCCGCTGCGATTAAGACACTCGGTTTACGCCACATCAGTGATACACCTCATGGGCTCCGGGCGTGTGCGCATAGTCAGCTACGATACGCCCGTCTTCGATTTCCAGCACGCGGTCGGCGAACTGCTTCAAACGCGGGTCGTGCGTGACGATCAGCACGCCGCGTTGCGGAGTGATCTCTTGGCGCAGCGCATCCATGACCGCCAAGCCGGTATTCTTATCCAGCGCGCCGGTCGGCTCATCGCCGACGATGAGCGCAGGATCCCCGGCCAGCGCTCGCGCAATCGCCACGCGTTGGCGCTCGCCGCCCGACAACTCCGACGGCAAATGCTGCAAACGCGCGCCCAAGCCCATGCGAGCGAGAATCCGCGTCGCGCTTGTCCGCGCTTGTTCACGCGCCATTCCCTTCAACACCAACACCTCCGCCACATTATCGAGCGCATCGAGCGCCGGAAAAAGATGATAGCTCTGGAACACGAAGCCCAGGTGACGCCGTCGCACGCGCGCCGATACCGCGTCCGGCGCGCTGCCGATGTCAACGCCGCACAACTGCACTTGGCCAGCGCTCGGGCGCAGCAAGCCGGAGAGGATTGACAGCAACGTGGTCTTGCCGGAGCCAGAGGGGCCCATGAGCAAAGTGAACTGGCCCGGATGCAGGTCCAGCGAAACGTCGTGCAGCACCGGCGTCTGCAATCGGCCCGAGGCAAATGTCTTTTGCACGCCGCGTGCACGCACCAGCACTTGTTCGCCCGCGCTCATCGCAGCACCGTCGCCGCCTCGACCCTAAACACCGTGCGCAGGCTGGCAATGCTCGCCACGGCGCACATCGCCACCGTTGCGATCACACCGAGCGAGAGCGTGCCCACTTGCAGCACCACATTCAACCCGTTCTGCGCCATGACACCACGTAGCACGTAAGCGATTGCCAAGCCAATGCCGCCACCCGCCACCGCCAGCAAGCTGACTTGCCACAGGACGAAGCCGGCCAACTCCCAGGGCGTTGCACCGAGCGCTTTGAGCGTCGCCAATTCCGGCAGATGCTCTTTGGTCATGGAATACAGCGTCTGCCCGACGATCACCGCGCCGACGATCAAACCCAGGATCGCGGTGAAAGCCAACACCATGCCGGCACCTGAACCGCCCACCCAGTAAGCCTCGGTCTTCTTCATCCAATCGGCGCGCGTCATCAACACCACATCGTGCTGCTGCGCCATCCACGCACGCAAGTCCGCGGCGCACCCGGCGTGGTGCAGATTGACTGCAAAGAAATGCGCGTGCCCCTCAACCACACCCATCAGCCGGCGCGCGTTGGTGATCGAGGTGAACAAATACGGCATCAGCGTGAACGAGCGGATGCCTTGCGTGGTCGCCGCGACGGTGACGCGCTGGTTGTTGACCTCGAAACTCTCGCCGATCGGCGCATCGCTCAGTTGCAGTTTCTTGAGGTCGGTACGGTCCACGCTCACGCGCAGCGGCTGTGCCAGCTCGTCCAGGCCGCCTTGCGCCAGCGCCCACGGCACCGCGCGCTCCGGGCGCACTTCCGCGCCGACGATAAGCGCGTTATCGCGCGTGCCATTCGGCTTGCGGATGAACGCGAAACCGTACACCAGCGCGCGCACGTCGCGCACGCACGGGTGCGAGGAAAGCAGATTGCGCACCGCCACCGACATGGTTTCGGCGTTGTCCAACACCTCTAGGCCGGCCGGAATGGCCCACAAATCACCGCCGTGATGCTCGATCACGGTCGAAGAACTCACTTCAAAGCCGCGGTACAGCCCGATCTGCACGAAAGCCAGCGTCGTGGCCAGCGCCACGCCAAGCAGCGCGGCGGCGAGCTTGCCGCGGTCAAACAACAGCGAGTGCAGCGCAATGCGACGCATTCCCATTGGAAACAGACAAGACCGGGATGGATTGTACAAGCGGCGACGCTGCGCTCGGGCAACTTGCAAACGGCAACATTTTTGTTGCGACGAGTCCGCGGCGCTGGCACACTTGAGCCCAAGAAGGGCCAGGAGAGGCCGGATCCACGGGGAGCAAGCCATGAAAACCGTGCTGCAGTTGCTGCAAACCAAAGCGCCGGGCGTTTACTCGGTAACGCCCAATTCCTCGGTCTACGAAGCGATCAAGCTGTTTGCCGAAAAGAGCATCGGCGCCGCACTAGTGATGGAGAGCGACAGGCTGGTCGGTATCGTCTCCGAGCGAGATTACGCGCGCAAGGTCATCCTCAAGGGCAAATCCTCGCACGAAACGCGCGTCGCGGAGATCATGAGCGCGCCGGTCCTCACCATCGGCCCGCACCAGACCAACGAAGAATGCATGCAGCTCATGACGGACAAGCGCATACGCCATTTGCCGGTGGTCGAACACGGCAAGGTGGTCGGCGTGCTTTCCATCGGCGATCTGGTCAAGGACATGATCGCCGAGCAGAAAGAGCTCATCGCGCAGCTCGAAAACTACATCATGGGCAACGGTTGATATCGTAAAGCACAGTATCAACCCGTCAATCGCTAGCTGTCTGATTTGCCGACCGGTACCCCGACCTGTACGAGCGTGGGCTGCAGCGCACGGAATACATCCGCCGGCGCCACGCCCAGCAGGTAACCACGCCGCCCGCCGTTGATGTACAAGCGCTGCAAATCCATGATCGTGCGTTCCATGTAGACTGGCATGTTCTTGCGCGTGCCGAACGGCGAGGTGCCGCCGACCAGATAACCCGAGTGCTTGTTCGCGACCTCGGGCTTGCACGGTTCGATGCGTTTGCCGCCCGCCACTTTCGCCAGCGCCTTGCCGTCCACTTTCATGGTGCCGTGCATCAGCACGATGAGCGGCGCGCCGCGCTCGTCTTGCATCACCAACGTCTTGACGACTTCATGCTCCGGCACGCCCAACTCGCGGCTGCTCACGCGCGTGCCGCCGTGCTCTTCGTAATCGTAGTGATGCTCGGTGTAGGCGATGCCGAGTTCGGCGAGCAGTTTCGTTGCCGGCGTACTCATGTACGAGTGTTTCGCAGCCTAAGTTAACTTGAAGCGCTACTGGCGCTCTTCGCGTGCCCCAGCCGCGAGAAAACCGCCGTCCACCGGTAGTACCGCGCCGGTGGTGTAGCCGGCTTCATCGCTGACGAAGTACATCACCGCATGGGCCACCTCCGCTGTGCTGCCGTAGCGGCTCATGGGAATGGCGTCGGTGTACTCCTTGCGGAATTTAGGTGTGTGCAGCACGCGCGTCATCGGTGTATCGACTGGGCCAGGCGAGACCGCGTTGGCGGTTACACCGTATTCGGCCAGTTCCACCGCCATCTGGCGAGTGAGCGCGACGACCGCCGCTTTGGAAGTGCCGTAAGCGGTGCGCCCGGTACCGACCACGCGCATGCCGGCCACCGAGGCGATGTTCACGATCCGGCCCCAGCGATGCTTGATCATCAGCCGTGCCGCATGCTGCGAACACAGCAACGTTCCGGTGACGTTGACATTCATGGTTGCGGCGAAATTCTCCAGCGGGAACTCCAGGAACGGAAACACTTTCGCAATGCCCGCGCAGTTGACCAGCACATCACAACGCGCGTACCGCCGCTCCACTTCGGCAAAAGCCTGTGCGACCGATGCCGCATCGCCGACGTCGGCCGACAGCGCCTCCGCGCGATGCCCCGCAGCCGTCAGTTCTGTGGCGAAGCTGTCGGCGGCCGCGCTGTCGCGATCCGCGATGACCACGATGTACCCCACCGCCGCCAGGCGGCGGCACACTTCCGCGCCGATACCCATGGCGCCGCCCGTGACTACGGCGATGCGTTGCGGTTTACTTTGTTGCATGTCGTATTTCCTCGATCGATTGTGATTGTCTTAACCGAGCGCGCGCTCACGCCGCACCGCCGCGCAGCGCCCGCACGAAATAGTCAGGTTGGCCCATCTGCCCTCCCTTGAGCGCGATCTGCAGCGAAGCCAGATGCGAGCGATCCGACAGCACTTGGCATAGCGGTGCGCCTGGCGCGAGCCGCGCGGCCACGGTCAGCGCCTCGGGCGCGAGATGTTGCGTGATGTGGCTGGAAGTGTCCCCACCGGAAAGCAGCAGCCGCTGCACACGCACCTCGCGCAATACCGCGTCGACGACTTGGCCGAGGCGCTGCGCCAACAAGCGTCCGCCGCTATGCTTGGCCGCGCTTGCGCTCATACCTTGCGCGGCCAGCGCCGATATCAACGCGGCAATCCGCCGGTCTTCCGGCCCGCGCGCAGTGTGCACCATCACGCTGCGTCCCGCGCGCCACGCCGCGACGATGCGCCCAAGCAACCGCTCCAACTCGCTCTGCGCCGCGACGCCAGCGACCAGTGCCTGCGCATCCACCGGGACGTCGACAAATCCGTGCGCGATCGCGGCATCGATCTGCATGGCGCTCAAGGGTGAGGCGCTGCCGGACACCGCCAGCACTTGGCCGACGCCGTCGAAGCGCGCGAACGCAGCGGTATCGACCGGCGCTGGCCGCCCGCTCTCGCGCCACCACTGCGTCATGGCGTACTCCA
>CAZAWU010000144.1:6840-8498 GCA_964488915.1 uncultured Burkholderiales bacterium
GCCGCCAGGATCGGCGGCAGTTTCGTTTCCATCTCCACGGGTGACATGCTGCGGCTCTCGCCCGCCACACCGATCGCATCGAACGGCCCCAACGCATCCAGCGACGCAGAGCTGGGCGGCTGCAGGAACAAGGCGCAGCGCAAGCCAGCGAAGGCGAGCACTTCCAGCGCATCGGTGGAGCCGGTGAAATCGTCGCCGTAGAAAGCGAGCCGCAGCGGCGTGTCGGCGGCCATCGCTACAGCTTTCCGAATTGCTTCAAGGCGCTCGCGAGTGCCGGGTGTGTAGATGCGTAGCTCTCCAGGCTGACGCCTTGCACCGCGGCCTCCCAGCCCTCGCGCATGCTGCGCACGCCCGCTTCCACGCCGTCCGGGTGACCGATGATGCCGCCGCCCGCCAGATGCATGAGATCGGTTGAGCGCAGCGCGGTGTACAAGTCCGGCGCTTGCCCGGCCCACTGGCCGGAAGAAAACACCGGCATTGCCGGTGCGACACCGGCAAACGGCGCGAGGCACGCCCGGGCGGATTGCACCACGGAATCGTCAGGCTCCCAGAACTTGCTGCGGATACCGTTGACATGCAACTGATCCACGCCCGCCAGCCGCCACAGCTTTTGGTACGCGGCAAAGGAAAATCCTAGAGCTGGATGGCGTGTGAACGCGCCCCAGCCGTTGCGATGCCCATGGATGGGCAATTGCGTATGCCGGCGCAAATGCTCCACGCCCGCGAAACCCGCCCAGTTCACGCCGACCATGACGCAAGTGCCGCCGGCACGCAGCACCGCGTCGTGCCGGCGCAGCATGTCTTCGACGCTACCCGAAATGTTGATCGCGTACATCGGCATACGCCCAAGGCGATCAGCGTGCTTGTGCAGCACCGGCATGACGGCGGCAAGACGCCGCTCGAACGGCTCGTACGGCGGGTCGGCGATCAACTCGTCGTCTTTGATGAAATCGATGTCCGCTGCACACAGCTCATCGACCAGAGCGGCAGTTTGCGCGGCGGTGAGGCCGATGCTGGGTTTGATGATGGTGCCGATGATCGGCCGGCCCTGTACACCCGCCTTGCTGCGCGTGCCCTCGATGCCGAAGCGCGGGCCGAGGAATTGCGCTGCGTAACCGGCTGGCAGATCCAAGTCGAGCAACCGCAGGCCGGTCACTTCCCCCAACTCGAACAAGTTGCCGGCTACGGTGCCCAGCAGCGCTGAGAGATTAGCACCGACATTTGCGATAGGAAACGCGATTTCGATCTCGGCGTGATGAAACGTCGTGCTCTTGCCGCGGCGCTCGATAAGCGCGCTGTGAAGCGTGGGCTCCGGCGCCGAGGGCAACATTTCGATGCGCACGACTCGAGCACGCGAGCGCTCTTTCAGCTCATCCGTCTCACCAGGAAGCGCCAGAAAAGTCCCGCTCGACTGTTCGCCCGCGATGACCTCCGCCACTTTCTCGATCGGCAGCGGGCTCTCGACAAAATAGCGCGCGGTGAATTCGGGACGAACGGCGGCGGTCACGGCGATCTCCCTATTGTTTCGGCACGTCAATCACACCCGCATTGTGCAACGCCTCGATGCGCTGTGCGTCGTAACCGAGCACAGCGGAGAGCACTTCTCGCGTGTGCTCCCCCACACGATAGGGCGCCGCGCCAGCCGGATGCGTCGGCTG
>CAZAWU010000144.1:8598-10440 GCA_964488915.1 uncultured Burkholderiales bacterium
TTTTCGCGCCGCGCGATGGGCGTAGCGAAGCGCGTGTCCTCGGCCAGTTCGGGGCGTCCGAGCAGTTGCAGTAAGCGCAACCACAGATGCGGCGCGCCAGCGGTTTGCGCGGCCAGATGGCGCCCGTCGATCTCATGCACCAGCATACCCACGCGCGGGCGCCGCTCGATCGCACTGCCGTTCAATATCGCGCAGAAGGTAATGTCGTCGGCGGCGATAAGCGATTCGAGCATCGAGACGTCAAGCGTCGCGCCCTGCCCCGTGCGCCCGCGGCGCAGCAACGCCGCGCAGATCGCACCGAAAGCATGCGTGCCCGCCAACACGTCGGCGGCTTGCAGGTACGCGGCACGCGGCTGCGGCGCGCCGCAGCGTTCCAGATCCATCATGCCGGAAATCGCATTGATGAGATGCGCGTACGCTTGCAGCGAACTCCACGGCCCACTCTGACCGAAGCCGGAGATCGAGCAGTAGACAAGTTGCGGATGACGCTGGCGCACCGCCACAGCATCCAAACCGTAACGCACCATGACCCCGGGCGAAAAATTCTCCACCACGACATCGGCCCGAGCGATCAAATCGAGCGCCACCGCGCGGCCCTCCGGTCGCGCCAGATCGATCGCGATGCCGCGCTTGCCGGCGTTCAACCGCACGTAGTAGCTGCTTTGATCGCTGCGATCTGGATCGAGTTGGTAGACGATGTGGCGAATCTCGTCACCCTCGCCCGGGCGTTCGATTTTGATTACTTCTGCGCCTAAATCGGCCATTAGCCGCGTGCAATACGGCCCGGCCAGCACGCGGGTAAAGTCAACGACTTTGAAACCCGCGAGCAATGGTTCGTTTGATGTGTTCACACTTTCGCCTTTCTCACGGAAGTAAAGTTTACCCGACACCGCGCGCCAGCCTGTTATCGGCTACCATGCGCCGTCGCCTTGACCCGTCCAGAAAGGACTGCGCTATGTCGGCTTGCTCCTTGCCCCGCGCCTTACCCGCGGCGCTGCTCGTTCTGGTGCTGGCACCGCCCGCGGCGCAACTGACGGCGGCGCCGGCAAGCGCCAAACGCCTGCCGGGTCTGGAGCAGCATCTGAGCGCCCAGGAGCTCGCCACGCTGCACGCCGACGGCTTGAGCGTCGCCGCGCATCAATGCGGCTGCTACGACAAACCCGATCCGCATTTCCCCTACACGATGCTGATTGTGCGCACGCCCGAGCGCGAACTGATCGTGCGTCCAGAGGGCCAGGAAAGCGCGTTTCACTTCGAGTTGCTAGCAGTGCGCCGCGGGGACACCTATTGCGGCGCGGATGCGGAAGCAGCCTGCTACGGCGAATTCGCCACCCCGTGCGAATTTACTGATTTCCGCTATGGGCCGGTGCTTAAGGAGTATTTTCCGACCTGCAAATTGAGCAGCGAGTAAGTGCGAAAGCACGAGCTTCGCTGCGTAACACACTGGCAGCGCCTGTATCCTGGCGCTGCGCCATGGGCCAGGAGTATTTCTCCAAGAGTCACAATGGATTTCACTTCTACGAATATACTCCATAGTTAACAGCACGTAAGCTGGGACATCGCGGTCGCGACTAATGCGCAGCAGCCTGTCGCGCCACGATGCGCGCGAACACCAGGAGATGTGTATGCGCACAATCCATTTACATCGTTTCGCCTGCTACTGTTTGGCACTCACGCTCTGTTGGCCGGGTTCGTGGACCCGGGCAGCACCGCCTCAGCTAGCCCCTTTCGACGCTGGCGCCATCACCCTGGAGACCCCGCTGGGCTGGCACGCACGACAAGACAAAAAAGCCAAATCGAACAACTGGGTGTTCACGCCAAACGCTCAAGCGTACCCCGGCG
>CAZAWU010000145.1:0-3374 GCA_964488915.1 uncultured Burkholderiales bacterium
GCTAAGGCTTCAACCAACCGATCACCAACTGCTCCAAGCGGCCGGTGGCTTCGCAGCGCGTGGCGGCGTTGGGGAAAGTCGCGCTGGCGTCGGTGGAAAAACCGATGGTGTCGGCGAACTGCAACGGCTTGCCGGTGCGGCCTTGCACCGTCTGATCGCGCTTCAACTTGTACATCGAGCCGACCACCACGCGCGTTCGGCGCGCGTCGATCGGTTGAAACGACACGTCGATGTGGGCATCGAGCAGCATGTGTCGGTCGACCGCGTAAACCGCGCCGTTACGATTGATCTCGTAGCGCTGCTGCGCCACCGCGCCAGGGAAGGTGTAACTCGCCTCGCCCTCGGGACGCACCACGCGGGTGGTGATGTTGCCGCAGTCGACGTGCGGCATCGGATCGCCGCTGTAACGCAGCAGCACGCGGCCCGCGCGGCGGTCGCTTTTCTCGACGGCAAACTTCTGCGCTTGAGCGCGTGCCAACAACCGCTGCCAAGCGGAACCATAGGCCCCTACGACCACGCTCTTGCCAGACACGGGCTCATACGTCTCGACCGGTTTTGCTTGCGGCGCGGGCGCTCGCGCGGGCGGCTCGTATACGGTCTGACGCGCACAGGCAGCTAACAAGACGACGGCAGCGAGGGCGACAGCGAAGCGCGGTGCCCCCATCTACTCCGCTCGCAGCGCTTGATACAAGCTGACCAGCATTCCGGCCGTGGCGCCCCAAATATTGCGGCCTTCGTAGGGCATGACGAAGAACTCGCGCACGCGCCCGTTGCGCTCTCCGCGTTCGCGCTGGTGATTGACCGGATCAAGAAAAAACGCCAGCGGCACTTCGAAAGCCTCGGCAACTTCAAACTCGTCCAACTGCAGCGCGAACGGCGGCTCTACCCAGCCTACTACGGGCGTGACCTTGAAACCGGTCGGGATGTAATAAGTCGGCAAACGCCCCAGCAGGCGTACGCGCGCGCGCGGCAAACCGATTTCCTCCTCGGTCTCGCGCAAGGCGGTTTCCTCCGCACTCGCGTCGACTGCATCCACGCGCCCACCCGGGAAACTGATCTGTCCCGCATGGTTGGCCAAGTGCGGTGTGCGCTGCGTCAGCAGCACGGTGACGCCTGCCTCGCGCCGCACCAGCGGCACCAGCACCGCGGCGGGCGTCGCCGCCGCGACCTCCGCTGCACTCATGAACAAGCGCCCGTCCAGGCTATGCGGCGCATCGAACTGCGCCAAGCGCGCCTCGATCCATGCATGCGCGCTTGCGCTGCCTGGCTCCTGCACCTGCTGCACGCCCTCCAGTATCGGTAACCCTGCCGCCACAATCGTTCCACCTGCCTCACTTCATCGGCGCTATTCTACCGGTTTGAACCCCCGCGCCTCCGGCCGGATACACTCCGGCAAAGCATACGTCTATGAACTCTTCCATGGCCATCGTCATCCGCGGTCTACTGAACTTTGGCGCGGCTTTCGCCACGCTCTGGTTCGCGGGCTGCAGCACGCTGCCCGCCGCGCCGCCGCGCAGCGATCAACTCGATTGCAGCGCACTGTACGCGCGCTATGACGCCGCCGTCGAAGCGGCCAGCGTGCGCGACGCGCAGACAACGCACCTGCCGCGCTACCCATACTTGCGCGTCGATCGGCTGCACGCCGCGCTGCGCGAGGCCGCCGCCGAGGCGCCGGTTTTCGACGCCTGGCTTGCGGATTTGTTGCAGCTCGGCCGCGAAGCGCGCAGCATCGAACTCGCCAACTTGCCGCAGTCGCGTCTTGCTGCGTTGCAGCCGTTGGCCGAGCCGAGCGGCGCAGGGGACTTGACGCAACGCTTGGATGAGTGTGCCGAGCAGTTGAAAAGACGCGAACTGCGCGATCCCGCGCAGCGCGCCCAGCTGTTGGCCGAGGCGCAAGTACCGGACGATTACAGCAGCCTCGCGCGCGCAGTCGGTCTTTATCCGATTGCCGCCATTGCCTTCGCGCGCGGCGTCAACAAGATGCATGAGGAGATGCACGCGCTGTACGCAAGCGGCGCGGCGCTTGCGCGCGATGCAAGCGTCGTCGCCTATTCTCCTGCGCACCCCGCTTCAATGAGCGCAGCGGAAGTCGCTGCGCTGCTGCAGCGCGCTTCCATTAATCCGCTACACATTCCCAGGCCGACGCAGGCCGAAACCCTGGCGCTCTTCGCTGCCTTCGCGCCCGTGCTGCAAGTGCGCACGTTGAGCGACGACGACCGCATTGGCGCAGCGGCATGGGACGCGCATGGCGAGATTCACATCGACACCGCACGCCCGGTGGTGTATCAACTGTTGTCGCACACCCGCGTGGGAAGCGAGACGCTGCTGCAGCTCAACTACATATTCTGGTTTCCGGCGCGGCCCAAGACCGGCAAGTTCGACTTGCTCGGCGGCAAGCTTGACGGCCTGGTCTGGCGCGTCACCTTGGCGCGCGACGGCTCGGCGCTGCTCTATGACAGCATTCACAACTGCGGCTGCTATCACCAATTCTTTCCCACCGAGCGTCTGACAGCGAAGCCGGCTGCGGCTTGCGACGAGGGCGCGTTCGTTCCCGCCGCCGCGCCGATCGTGGCCGCAGGCCAGCGCATCATGCTTGGCATCGATGCCAACACGCACTTTCTATTCCGCGTTACCGCCGGCCCAGCACCGGCGAACGCGACCCGATACACCTTCGAGCCCTATGACGCACTACGTTCGCTGCCGCGCGCCGATGGCTCGCGCCGCAGCCTGTTCGGCCCAAACGGCATCATCGCCGGCAGCGAGCGCGGCGAGCGATTTCTGTTCTGGCCGATGGGCATCGAAAGCGCCGGCGCCATGCGCCAGGCGGGGCGCCACGCCACTGCGTTTATTGGACGGCGGCATTTCGACGATGCGGATTTAATCGAGCGATACTTCGACCTTGGCGGGACGCATTAACGCTGTCGCCAATTGCGCCATCCGCGGCGTACACCGAGCCAGGTAGGCTGATCCTTGCAAGATCGGCCAGGCGCCCCCAACATTGCGCCTGTGGAAAGCCTCATCCAACAACTTGCGCTCGCCGGCGGACTTGCCTGGGCCAGCGGCATTCGGCTTTACCTGGTCGTGTTTCTTACCGGTCTAGCGCAGCGCGTTGGCTGGATCGCATTGCCGGAGGCCTTGCAAGCGCTCGCGCACGATTGGGTGCTAAGCGCCAGCGGGGTAATGCTGTTAGCGGAGTTTCTAGCGGATAAAGTGCCGGGCTTCGACAGCATCTGGGATGCGATTCACACCTTCATCCGCGTGCCGGCGGGCGCGCTGCTCGCGGCCGGCGCATTCGGCGACCAAGGCACGGCGGCGGCGGTGGCCGCCGGGTTAATCGGCGGCACCATCACTGCGGGCAGCCATCTCACCAAAGC
>CAZAWU010000145.1:3474-8156 GCA_964488915.1 uncultured Burkholderiales bacterium
GGCCGCTTGGCGACTTGCAGCGCCGCCCAAACCGCCGCTCCGGAAGAAATGCCGACTAGCAATCCCTCTTCCTTAGCCATGCGCCGCGCGATATCGAACGCGTCGTCGTTCTTCACGCGGATGATCTCGTCGTAGATCTTGGTGTTCAGTATGTCGGGGACAAATCCGGCGCCGATGCCTTGAATCGGGTGCGGCCCGCGCTGACCGCCCGAAAGAATCGGCGATGCGTCGGGCTCTACCGCGATGCACTTGAACGACGCTTTGCGCGACTTGATCACTTCACCCACGCCGGTAATGGTGCCGCCGGTGCCGATGCCGGAGATCAAGAAGTCGCACTTACCATCCGTGTCGCGCCAGATCTCTTCCGCGGTGGTCTTGCGGTGAATTTCGGGATTGGCCGCATTTTTGAATTGCTGAGGGATGAAGTAACGTTTGTCCGCCGCCGCCATTTCTTCCGCGCGACGGATCGCGCCGGGCATACCCTCCGGCCCGGGCGTGAGCACCAAATCGGCGCCGTATGCGCGCAGCACCATGCGGCGCTCTTTACTCATCGTTTCCGGCATGACCAGCGTGCACTTGTAGCCTTTCGCCGCGCACACGAACGCCAGCGCGATGCCGGTGTTCCCGCTAGTCGGCTCGAGAATGATCGAATCCTTGTTGATGGCGCCTGCCTTCTCCGCTGCCTCGATCATGGCGGCGCCGATGCGGTCTTTGACGCTGCTGGCCGGGTTGTAGAACTCCAACTTGGCGACGACCTGGGCGGCGCAACCTTGGGCGAGCCGGTTGATGCGCACCAGCGGCGTATTGCCGATCAATTCAGCGACGTTGTTGGCGATCTTCATGAGTTTCCTCCAGTAGTCGGTGCGCAGATGATAGCGCTAGCAGTGCACCGGCGGCAAACACACCAGCGCCGGTCAGTCACAGGGTACGCAGCCCGCGCGGTACGAGCCAGCGTTCGGCCAATTCGAACAAGCCGTGAACCAAAAGCGCGAGCACGGCGGCGGGAACCGCACCGGCCAGCAACATGCGATTGTCGTTGAGGGCGAGCCCAGAGACGATGCGCTCCCCATAGCCGCCCGCGCCGATAAAAGCGGCGATGGTCGCGGTGCCGACGTTGATCACGGCGGAGGTCTTGATACCCGCCAGAATAGTCGGCGCCGCCAGTGGCAACTCGATCAATCTCAACCGTGCGAAGCCCGGCAATCCTAACGCCTGCGCAGATTCGCGCAAACTCGGCGCAATCGACGTCAACGCCGTGTGCGTGTTGCGCACGATCGGCAACAACGCATACAAAAACAGTGCCACCAACGCCGGCAGCGTGCCGATCCTCTGCAGCAGCGGGATTAAGAAAGCGAGCAGCGCGAGCGACGGGATGGTCTGTATCAGTCCGCTCACACCGAGAATCGGCTGCGCGGCGGGACGTAGCTTCGCCGCAACAACACCAAGCGGCACACCGACCAGCACCGCGGCGGCGAGCGAGACGAACACCAACATCAAATGCTGGCGCGTCAACTTCCAAAAATCCGCGCCGAACAGCAGCGACCAAAAACTGCGCCGCACGCTAGGTGCGCTGTTGCCGGCTGTGTCCACCGACTGCGCAAAAAACTCGCGCGCGACATCGGCGAAACCGATGTTGTCCAGCTCGGCGCGCGCATTGAGCCGAATCATCCGCTGCTCACCGATGCTCGACTGCAGTTTTCGCAGCGCGGCCATACTCTTGGGATGATCCTGCGCGAAATCGGATCGAAAAAGAATCACCGCATCGTACTTAGGAAAGTACCCTAAATCATCGACCAATACGCGTAGCTTGTAGCGCTCGATCTTGGCATCGGTCGAGTAGATATCCATAACATCGATCTGGCTCGCCGCGATCGCTTCATACGCCAAGCCGTGATCGAGCCCCTGTGGCGTTGCCACCGGAATCTTGTAGCGCTCGCTCAACCCTGGCCAGCCGTCCTTGCGGCCGATGAATTCCTGCGTCAACCCGAACTTGAGTTGTCCCACTTGCGGATGCTTGGCCAGATCCGAGAGCGATTTGATGTTAAGCAGCGCCGCGTGCGCATCGCGCAGCGCCAGCGCATAGGTGTTGTTGAAGCCGAGGGGAAAATCGGCAACAAGGCCCATCGGCGCGAGCTGTTCGTTTATCTGCTCAAGCGTCAGCGCTACCTCGCTCTTGAGAATCTCTTTCTCGATCGTGCCGGTGTACTCGGGATAGAGATCGATTGCGCCGCTCTTCAGCGCCTCGAACACGATGCCGGTGTTGCCGAGGCCCTGCTTGTGTTCGGCCTTGGCTTCGCCGGCAGCGTCGATGCTTTGCTTCAATATCTCACCGAGAATATAAGACTCGGTGAATCGTTTCGAGCCGACGTTGATCGTTTGCGTCTGCGCGTTGGCGGCGAAAGCAAGCAGCAGCGCGACACTCGCCCACCACAACCAGCGGTGAAAGTTACCGCAGCGCGTACGCCGATCCGTCCTCATGCCTCACCCAAGCGCGAGCGCTGCGCGTTGATGAACTGCGTCACGAACGCCTCTGCCGGCCGTTGCAACAGATCTGCCACCGCCCCCTGCTGCACGACGCTTCCCGCGCGCAGCAGCACAATGCGCTCGCCCAGATACGCCGCTTCGTTCATGTCGTGCGTCACCAGCACCACGGTCTTGCGCAGCCGCGCGAAGATCTCTTTCAGTTGCGTCTGCAAATCGCTGCGCACCATTGGGTCGAGCGCGCCGAGCGGTTCGTCCAGCAGCAGGATCGGCGGATCGAGCATGAGCGCGCGCATGAGGCCTACGCGCTGGCGCTGCCCGCCGGAGAGTTGCGCCGGATAGCGCGCGAGCAAACCGGGATCGAGCTGCGTCAACGCGCACAGCGCGGCAATACGCTCTCGCAAGCGCTGCGCCGGCCAACCGAGATGGCGCGCCAGCAACTCGGCATTGCCGCGCGCGGTGAGATGCGGAAACAAGCCGCCATCCTGAATCACGTAACCGATGCGATGGCGGTTTTCCTCGACATTGCCCGCATGCAAACGCGCGCCGTCGATGTGCACGTCGCCGCTATCGGGCTCGACCAAACCGAGAATGATGCGCAGTAGCGTGGATTTGCCGCAGCCGCTTGGGCCAATCAGCACCGTGGTGCTCGCGTCGGGAAAGGCGAGGTTCGTCGGCGCTAGCGCTTCGCGCTCGCCGTAACGTTTGCTGACCTCGCGCAGTTCGATCATGCAGCGAGGCTCTCGCGCACGCGCCGCGCAATCGCCAAGCTTGCGGTCAGCCCCGGCGATTCGATGCCGAACAAGTTCACCAGCCCTGCTACCCCATGCTCGCGCGGTGTCTGAATGATGAAATCGCCGGCGGCCTCTTTCGGGCCGCTCACCTTCGGGCGCATGCCAGTGTACCCCGGCTGCAACTGTCCGTCTTCCAGCGCGGGATAGTAGCGGCGCACGGACTCATAAAACTCATTCGCTTTCGAGTCGTCGAAATCGTAGTTCACGCCGTCGACCCAGCGCACGTCGGGGCCGAACTTGACTTGCCCACCGAGATCGATGGTCACGTGCGTGCCGAGCCCGCCCGCCACTGGCATGGGATAGATCAAGCGCCGGAACGGCGAGCGTCCCGCGAGCGTGTAGTAGTGCGCCTTGGCGAAATACTGCGGCGGCACGTGGGCGCACGGAAACCCGCGCAAGCCGCGCGCGACATTTTGCGCGTATAGGCCGGCGCTGTTGACAAGCAAGCCGCACTGCAACGTCATCGGCGCCGCACCAGCGACTTCCAAGACGATGCCATCCTCGCGTAACTCGCCCGCGGTGACCGGCGCGTGAAAGGCGACCATGCCTCCATGCGCTTCGAGTTCGCCTTGCAGCGACAGCATCAGCGCATGACTATCGACGATGCCGGTGGAGGGCGACAGCAACCCCGCCACTGCTGTGACCGCCGGCTCCATTGCGCGCACGGCCGCCGCGTCGAGCCATTGCAGATCATCGACGCCGTTGGCCGCGGCAAGCTTCTGATACTTGGAAAGTGTCGGCAGTTCTTCGTCCTGCGTAGCCACAAGAATCTTACCCAAGCGCTTGTGCGCGACGCCGCGGCTGGCGCAGTAGTCATACAGCAAATGCTTGCCGGCGATGCACAACTGCGCCTTCAAACTACCGGTCGGGTAGTAAATTCCCGCGTGAATGACTTCGGAATTGCGCGACGACGTCTCGGTGCCAATCGCCTCCGCCGCCTCGAGCACGATGACTTCGCGCCCAGCGAGCGCCAGCTCGCGCGCGACCGCGAGGCCGACGACGCCGGCGCCGATGACGATGGTGTCGACTTGGTCCATTCAGAAAGTTCGCGGACGCGGAACAAAGCGCCATCGCTCTACGCGCCCCGTACCACGTCCCCTGTCACTCGTCACTGGCCACCACTTGTCACCGCTCACTCGTCACAAGAATTATGGCATGATGCCCCCGCCCTCCCACGATCTTCGAACGCATGCACATCGCCACCATCGACTACGCCGCACTAATTTGGTTCGGCGCATGCTGGTTCGGCTACGCGTGGTTTGCCGAGTGGCACGCGGTCAAAGTACCGAGCTTGGTGAGCGCGCGCCGCGCGCTGGTGCGCGCATGGACGGAAAACATCTTCCATCGCGAAGTGCGCATCTTGGATTCCACTTTGATCGCGAACCTGTTGCAGGGTGCGACTTTTTT
>CAZAWU010000145.1:8256-10417 GCA_964488915.1 uncultured Burkholderiales bacterium
ATGGGCCTGCGCAGCTACTACTTCGGCTTCGCCGTGCTCACCTGGCTGCTCAACCCGTGGCTGATGATGGGCGTCACGACCTTCGTCGTCGGCATCCTGTATCAGCGCGAATTTCGCTCGCGCACGCTCACCGCGCTGTTGCAGGCCGCGCAAATTCAGCACGCACCGGTGCCTGGCGTAAATGCCGAACCGGAGTCATACCTGCCTGTGGATAAACCAAGAAGTAAGGCTGCGCGCCAATTCTGAGTTGATAGACCGGAAGGTATTAGCTCTTCGCCGCCACCGCCTCGATCTCGAGCAAGAACTGCGGCCGCACTAACTCCGGCACGATCAAGAGCATGGACGCCGGGCGCGCATCACCGAGAAAGCGCGCGCGCACTTTCACATAGTCCGCGATATCGGCGGCGCGCGTCAGGTAGTGCGTGACCTTCACCAAGTCCTGTACGCCCATGTTCGCTTGCTCGAGCATTTTGACGATGTGCGTCCACGCCAGTTCCGCCTGGCCGGTGATGTCTTGCGGCAGCGAACCATCGAGCGCTAAGCCCGGCGTGCCGGCGGTGAACAGCCAGCGCGCATTCGGCGCGACTTCGATGGCATCTGAGTACTTGCCGATCTGACGCGCGACACCGACATCGACAATCTTGTTCATCGCCCTGGAACCCGTTTGCGAAGTACGGACCGCAAGCTTACACTCTTGCGCATGAATACGGCTCGCGCTGCGGTAATCCTTGTGCTGTCCGGCTGGCTAAGCGGCTGCATGACGTTGACGGTAGGCACGGCGGCCACCGCGGTCAAGCTTGGCACCAGCGTAGTGGGCGTCGGTGTCAGCGTCGGCAAGACCGTGGTCAAAACCGGCGCTTCGGTGGCCGTGGATCTCGCCGTCCCTTAGATTCGTAGCCCGGGTTAGCCGCCCGCGATGAGTACAGACATCACCGATAAGTTTGCGGCGTAACCCGGGGATCCGCGCAGCGGATCGGACTCCCTACCCCTCGTACGCGATCACTTTTTGCTGCTGTTCGCCCAGGCCGTCGATGCCCAGCCGCATGACATCGCCGGGTTTCAGGAAAGTCGGCGGCTTCATACCCATGCCGACGCCAGGCGGGGTGCCGGTGGTAATCACGTCCCCCGGATAGAGCGTCATGAACTGGCTCACGTAAGCGACCAACTCCTTGCAGCCGAAAATCATAGTGCTGGTATTGCCAGTTTGCATGCGCTTGCCGTTCACGTCGAGCCACATTCCGAGCTTCTGCGGATCGGCGATTTCGTCGGCGGTAACGACATACGGCCCGATCGGCCCGTAGGTATCGCAGCCCTTGCCTTTGTCCCAAGTGGGCCCGCGCTCGGTCTGCCAGTGGCGCTCGGAAACGTCATTCACGACGCAATATCCCGCCACATGCTTGAGGGCATCGGCTTCGCTCACGTTGCTCGCGCGCGAGCCGATGACGATGCCGAGTTCGACTTCCCAATCGGTTTTTTGGGAATTCTTGACCAGCATCACCGTATCGTTCGGCCCGGTGATAGAGGAGTTCGCCTTGACGAACACGATCGGCTCTTTCGGGATGGGATTGCCGGTTTCGGCGGCATGATCGGAATAGTTCAACCCAATGGCGATGAACTTGCCGATGTTGGCGATCGGTACGCCCAAGCGCGGGCCACCGGATACTTCCGGCAGCGACGCTGCGCTCAACGCGCGCAGCTTTTGCAGGCCGGCGGGACTCAATACGTCGGCGCCGATATCTTTGATGCTTCCGGACAAATCACGCAATTTGCCGCTTGAATCCAGCAAGCCGGGTTTCTCTTGGCCCTTGGGGCCGTAGCGCAGTAATTTCATAGCCTCTCCCTGTCTTTCCCGATTAATTTCGTTCGCCCTGAGCTTGTCGAAGGGCGCCGTGTGCTTGTCGTGAGTGGTTCGACTCGCTCACCACGAACGATCCGTTGCTTCAAATCATCATGCCGCCGTCGACGATCCATGTTTGCCCGGTGGCGAATTTGGATTCGTCGCTGGCGAGATACACACACATCGCCGCGATTTCTTCGGCCGTTCCGAGGCGCCCCATCGGCTGGCGCGCGATAAAAGCCGCGCGTGCTTTCTCGACGTCTCCGCTTTGCGCCATGCGATCACCGAGCGAGGGCGTATCGATTGTGCCGGGGCACACCGCGT
>CAZAWU010000146.1:0-10402 GCA_964488915.1 uncultured Burkholderiales bacterium
CAAACTATTGCAACTTGACCTCGGTGATTCTCAGGATTGGTCACACCCGAGAGCGACGCGCAGGGTGTGGATTGCGCCATCATCGGCTAGCGCAACGCTGGTTGCGCCGCGCGGCAGCATTTTTCCATCAAGCTCGATCTGCACAACGCGGCCGCCCACGCCGCATGCATTCTCCACCGCGATTTCGTAGCGCGCGGACCTATAGTTGAGTGTGACGCCGAAGCCCGCCCACGCGTTGGGTATGCTCGGGCTCACGTGCAGCAAGGTCGCCTGCAAGCGCAAACCGAGAATGGCTTCCAGGCCAGCGCGATAAAGCCACCCGGCAGAGCCGGTGTACCACGTCCACCCACCACGCCCGGCGTGCGGCGCGACGCTGTAGACATCGGCGGCGACCACGTACGGTTCGACCTTATAGCGTTGCACGGCAGCGCGAGTGCTAGTGCGGTTGATCGGGTTCAAAAGAGCAAACAATTCAGCGGCTTTTTCTGCCTGGCCGAGGCGCGCGAAGGCGAACACCGACCAGCCAGCGGCATGCGTGTATTGGCCGCCGTTTTCGCGTATCCCCGGTGGATAGCCTTTGATGTAGCCGGGGTCGAGCGCTGTGCGATCGAACGGCGGGGTGAACAGCAGTGCCAATGCATCGTCGCGGCGAATGAGCTGTTCGTCTACCGCCGTCATGGCTTGCGCCGCGCGCGCTGGATCTCCTGCGCCAGAGATCACGCTCCACGATTGCGCGATCGAATCGATGCGGCATTCTTCGCTCGCCGCCGAGCCGAGGGGTGTGCCATCGTCGAAATAGCCGCGCCGGTACCAGTTGCCATCCCACGCTTCTCGTTCGAGCGCGCTCTGCAGCGCAGCCGCGTGCGCCAGCCAGCGCGCGGCGCGATCGGGCTCGCCGCGAGCGTTCGCCAGCGGTGCGAACGCCGTTAGCGTTGCGTGCAAGAACCAGCCGAGCCAGACGCTCTCGCCTTGACCCTGTTCGCCGACGCGGTTCATGCCGTCGTTCCAGTCGCCGGTGCCGATCAAGGGCAAGCCATGCGGGCCGACGGCGAGGCTGGCATCGAGCCCGCGCGCGCAGTGCTCGAACAGAGTGGCGCCTTGCGGTGCGACCATGGGTTGGAAATAGGCGTCGTGCTCGCCGGGGTTTAGCGCGCGGCCTTCGAGGAATGCCACTGACTCTTCGAGCACCGCGTTGTCGCCGGTTGTGTCCACGTAGTGCGCGGCGGCGCAGGCGAGCCAGGCGCGATCGTCTGAAATGCGCGTGCGCACACCTTGGCCGAAAGGTGGCAGCCACCAATGCTGCACATCGCCTTCGACGAATTGCCGCGCGGCTGCTCGCAACAGGTGTGCACGGGTGAGCTGCGGGCGCGTCAGCGCGAGCGCCATGCTGTCTTGCAATTGATCGCGAAAACCATAAGCCCCACTGGCCTGATAGAACGCCGCGCGCGCCCAAATGCGACAAACGAGCGTCTGATAGAGCAGCCAGCGATTGAGCATGATGTCCATGGCGCGATCCGGCGTTCTGACTTGCACGGCGCCGAGCACCTCGTCCCAATGTTCGACGACTTCGCGCAACACCGCATCTAGATCGGCGGCGCGGTAGTGGGCGATCAAAGACTGCGCTTCGGTTGTGTCCGCCCCTTGACCCAAGAAGAAAACGACCTCCGCCGTGGCTCCCGCTTTAAGTTCGATCGAGGTTTGCAGCGCGCCACAGGGATCGAGACCCGCCCCCACCCTTTGTGAGAGCGGCGCTTGGTCCGCGAGCGCCGCGGGGTTATCGAGCGTGCCGTTGCGCCCGAGAAATTCGCGCCGATCGCCGGTCCATGTTGTTTGCCGTCCGCTTAAATCGGCGAAGGCGACACGGGCGCCGAACGTCATGTTCCAGCGATTGCGCGCGAACAGCGCGCTGCTGTGCGCATCGATCTCAGTGACGACCGAGAGCGCGGTGGCTTCGCGCGAGGGGCCGAGCACCCACTCTACATATGCGGTGACCGAAAGTCGGCGCGTGCGTCCCGATGCGTTGCGTAGCGTCAGCCGCGAAATCTTCACGGAATCTTCCAACGGCACGAATTGCAGCAACTCGAGCGCGATACCGTGTGCACTATGTTCGAAGCGGCTGTAACCTTGGCCGTGCCGGGCGATGTACGGTGCGGCCTCGTTGCGAATCGGCAGCGCCGTCGGTCCCCACAACTCGCCGGAGTCCTCGTCACGTACATAGATGACTTCGCCCGGACGATCGCTCACCGGGTCGTTCGACCAAGGCGTGAGCTGATTCTCACGGCTGCTCTGCGACCAGGTATAGCCGCTGCCCTCGACTGCGACTTGAAAGCCGAACGTGGGATTGGCGATGACGTTGATCCACGGAGCCGGTGTCGACTGTCCGGCTCGAAGAATAGTCACGTACTCACGACCGTTATCGGCGAAACCGCCGAGACCGTTGAAGAACTCAAGATCCGGCGGCGCGGCAACAGTGCGCGGTGCATTCGGAGAGGCAATGCGTGGCAGCCCGGCAGCGCGTGGCGCAGCGCTGGCACTGGAAGCTTCGTGCCGGAGCTGTTCCGCCATCGTGCCGTAGCGCCCGGTGAGCACCGCGCGCGCTCTGGATAGTAGCAGGCCGCGTGTTTGCGGCGAGATGAGATCGCTGCGCAGCACGCACACCGAGCCGCGCCCGAGCGTCGCGCCGGGGTGCGGGCGCGACTGGCTAATGCGCACCAGCGTCTCGAGTGCGATCTGCAAGTCCTGAATGTAGGATGCTGCGCGCTCGTTCAATATCACGAGATCGACCGCGAGTTGCTTCAGACGCCAGTATTCGTGCGCCTGCAGCAGCTCACGCACAAGAGCGAGTTCTTCAATATTGTCGATGCGCACCAGTACGATCGGCAGATCGCCGGAAATACCTTGCGCCCACAGCGTATCCTGCGCGCCGGCGCCGCGGCGTATCGCCTCGGGCGACGCGCGCAGCGAGGCATCGGCGTAGAGCACATGGCCGGCGAGGCGCTGCGCCAAGCTCGCCCGCTCGGCGTTGAAACTCAGGTGACTCAACTGCACCTGGGCTTGCGTCCACGCCAACGTGGCCGCGCGATCGAACGCGGTGGCGTCGTGATGTTTGTCGACGAGATCGAGTACTTCGCGGCGTGTAGGCGCGGCAAGGGTCCAGAACGCGACGCGCACCGATTTGCCCGGTGCAATTTCGATGCAGTGGCGTAACGCGAGAACGGGATCGAGGACCGTGCCGACAGTGTTGGAAAGCGGACGCCCATCCATGATTGCTATCGGCGCGCGCACATCGCCGCCGCGGCCGAGGAAACGCGCACGGTCGGTTTCTATCTGCGGCGCCTCCGTCGCTTCGCTCTCTAGCACGGCCAGATGCGCCACCCAAATCTCGGGCTCGGCGCTCGCGCGCCGCCGCCGCGTCGCGAGGATGGCGCCGAGCTTGGGAAGGTATTCGGTTTGCACGAAGAGCTTGGCGAACGCCGGGTGCGCCGCGTCGGCGGCGGGCGGTGCGAGCGCCAGTTCCGCGTAGGAGGTCAGTTCGATCTGGCGCGAGGCATCGCCGGCGTTTGCGATGGACACACGGCGCACCTCGGCGTCGTCCTCGGGAGAGACGATCACCTCCAGCGTCGTCGTCAGCGCGCCGTCGCGCCGAACGAATTCGGCGCGATCTTCGTTAAAGGTCACTTCATATGTGTCCGGTTCGACGCCGCTGGGCTGGAAGCCGGCGGACCATACCGCGCCGCTGTGCACGTCGCGCAGGAACACGTAGGAACCCCAATCGTCACGCGTGGCGTCCTCGCGCCAGCGCGTGACCGAAAGCTCGCCCCAGCGGCTGTAGCCGGAGCCCGCCGCGGTCAGCATTACCGCGTAGCGGCCGTTCGACAGCAAGTGTGCTTGCGGCGTTGCGTGCTGCGGGGCGTACAGCCGCCGCGCCGCGGGCAAGTTCAGCTCGCGCACCGAGCCTGCCGCTGCGACTTCTTCCGCTCGCGGATGCGCCACAGCGACATCGCGCGGCGTGCGTTCTTGTAGCAGCAACTCGGTCGATTGCACGCTGGCTTCGGCATGAAAGCGCGCGCGCATTTTGCCATCGAGCAGCGCGTTGCTGATGGCGACGATGCTCATGCCTTGGTGATGGGCCATAAACGCGCGCACGATCGCGACGTCCTTGCCCTTGGGTAAGCGCGCGCGTGTGTAGTCGAGCGCTTCGTAGAAACCGTAGCGGCCGCGGGCACCTACGGCGGCAAGGCGGGCGAAGTTACGCGCCGCCGCGCCAGGGTCGACCATGGCGGCAAGCGCCGTCGCATAGGGCGCAACGACCGCGTTCTCGCCCAGTCCGCGCTTTAAGCCCAAGCCGGGGATGCCAAAGTTGGAGTATTGATAAGTAAACTCCACATCGCGCACGTTGTAGCCGGATTCCGAAATGCCCCAGGGCACACCGAGCGCATCACCATAAGCCATCTGCCTGCGCACGATCAGACGATTGGTTTGCTCCAGCAGGCTGCCGGCGGGTGCGCGCATCACGAGCGAGGGCATCAAATACTCGAACATCGATCCCGACCAGGAGATCAACGCCGCGCCGCTGGCGATCGGCGTGACCGCGCGCCCGAGCCGGAACCAGTGGCGCGAAGCGACATCGCCCTTGGCAATCGCGACAAAACTCGCCAGGCGCGCTTCCGAGGCGAGCAGGTCATAGCAGCTCGGATCGAGGCTGCCGTCGGCGGCACGATAGCCGATCGACAGCAGATTGCGTTCTGCGTCGAGAAGAAAATCGAACGCCATCGCGTTGGCCATGGTGCGTGCCGTCGTCTCGATCGTTGCGAGGCGCTGTTGCAGCGATTGTGTCGCCGCAGGATCGCGGCGATGACTGACGATCGTCGCCTGCGTCGTCGCAGCCCAGAACAACATTTCCGCACCCGCGTCATCATTGCGCTCGCTTGCCAGCGTGCTGGCGATGTCGGCCAATGTCGCGGCCAACGGGGCGGCTTGCGCCAGTTGCGCGGCGATCGGCGCCGGACCGCGCGGATCTAATCGCAGTGTGAGGGCTAACAAATCGAGCGTATCGCCCACTTGCTGCAGCGTGATGGTTTGCGTGCGCCGATCGTCCGGCAGCTCTTGTAGGCATTCGCGCGTCAAGCGCAATGCGTCGTCGATGCCGCCCAAGCACTCGGCGTCGGGCACGGACGCACCGATCCATTCGCGACAAGCGTTCGCCACGGCGATCAGATGCCCCGCCAAGTTGCCGCTGTCGACGGAAGAAACGTACTGCGGCTCCAGCGGGCGCAGGTCGCGCGTGTCGTACCAGTTGTAGAAATGACCGCGCAAACGCTGCAGTCGTTGCATGGTTGCGAAGGTTGCTTCCAAGCGCTCGACGCTGTGCGTGGTGCCGATCCAACCAAAGTCGCGTGCGCTGACCACGGAGAGCAGGTACAGGCCGATATTGGTGGGCGAAGTGCGATGCGCCAGAACCGGTTTCGGATCTTCCTGAAAATTATCCGGGGGCAGGCTATGGTCTGCCGCCGTGACGAACGTCTCAAAGTAGCGCCAGGTACGGCGCGCGATCAGTCTCAGAGCTTGCGCGTCCTTGGGCGCAACCGGCAAGTGACCTGCCACGAGCGGGGACAAACTGCTCCATCGCGCGACAGCCGGTGCTGCGATCCATGCAAGGGCGAACGGTAGGGCCAGCGTCCAGGCGCCGCCGCTCCAGCCGACGAAGAGCAATGCGCTAACGCCGATAACGACACTGCTCACCATCTGCCGATAGAAGCCGAGCAGGTCAAGCCTTGGGCTTACCTTCGACTGCGCCGCGGTGACCCAATCGAGCAAATGCAGGCGGCTGACGAACACACGCACTAGCGTTCGCCCGATCGCATCCAGCATCAACCAGGCGTGATGCGCGAGAAACACGACCGTCAACGTGCTCAGCGACAACGCGCGCCGCATGTCCCCGGCGAGCGCAAACAGGTGGCTGCGCGCGGTAATCCGAGCGCGGCGCGGCACGATCGCGGCCAGCACAGAGAGCAGCGACGGCAGGGCAATCGTGGACAGGAGAAAACCGGTCCAGACCAGCGCCGCGTGCAGCGGCAGTACCCACCCCGCCAGCAAGGCGGTGATGCTGGCGGGCGCTGACAGCGAGCGTCGCAGGTTATCCAACATCTTCCAGCGTCCGATGAACGGCAGCGCAGCGCGGCTGTGATCAGCGCCGCAAGCATCGCCGCGCCCGCAGATCCACGGCAGCAATTGCCAGTCACCGCGCACCCAACGGTGCTGGCGCGCCGCAGCGACGTCATAGCGCGACGGAAACTCCTCGACCACTTCGATATCGGATACCAAGCCGGCCCGCGCGAACGTTCCCTCGAACAAGTCGTGGCTGAGCAGCGTGTTCTCGCCCACGCGGCCAGCGAGCGCAGTTTCGAATGCATCCACGTCGTAGATGCCTTTGCCGGTATAAGAGCCTTCGCCGAAGAGGTCCTGATACACATCCGACACCGCGGCAGCGTAAGGATCGATGCCGCTGGGGCTGGAGAAGATGCGCTGGAACAGCGAGCCTTCGCGACCGATCGGCAGCGAGGGCGTGACGCGCGGCTGCAGCACGCCGTAGCCTTCAACCACGCGCCGCGCGCCGGCGTCGAAGCGCGGCCGGTTGAGCGGATGCGCCATCTTGCCGATCAGACGGCGCGCCGCTTCCCGCGGGAGCCGGGTATCGGCGTCGAGCGTGATGACGTAGCGCACGCCGGTAGGCGCTGGCGCGCTCAAGTCAACAAACGTCGTGTCGGTGGCGCCGCGCAGCAGGCGGTTCAACTCGTGCAGCTTGCCACGCTTGCGCTCCCAGCCCATCCAGCGCTGCTGCCCCGCGTTCCATACACGCCGGCGATGCAACAGCAGGAAGCGCGCTCCACCGGCAGCCTGCCCATGTTGTCGATTGAGGTGAGCGATGCCGGCGCTCGCCGCGTTGAGCAGTGCATCATCGCTAGCGAGCGTTTCGGTGGCGGCGTCGGTCCAATCCGAGAGCAGCGCGAACTGCAACTCGTCTTCCGCGCTGGCTAGGTAGTAGATTTCCAGGCGTTCGACTTGGTCGTCGATCGCGGCCTTGGTGGTGAGCAGGATCGGCACCGCAACAATCGTTCGCAGATGGCGCGGTACCCCGTCGCGCAGCGCCAAACTCGGCAGCGTCGTCGCACCGAAGCCCGTCGTAACTGCCCGGTTCACCAGCGCCATCGCCGCGTCGATGGACGGGATTAGCCCTAGCAGTCCGAGCACACCGAGCCAAGCATTGCTGATGCCGCTTCCCGCCAGCGCGTACAGCGGCAGCCAGAGCGCGATCGTTGCCATCAGCATGACGGCTGCAATGTAACTGCGCACGCCAATCCTCCCGCTCAAACGAGCGGGCCAGCGGCGCAGCGGCGCACGAAAACCGACCGTCGCTTCAAAGGCGCGGCGACCCGCGGCGATCAGGTAGTAGCCGGGGTCGCTTCGGCGCTCGTCGCCGTCGCTTGCGATCCGATGCTTGGGATCGTTCGCCGTGGACACGGTTGCGTGCGCGATCTCCAGTTCCGTGAGGTGCGAGCCGCGCGCAAGTTCCTCGATCGCGTTGCGATAGAGATTGCGCGTGGCGAAATCCATATCCGCGAAGCCAGTGGCGGCACTTAGCGTCTCATCGACCAGGCTAACGCTCTCGAATAGCTCCGCCCAGTCGACGTCCGATATCAGCCGCATACTGGTGACGATGTTGCGCACCGTCACGTTCGCCGCGCCTTGCTTCTGGTGCTCATCGTGCACGATCTGATCGGGGGTCGTTTGCTGTGCCGCTAGGCGCTCTTCAAGCCAGTTCAGGGCCGGTGTGACTTTCGGATCTTGGTCGCGCAGGCGTTGCACGAGCTGCACCGCGAACGCCCCCGCCAAGGGCTGTTGTTCGTGTTGTTGAAACACCAAAGCGGCCGCTTCTGGCGCGCGCCCATTGACGCCGAACAGCCGGTCGGCGAGCGCGTCGGCTTCCTCACGCGCCACGCGACTGGCGAGAATGCGCCGGGCGCCGCGCCGAAGATTCTCCACCAGCACGATGCGCAGCGTAATGGCGACGGCCCACAACTCGCCGATGGTCAAGGGCTGTACGCGCTGGTAGGCCCGCACGAAGCGGCGCAGCGTTTGCGCATCAAAGAGGCTGTCTGTATGAGCGACATAGGCCCACGCCACACCAAACACGCGCGGATAGCCGGCGAAAGGACCGTTGGTCAACTTGGGCAGTTGACGGTAGTAACCTGAGGGCAGATCGTCGCGGATCTCACGGATCTGCGCTTCCACCAGATGATAGTTATCGAGCAACCATTCGGCCGCGGGTGTCACGGCCCGCCGTGGGCCGACCGCGGCGGCGATGCTGCGATACGCGTCGAGTAGGATCGACTCGTTTTCTCTTAGTCGAGTGGCTAGCGAGCGCCCCCGCGTCGGCTTTGCGGATACAACCTGCGCCGCCGCTAAGCTCTGCGCATGCTGCTCAAGGCGCTCAACACTGAAGAGCTCCTCGCAGATGGATTCTTCGTTGTCCCACGGGGCAGCCTGACTAGCACCCGCGAAGGCGAGCAGAAGAGCGGATCTCAGGTTGAACGTTGTGCGCCTCCTCTTGCGGGCACAGCGTCGTGTGCTTCCAAGGCGCGGAAATGCAGAGGATCGCGCAGGCTCTGCAGCTCGCGATAGTAGTAGAGCGGCGTCGGGCGTTTGCCTTTGAACCTCAGTTTTCTCAGAAATTCGATCTCCTCCGCCGTAGCCCCGCGGCTCAATGCGGCATCTTTAAGGAAAGCTTGAAACCCAGGCTCCTCCTCGAAGCGCTGTCCCGGTTGCGTTTCCACAAACTCAAAGCGTTTGCGACATACGGTGGCGAGCTTACCGTTGAGAACGACGTCGATGCTGAAAGTCGCCAGATCGATGTCCCAAGCTTCAATCAACGGGTCCAAGAACGAGGTGCAATTGTCGACCGAGACGTTGAAAATATCCGTATCGAGAAATTCCAGCGCGTGCACGCGCGTTTCTTCATAGCTCTGACCGCGGCTGTCGGCAACCAAGCGCAGCCAGGCTTCGTTCTCCAGTTCTCCCTTCGCGATCTGCTTCAGCACATCCAAGAGCTTTTGCGTCACTAGCCGCTCGAGCTCGCCGAATGGCTGTGTATCGAAGATCGCGCGTACTTGCTCTTGCTTGTGCTTGACGCACTTACGCACAATCAGTTCGCGCACCTGCTTGAGCAGAGGCGGTGGCTGCTCATCGCCCAAACTTCGCTTCAGCTCTTCACGGCGTTGGCGATCCGCCAAGTCGGACAAGGTACCGCGGGAGAGCTTTAAGAACGTCTCCATCTTTGCGTAGATGTCCGTTCGCCCTGGTGCGGGTGGCGCTTTCTTGCGGGTCAGCAGCTGCGAGACGTAGGAATCCGTCACCTGGGCAGCGCTAGCCAGTTGCTTCTGTTCGAACCCCAACTCTGCGAGTCTATGCCTGATCAGTGAGTTTATATCCATGGAATCAATGAATTCACTAATATTGGCTAATCATTATAAAGCAATCTCCGAAATGTCTTTACTGTTTAATCAAATTGGATTACATTGGTTAATCAAGTAGCAGATATCAAGATTGTAGTTTACTAAATAGTTAATTCCCCACTGAACTTCCCAGGAGTCAGCATGTTCATAGGCCCAGCCCGAGTTCGCCAGAACCTGAATCACATCGCCACACCAACACATCCGCATAAATTCGGCCCCCAGTCTCAGAAATTCAAAGCAACCTCACATGACGCAACAACCTCCAGCGCGCCCGGCACTCCAACACGCAAAATCACTTTGGCCACAACCAACCGTACAGCGGCTAAGCATCCCGGAACTCATTCAAAACTGGCGCAGGCCTTGGGCAGAGTGGCTGAAGAGCCTGCCCGGCTGGCAATCTGGAAAACCTCCAATTACCCCCTCTCCGATGACGGCGCCGTGATAACGCAGGCAGCTATTGACGCCCTCTGTGCACCATTAAAGGAATCGATCATGAACAACCGCAAACGTACCAAGAGCACTTTGCTGCTCACATTCGTCGCAGCGACCCTGCTTCTCTCGTCAACCTCGATCCAGGTAGCTCACGCCGCCAATCCACTTGACCCTTCCTTCTACCAGTGGCGATCCGCGCCGAGGGATGCGAGTGTTGCTCTAGAGGCGCCAACACGCAGCGAGCAGCGAAACCCGCTGTCTCCCGCTTACCAGTTCAGAGCGGACTTGCGCTGGGAATTGGTCGCAGAAGACTCGGTGCGCGCGAATACCTATCGCGCGCAGACTCACCCGCTTCACCCGAGCTTCAAACATGTGGGCGCAAGTTAAGCCACACTGCAGATCATGCTGGTGTCCCTGGGAGTGGTGTACGAGTCTAGCGAGCTGAAGCCCGCCGAAGC
>CAZAWU010000147.1:0-5681 GCA_964488915.1 uncultured Burkholderiales bacterium
TTTCTTCGCGAGACTCATGATTCCCTCTGAATGAAAACGCTCTTGCTCGTCGACGCTTCGTCCTACCTCTATCGCGCGTTCCATAAGCTGCCCGATCTGCGCAACTCGCGCGGCGAGCCCACCGGCGCTATCTACGGCGTGCTCAACATGCTGCGTCGCTTGGTGCTGGATTATAAGCCCGACTATTTGGCGTGCGTGTTCGACGCCAAGGGCAAGACGTTTCGGGAAGACGCGTATCCGGCCTACAAAGCCAACCGCAGTCCGATGCCGGAAGAGCTGGCGCAGCAAATCGAACCGCTTTACGAAGCAATCCGCGCTCTCGGCTGGCCGCTGCTGATCGTGCCTGGCGTGGAAGCGGACGATGTGATCGGTACGCTGGCGCACGAGGCAAGCCGGCGCGGCATAAACACCGTAATCTCCACCGGCGACAAAGACCTGACGCAACTGGTCGACCAGCACGTCACGCTGATCAACACAATGAGCAACGAAAAGCTCGACGTTGCCGGCGTAAACGAAAAATTCGGCGTACCGCCCGAGCGCATCATCGACTATCTAGCACTGATCGGCGACAGCGTCGATAACGTGCCAGGGGTCGACAAAGTGGGCCCCAAGACGGCGGTTAAATGGTTGGCAGAGTACGGTTCTCTCGACAACATCATCGCACGCTCGGGCGAGATCAGCGGCGCCGTTGGCGAAAATCTGCGTAAGGTGCTGGACTGGTTGCCTCAGGCGCGCAAGCTACTCACCGTGCAGCGCGACGTCGCGCTGCCGCAAACCATCGATCAACTGCATCTTGCCGAACCTGAACGCGCGCAGCTTGCGCAAGTCTTCGATCGGCTTGAATTCAAAGGCTGGCGCAAAGAACTGGACGCAAGCACCGCAAGCGTCACCAGTCCCGGCACACCAAACGCCGCCTCCATGCCGGCGGCGCAGCGGGATCTGCCGCGTCGCTACGAGTGTGTGTCCACCGAAGCGCACTTGGAGCAGTGGCTCGCGCGCGTATCGGCGGATGCCGTTTTGTGCGTGGACACGGAAACGACATCGCTCGATCCGCATCAAGCCGAACTGGTCGGTCTTTCCCTCTGCGTCGAAGCAGGTCACGCGTGCTACGTGCCGCTCGCGCACCGCTACGCCGGCGCCCCCGAGCAGCTCGATCGCGAAAGCGTCCTGCAACGAATGCGGGCGGTGCTGGAAGACACACATATACGTAAAGTCGGGCAAAACTTGAAGTATGACATGCATGTGCTCGCCAACCACGGCATACGATTGCAGGGCATCGAACACGACACCCTGCTGGAGTCGTACGTTCTGGAAAGCGACAAGCCGCACGACATGGACAGCATGGCCGCGCGCCATCTCAACTTGAAGACGATCACGTACTACGACGTCGCGGGTAAAGGCGCGGGTCAGCTTAGCTTCGATCAAGTGCCGATCGAACGCGCGACCGAGTATTCGGCCGAAGACGCCGACATCACCTTGCGCTTGCATCAATTCCTGTTTCCGCGTTTGAGCGAAGAAGCCAAGCTGAGCTACGTCTACCGCGAGATCGAGATGCCGGTGATGGAAGTGCTGTTCAAGATGGAGCGCCACGGCGTACTGCTCGATGTCGAGGTGCTCAAGCGGCAAAGCGATGCGCTCGGTCAGCAATTGACGGCGCTCATGAAACAGGCGCACGAGGTAGCCGGCGAGTCCTTCAATATCAATTCGCCCAAGCAGATTCAGGACATCCTGTTCACGCGCATGAAGCTGCCGGTGCTGAAGAAGACGCCCAGCGGGCAGCCGTCAACCGACGAAGACGTGCTCGAACAACTCGCGCTCGATCACCCGCTGGCCAAACTCATATTGGACTTCCGCGGATTGTCGAAGCTCAAATCGACCTACACCGACAAGCTGCCGCTCATGGTGCATCCGCGCACGGGCCGCGTGCATACTAACTACGGGCAGGCGGTCGCGGTTACCGGCCGCCTCGCCTCGAACGATCCGAACTTGCAGAACATCCCGATTCGCACTACGGAAGGGCGGCGCGTGCGGGAAGCGTTCATTGCAGCGCCAGAAGCGCACATCGTATCCGCTGACTATTCACAAATCGAGCTGCGCATCATGGCGCATCTTTCCGGCGATGCGAGTCTGCTAAAAGCGTTCGCGGCCGGCGAGGATATTCATCGGGCGACGGCGGCGGAGATCTTTGGGCTTGCAACCGGCGCCGTCAGTAGCGAGCAGCGCCGCTACGCCAAAGTCATTAATTTCGGCTTGATTTATGGCATGTCGGCGTTTGGTCTCGCCTCGCAGCTCGGTATTGAGCGTTCGGCGGCCAAGGCTTATATCGACCGCTATTTTGCACGCTATCCCGGCGTGGCTGCTTACATGCAACGCACGCGCGAGGCCGCGCGCAACTTCGGCTATGTCGAGACCGTGTTCGGCCGCCGGCTATTCTTGCCGGAGATCAAAAGCGGTAATCCGGCGCGCCGCCAGGGCGCAGAGCGCGCTGCCATCAACGCACCGATGCAGGGCACGGCGGCCGACCTCATCAAGCTCGCGATGATTCAAGTTCAAACTTGGATCGAGCGCGAGTGCCCCGAAGTCAAGATGATCATGCAGGTGCACGACGAATTGGTGCTGGAAGTGCCGGAGCGCTATTTGGACACGGTCAAAACGCACCTGCCAATCATCATGACGAATGTCGCGCAGCTCTCTGTACCGCTGGTAGTTGATGTAGGTATCGGCCCGAACTGGGAACGCGCTCACTGATCACAGTGCACAAGCGCAAGCACGACGAGTGCCAGAAATTGCGCGCAATATGACAAATTTTTTTCTGATCACGCGCACTTGATACCCCCGCCAACGAAGAGGCTAACGTCATTGATAACAAAACAAGCGCACGCTTACCCCCGCCTGCCCAAAACAAGTCCGCGTGCTTAGCGGATTTCCAGCGGGATTCCTTTGCGCTGAACATCAGGTATAGAATTGCGCCTCCGTTCTATCCCCCAGCCCTTCATTTCGATGCACATCGGTTGCTATTCGCTACCTAGCAATGTTTTTGTCGCGCCGATGGCGGGTGTAACCGATCGCCCGTTTCGCCAACTTTGTAAGCAATTTGGCGCCGGGCTGGCCGTATCGGAGATGATCTCGGCGAAACCCGAGACATGGAGTTCCGATAAGACGCGGGCGCGCATCAATCATGAAGGAGAGGTGGAGCCACGCTCGGTACAAATTGCCGGCGCCGACCCGCAACTGATGGCGGCCGCGGCGCGTTACAACGTCGAACGCGGCGCGCAGATAATCGATATCAACATGGGCTGCCCGGCCAAGAAAGTATGCAACGTAATGGCGGGTTCGGCCTTGCTGCGCGACGAATCGCTCGTTGCCAGCATCGTCGGCGCCGTGGTGCGGGCAGTCGATGTGCCAGTCACCCTTAAGATCCGCACGGGCTGGGATAAGAACAATCGCAACGCGCTGCGCGTTGCCCGCATTGCGCGTGAAGAAGGCGTGCAGGCGCTGGCAATGCATGGACGCACGCGCGCTTGCGGCTTTGGCGGCACGGCCGAATACGACACGATGGCGGAGGTGAAGGCTGCGGTGGCACTGCCGCTTATCGCCAACGGCGATATTCGCACGCCGCAGCAAGCAAAGCATGTGCTCGATTACACCGGCGCGGACGCGATTATGATCGGCCGCGCGGCCCAGGGACGCCCTTGGATCTTCCGCGAAATCAATCACTATCTAGCAACCAACGAGCTGCTGCCGCCGCCCGGAGTGGCGGAAGTGCGTCAGATGCTCCTCGCGCATTTGCTGGAGCTGCAGCAGTTGTATGGCGCGGACAAAGGCGTGCGCATCGCGCGCAAGCACATTCATTGGTACACGCAAGGCTTGCCCGGCGGCAAGCAGTTTTGGACCGAAGTGAGCGAAGTCGAATCGCCGCAGCAGCAACTGCAGCTGGTGCGGCAATTCTTCGATCAACTGGCAGAGCGCGATACACGGCTCGCATATACCCAATTGGAGGGGGAGGCTCTCACCGCATGAAGCGAAAGGAAACGGCGCTGTCCGCATGCGTGCGCAAAACACTAAGCAATTACTTTGATCAGTTGGATGGCGAAAAACCTAGTGCGCTGTACGACTTGGTGATCAAGAACGTCGAGCGACCGTTGCTCGAGGCGGTGCTGGAGTACGCTCAAGGCAATCAAACCAAGGCCGCAGAAGCGCTCGGCGTAAACCGCACCACACTGCGCAAGAAGATGCAGGAATGCGGGCTGCGCTAAGTCCCTATGCGTTTTGCGAATAGCCGCCGATCTCAGTATGCCTGTCGTGCGTAGAGCGCTGATTAGCGTGTCGGACAAGACCGGTATGGTCGAATTCGCGCGCGAGTTGAGTACGCGCGGCGTGGCGCTGCTATCCACCGGTGGCAGCGGCAAGGCGTTACGCGCGGCGGGTGTGGCGGTGACGGATGTGTCGGATTACACCGGCTTTCCGGAAATCATGGACGGGCGCGTCAAGACGCTGCACCCCAAGATCCACGGCGCACTGCTCGGCCGGCGGGATGTGCATGAGCACATGGACGCGATGCACGCGCACGGCATCGAGCCGATCGATCTGCTGGTGGTCAACCTTTACCCGTTCCGCGAAACCATCGCCAATCCCGGCTGCACTCTGGAGGAGGCGATCGAGAACATCGATATCGGCGGCCCGGCGATGGTGCGCGCGGCAGCGAAGAACTATCCGCATGTCGCGGTAGTAACTGACCCGGCCGACTATACCCGTGTGTTGCAAGAGATGCAGGCAAGCGGGAACGCCATCGGCGCCGCGCTGCGCTTCGAACTGGCGCGCAAAGCTTTTTCCCATACTGCGGAATACGACGGTGCCGTAAGCAACTATTTGACATCGCTCAGCAGCGCTGGCGCGCGCGCGCAGTTTCCCGCGCGGCTAAACCTGCAGTTCGATAAGGCACAGGACCTGCGCTACGGTGAAAACCCTCACCAGCAAGCAGCTTTCTATGTTGACCGTGCGGCTGTGCCCGGTGCATTGTCTGCGTTAAAGCAGTTGCAGGGCAAAGAGCTTTCCTACAACAACATCGCCGATGCGGACGCCGCGTGGGAATGTGTCAAGAGCTTCGCCGGCACGGCTTGCGTCATCGTCAAGCACGCCAATCCTTGCGGTGTCGCCCTCGGCGCGAGCCCGCTCGCTGCGTATCAAAAGGCGTTCGCCACCGATCCCGTATCAGCCTTCGGCGGCATCATCGCTTTCAATTGCGAAGTCGACGCCGCGGCAGCGCAAGCAGTGTCGGCACAGTTCCTGGAAGTGCTGATCGCGCCCGGCTATAGCGCGCAGGCGCTGGCCGTGCTGAAAGACAAGCAGAACGTGCGCGTGTTGCAAGTGCCGCTTAGCTCTGGCAACAATCTTTACGACCTCAAGCGTATCGGTGGCGGCTTGCTGCTGCAAACGCCGGACGATGCCACGGTCAGCGCCGCGCAGACCAAGCTCGTCAGCAAACGCGCGCCCACCGCGCAGCAGATGGACGATTTGCTCTTTGCGTTCCGTGTGGTGAAGTACGTCAAATCGAATGCGATCGTGTTCGTGAAAGACGGGCAAACGCTTGGCATCGGCGCCGGGCAAATGAGCCGAGTCGACAGCACGCGCATCGCGGCAACGAAAGCGGAGCAGGCGAAATTGTCTTTGAGAGATTCCGT
>CAZAWU010000147.1:5781-10207 GCA_964488915.1 uncultured Burkholderiales bacterium
ATGAAGCTGTTGGTTATCGGTTCCGGGGGACGCGAACATGCGATCGCCTGGAAGTTGGCGCAGTCGCCGCGCGTTTCGCGCGTGTATGTTGCCCCCGGCAATGCCGGCACGGCCACCGAGGACGGCTTGTTCAACGTTGCGTTAAGCGAAACCGCGGCGCTGATCGACTTTGCGCGCACGGAGCAGCTTCACTTCACCGTGGTCGGCCCCGAAGCGCCGCTCGCCGCCGGCATCGTGGACGATTTTCGCGCTGCAGGGCTGCGCATCTTCGGGCCGACGCGCGCGGCCGCGCAACTCGAAAGCTCCAAGGAGTTCGCCAAGGCATTCATGCAGCGTCACGGCATTCCGACCGCAGCGTACGACAGCTTCTCCGATGCGGCTGCGGCGCACGGCTACATCGATGCGCAAGGTGCGCCGATCGTAATAAAAGCCGACGGCCTGGCCGGCGGCAAGGGTGTGGTAGTCGCGGCGACGCGAGAGGAAGCACACGCGGCAGTGGATGCGTTGCTCACCGAAAAGAAGCTCGGCGAAGCGGGCGCGCGCCTCATCATCGAGCAGTTTCTTGAAGGCGAGGAGGCCAGCTTCATCGTCATGGCGGATGGCGATCACGTGGTTTCGCTCGCGACCAGCCAAGATCACAAGCGCTTGGGTGACGGTGATGTTGGCCCCAACACCGGCGGCATGGGCGCCTACTCGCCCGCCCCGGTGGTCACACCAGAAGTGCATGCGCGCGTCATGCGCGAGATCATTCTGCCGACAATCGAAGGCATGGCCAATGAAGGCCATCGCTACACCGGTTTTCTGTATGCAGGCTTGATGATCGACGCGGCCGGTAACCCCAAGACGCTGGAGTTCAACTGCCGTCTCGGCGATCCTGAGACGCAGCCGATCATGATCCGCCTGCGCAGCGACTTGGTCGACCTGATCGACCAAGCCATCGACGGCAAACTCGACCTCGCCGAGCCCGCCTGGGACCGGCGCGCCGCGCTCGGAGTGGTACTGGCCAGCGCCGGATATCCCGAATCGCCGCGCTCGGGCGATGCGATCACAGGATTGCCAGCAGGTGCCGAAGATTGCCGAGTCTTTCATGCCGGTACGGCGCGGCACGATAAGCAAGTAGTCACTAACGGCGGGCGTGTACTGTGTGTAACGGCGCTTGGCGACAGCATCAAGATGGCGCGCACGCGCGCTTACCAAGTGGCGGAGAATATCCACTTCGCGGGCAAGCAGATGCGACGTGACATCGGCCACCGCGCCATCGACAAGCCGCGCAAGACCCCCTGAAACGAGATGTTGCGCGCGGCCATGCTGCGCCGGGCGCGAGCGCACCTGGCTTCCGGCGGTATCATTGCCTATGCGACCGAGAGTTGTTTCGGCTTCGGCTGCGATCCGTTCAACTACGTAGCCGTGCGGCGCCTGTTGGGCTTGAAGCGCCGTCCACAACACAAAGGGCTGATTGTCATCGGCGCGAGTTTCGATCAATTGGAACGCATGGTCTTGTCTTTGCCGCCCGAACTGCGCGCGCGTGCGCTGGAGAAGTGGCCCGGCGCCCACACCTGGTTAATGCCGGCCCGCCACAGCGTGCCCGCTTGGCTGCGCGGCAAGCACGATCGCATTGCGCTGCGCGTGCCGGCGCACGCGCAGGCGCGGGAGCTGTGTGAGCAGACCGGTTTGCCGCTGGTGTCTACCAGCGCGAACCGATCGTCGCGGGTATCGATCAAATCCTATCGCGAGTGTCTGCGCCAGTTTGGTAAGTCGACGCTGGTGTTGCGCGGACGCATCGGCCGGCGCAAGCGGCCGAGCACGATCGCGGACTTGCTCAGCGGTACCGTGATGCGAGGCTGATATGGATAGCGCTAGCGTCAAGTCCTACTTGCTCGATCTGCAGAACCGCGTCGTCGCGGGGCTTGAAGGCGCCGACGGCGAGCGCTTTCGCCGCGATAGCTGGCAGCGCGACGAAGGTGGTGGCGGCATCAGCTGCCTGCTCGAAAGCGGTAAGGTGTTCGAGCGCGCGGGCGTGAGCCTCTCGCACGTGTTCGGCGCAAAGTTGCCTCCCTCGGCGTCGGCCTCTCGACCTGAGCTTGCCGGACGCGGCTTTGAAGCGATGGGGGTTTCCCTGGTGTTGCATCCGCTCAATCCCTACGTGCCGACGGTGCACATGAACGTGCGCTTCTTCAGTGCCACGAAAACCGGAGAGGCGCCGGTGTGGTGGTTCGGCGGCGGTATGGACCTGACGCCGTACTACGGCTTCGAGGAGGACGCGCGCCACTTCCATCGCACTTGCGCGGATGCGCTCGCGCCGTTCGGTGCGCAATTCCACCCGCGTTTCAAGCACTGGTGCGACGAGTACTTTTTTCTCAAGCACCGCAACGAGCCGCGCGGTGTGGGCGGGATCTTCTTTGACGATCTAAACGAGCTTGGATTCGACGCGAGCTTCGCCTTAGTGCGCAGCGTCGGCGATCATTTTCTGGATGCCTATCTGCCGATCGTTGCTCGCCGCGCCAGTCTCACCTTCGGCGAACGCGAACGCGATTTCCAAGCTTACCGACGTGGGCGCTACGTGGAATTCAACTTGGTGTATGACCGCGGCACCTTGTTCGGGCTGCAGTCCGGTGGGCGCACGGAATCGATACTCATGTCGCTGCCGCCGGTGGTGAAATGGCGCTACGACTGGCGTCCCGCGGACGGAACGCCAGAGGCAACTCTTTATTCGATTTTCTTGCGGCCGAGAGACTGGCTTATCTAGCCGGCCGAGAAGAATTCTTTACTTCCTCTTGCGCCAGAAGAGCAAAGCAGCGCCTAGCCCCACCAGGCTGAGGGAGCCGGGAATCGGCGCCGGCACAGCGATGGTATTGGTTGCAAGGACCGACGTATCTAGAACGCCACTTGTAGTAAGTGCTGGCCTTGTATCCGAGCCAGAAAAATTCCGCGCGAGAAACTGGAAATCCGACACGCCGCTTTGAACATCCTGCGTGTAACCGGTGACGAGCGCATCGCTACCCCCCGTTCCGGTATCAGCCTGAGTCTGCGCAAGCGAACTGCGATTCTGCTTAGCGAAGAACGGCACCGCGCTCGCATCGATGCACACCGCAAGCAGCAGCCCTACACCAAAAATATAAGCGGCTTTTTTCTTAATTATCAAACCCATGTAACACCTCGCTTGACCCCATCAATTCACTCGACTTCGCGCAACTCAACGCGGCATCTCTAAAAGCCGGTGTAAAGCCACCCGACAGCCAAGCCCGAAACCCCAGACCTCAAGGCCAACATGCCAACAACAGCTGCAATCTGACTGATGCCGGGCTCTCTGTCAATCCCGTACGATAAACCTTGATAAACAAGGCCCTGCGAACAGGGCCTACCAAAGTCGGCGTGCTAAGCACGCCGTGTTTTCTTCTAGCTCTTGTCGTCACTGTGCTTTATTGTTGTTGTGGCTCTGAAGTAGCAATCTTTACGCCAAAGCACCTAACTACTTGTTTTAGAAGAATTCACTCCCTTTCTTGAGTGCCGCCAAGTAGTCCGATGTAAACGGCCTCGACAAATCCGCCCGGAGTACCGCAATGTAGTTGCGCCGACGGAAGTTTCCCGTCTCATCGCTCCGCGGAAACCACGGTTGTTACGCTACACTGCGCCCAGTCCGGAGAACCTACCCCATACCTGACGACGGGAAACAAGCCGTATGACTCTACGCCAGCGAATATTGTTCTGCTTCACTTACTTATTCTGGACTGTGTCTGCGAGTGCCTTCAGCCTCAGCGATCTCACCGACCGCGATGTCGTCACGGGCCTCAAGGACGCGCTCAATCAAGGTACGATCAACGCCGTCATGCGCCTTGGCAAGGAAAATGGATTCTTCAGTTATGACAAAGTCAAGATTCCGCTGCCGCCGACACTGAAGAAGGCCGAGAGACTCATGCGCACGCTCGGCATGAATAAACAGGCCGATGAACTGGTACTCGGTATGAACCGCGCCGCGGAGAAAGCCGTTCCGGAAGCCAAAGCGCTGTTCGTCGATGCGATCAAGCAAATGAGTTTCGACGACGCGCGCAAGATCTTGACCGGAGGCGATGATGCGGCCACCCAGTATTTTCGCAAGGTGACCCAGCAACCTTTGACCGAGAAGTTTTTGCCGATCGTAACCGAGGTTACCTCAAAGATCGGCTTGGCCGACCAATACAATCAATTCGCGGGCACCGCCTCCAAGCTGGGTATCGTCAAAGATAAAGACGCCAAGATCCAAGACTACGTCACGCGTAAAGCGCTCGACGGCCTCTACCTTGTGATGGCGGAAGAAGAAAAGGCCGTGCGCGCAAACCCGGTCAAAGCCGGCACGGACTTGTTGAAGAAAATTCTGGGAGCGATCAAGAAGTAGCTAGTGTAGTGCTTCACTCTTAGTGCTACTTATGTGAGCATCCATGCAGGCGGG
>CAZAWU010000148.1:0-3917 GCA_964488915.1 uncultured Burkholderiales bacterium
TCGTGGTTCGACCGCCTGTGGAACGATCCCAAGCTACGAGTGCTTTTCACTATCATCACCTTTGTACTCGGAGCGACGCCCGGCATCATCAAATTAGCCAGCGATAGAAAGCTTGAATAGTTGAGTATACCTTCGAGCATGTCTATATATCTCATCGTTGCCCTTATAGTACTGACTGTATTAGAGGCAGAGGAACAAATATGCACCGCGTGATCATGACTTTGCTGATTGTGCTTTGCTCATCGCTCGCCTTCGCGCAAGACACCGCTTCGCTGCGCACTGGGGTGGTAAAGATCAAATCGACGCTGAACAACAAATCGCGCACCGGCAGCGGTTTTGTCGTAGCCGTTGACGCTGGCACGACCTACATCGTCACCGCGGCACATGTGGTCGAAGGCGATCCGAGCCCGACAGTTGAGTTCTTTGCGCGGCAGAATGCGCCGGTCAACGCCGAGGTCGTCAAACAGGAGCTGCGCGTCGACCTGGCGGTGCTTAAAGTGGACGGTGCGCCGCAATCCATCGCACTGGCGTTCGAAACCACTGCGAAGCCGAAAGTTGGTGATGAAGTCGTCGCGTTCGGTTTCCCGCAGGGCGGCGGTTCCTGGCTCATGAGCAAAGCCGATCTCGCGGGGCGCGAGGGACCTGATCTGATTGTTTCCGGCGCCGCCATCGATCAGGGCAACTCCGGCGGTCCGCTCATCAAGGACGGCAAAGTCATCGCCGTCGTGCAAGCGCTGCAAGGCAAGTTCGCACGCGCGGCGCCTGCCAATCTGGTTGTCGAAACACTGGAGGGATGGAACATCGCGCTCAAGCCGCAAGCCGCGGCGGCAGCGCGCGTTGGCGATGAACACAAATCAGCAAGCGCTGCGCCCGCATCAATTGACTACGGCAATTTCAATCAAGTTAAGCAGGCGGCCGAGGGCGGCGATAGCAAAGCGCAGTTCGCTCTTGCCGAGATGTACTTGGACGCCAAGGGCGTCGCGCAGAGCTCTGCTGAAGCGGCCAAATGGTATCGCCGCGCGGCGGATGCGGGCTATGCGACTGCGCTGGGAGCGATGGGATTGATGTCGCTGACCAAGGCCGTCGGGCTGGCCCGGGACGACGAAAGCGCGGTGACTTTCTGCTGCGACGAATCGAAAACGAAGAAGGACGAACGCATCGCAATGGTGTTCGGCGCAATGGAAAAGCAGCAGATCAAGGACACCGCCGCGCTGAAGGAGGCAGCACAATGGCTGCAAAAGGGCGCCCAGCAAGGTGATAGCAACGCGCAATTCCTTTATGGCTACATGGCAGCGGGCGGAATCGGCATGGAAAAGAACCTCGCCGAGGGAGTCAAGTGGATACGACTTGCGGCAACGCAGGACGCGTCCGCGCAAGCGATGATGGGCACGTTGTACATGCACGGCGGTGCAGGCGTCGAACGCGACCCAAGCGAGGGTGTGCGGCGCTTGAGGGAAGCGGCCGAAAAAGGCGTACCGCAAGCGATGACGACATTGGGGGAGGTCTATCAAAGCGGCAATGGCGTGGTGCAAGACTACGCTGAAGCTGCGAAATGGCTGCGCAAAGCGGTAGAACATAATGATCCCAAGGCAAAGGCCCTATTGGGCCTCCAATACCTGCAGGGTCTTGGCGTAGCCAGCGACGAGGCGCAAGGCTTCGCGCTCTTGCGCCAAGCGGCCGAAGCAGGCGACGCGACCGGCCAGTTCGGCGTGGCCGTGGCGTTCATGTCGGGTAAAGGCGTTGCGCCGAATCGCGACGAAGCCATCCGATGGCTGCAAGCCGCCGCGCGGCAAGGCATCGCCGAAGCGCAACAGCTGCTGCAGCAGCAGGGGCTGCGCTGGTGAGGGGTGCCGTCTTGCGACTATCGGCTGGGCATGCGGCCGCGGCCCTCGCTCTGGTACTGGCCTTGCTCACGCCTTTGGCGCACGCACAGAACATCGAAAACCTTAAACAGGGCGTGGTACGCGTCCTGAGCAGTCTCGAAGACGGCGTCCAGAAAACTGGCACTGGATTCATCGTCAAAACCGCACCGGACCGGGCGTACGTCGTAACCGCCACGCACGTAGTACAGGGCGCGCAGAGAATCGAAGTCGAGTTCTTCGCCAAGCGTGACTCGCTCGTTGCAGCCAAAGTCGGCAAGATGGAGGACGACAGCTTGCGCGGCATTGCTTACCTGGTCGTCAGCACGCCCGCGCCTCCTGGCGCGCTGCCGCTGCTGCTCGCGCCGGAAGTGCAACTGAGCGAAGGCGGTGAGGAAGTACTCACATTGGGTTTTCCGCAAGGCGCACCGGGCTGGTCGCCCAAGAGCCTCAAGTTCGCTACGCGCGACGGGCGTGAGTTGCTGTTCGACGGCAAAGTAAATCAGGGCAATTCCGGCGGCCCGCTGCTGAAAGGCGGGCAGGTGGTGGGCTTAGTGCAGAGCGAGCGCAATGGCTACGTACGCGCGAATCCGGCGAGTGCGGTGCTGGAATTTTTGGAGGGCTCCGGCATTAATGTGGCGACCCGGCCCGCCGCGCCCGTTACCGCCGCGCCTGAAGTACCCGCGCCCGCCGCCGCGCAGTCCAGCTCTGGCGGGGCGGCGCCGAGCGCGGACGCCGACACCACGAGCGAAATCAGCATTGGCGAGGTCACTTGCGATCCGGATGGCCGCCACGTCGGCGTGATCACGACCGGCCGCGCGCGCGGACCGATCGGCACGCTCGTCATGATCGACTTTGACCAGCGGGGCGACTTCTTCGACAGCAAGCTCGACTGCGGCGCTTGGACGCGCTGGGCGCATGGCGTCGCGTGCGTGCGCGAGCAGTCCGCGCCCGAAACGACGGTCTGGCGCGATACAAGCCAGCTCTCCGCGACACCGCAGGTGGCCGTGGCGATGCTCGGTCAAGCAGTTGCCGGCGAGGAGGTAAGTCCCGTGAAGCTGGCTCAATGCCGGATTGAGCGCTGCGACAAAGTGAGAGTCGAGTGTGCAAACCAGTTGCGCTCCCCCGGAATTCCCGCACCACCTTCGCAAGCCAAGCCCCCCGCCAAAGATGCCGTTGCCGCCGTGAGCCCGCGCTTTTCTTGGGGCGAGACGGTGAAAAGGTCTGGCCATCTCGTGCTTTCCACGCGCGGCGAGCTTTGGCTGAACACGGTCGGCGGCGCGGAGCGCAATCCGGTCAGCAACCCAGCGGAGTTGGCGATCATCGGCAACAAGTACTTCGTCAGTTCCTCATTGCACGCGCATCGGCTGCCGGTGAAGTTTATGATTGCGACCGACCGAATTACGTCCGGCGATTTCATGCAGATCTGCGAAACCGGCGCGAAGTGCGTCGCACCCAACCGCGGCACGAGCGCCGCCGACCAGGAGTTCCGCTCAAAAATGCAGATCTTCTTTCTAGAAGTCGCCAAGACGGCGATGCGGCGCACGCTCGATCAGTAAGCGCGAACATGCTCAACGCCCTGGAACTTACCGGCCGCGCGCGCACGCATGTGTGTCAACTCGACGAGTTGAAAGCTGCGCTGCATCGCGACGCGGTTAATCCGTTCTTGGAGATGCGCGAAGCCGCGGCGCGCGAAGGCATCGATATCGCGGTGGCGAGCAGCTTTCGCGATTTCGAGGCGCAGCTGCGCATCTGGAACAAGAAGTTCAGCGGCGAGCGCACGCTTTACGACGCGCAAGGCGCCGCACTCGACTATGCGAGCTTGAGCGAACCGCAGATCATCGAGGCAATCCTGTGTTGGTCGGCGCTGCCGGGCGCGAGCCGCCATCATTGGGGCACGGAGATCGATGTGATCGACCGTGCGGCGCTCGGGCCCGATGGGCGCTACGAGTTGCTGCCGCAGGAAGCCGCACCCGGCGGCGTGTTCTACCGGCTGCATCGATGGTTGGACGCGAACATCGCACGCTTCGGCTTTTATCGGCCCTACGACGTGCATCG
>CAZAWU010000148.1:4017-10112 GCA_964488915.1 uncultured Burkholderiales bacterium
GGGCAACGTCGCCTGTGCGACGCAAGTGTGAATTGCCTTGTAGGTGCGTCAGTCTGTTGGCCGCTGTTGGACGACAAGCCAAGCGCGCAATAGTGTTCGTGTGATTTCTCATGACCGTAAATCCGTGAAGAGAATCAGCCGACAGTTTTGCACGTACAGTTCCGGGCGACTCAACGAGCGCACGGCGCGCTGATGGCGCATCAACTGATCGACCCCCGCGCGAAGTCACTGCAACACAACAGTTCGGGCTTTGGTCGCGTTTTCGGGGCAATGGCTACCTGCTGCCTCGGTGTCGCCGCCGTCCACGGGTCGGCAGATCAGATGGTCGAGTTGAATCGGCATGCAATCCAGCCTCGCTTCGCTCCTCGAAGCCGACCCGCAGCCATCCCCCTAGGCCAAGATGACGGCCTTGGTGCTTGCTATGCGTCGCGTCGCCAGCGCGCCAACGCCGCGCAACCAATCACCAGCAGCCAGAGTGGCAACGGTTCCGGCACTGGCGTGTTGGGGTCATCAACGACCCGCGTCAGGCTGTTGAGGGTGCCTGTCGCATTGAGAATCTGAATCCCGGAGATGAACTCGCGCACTTGAAAGGAAGTGCTGTCGAAGGCTGACACAGGCGGTAGCGTCTCGGTCAGCGCGTTGGAGGTAAACGCAGTACGCGAGCTATCCAGGAGCTCTAGGATTAGCGTGAAGCCGGTTGGGAAAACACCGCCGGGAGGCAGCGGACCGCCGAGTCCTAGGCGATCGCTCCCCGAGAGGACTTCATCACGAATGACGATTTGGCCTACAAATGCCGTAAGACCAGTACGCGCGCCCATCGAAAATTGGAACGGCGATGCATCGGGAATGGCATAGGAGCCGGACCCCGGAGTGGTCGTGTCGTACGTAAACGTGCCCGCAAGGGTTTGCCCGGCCAAGGCTCCCGGGCCGAAGGTGCCGGTGAAGGCATACTTGACGATCGTCGCATCTGCCGGAACGCTTGCTGAACCGAGGCCGCATGCAAGGCAGGCGGACACTATGGCGAGCCAGTTTTTAGTCAACATAGTCTTGGACCCCGAAAAACACTCCGCAATGGCGATGCATGCAATTATTGTTCCATCAAATCGATGAACTCAATAAAATCAGTTTGCTAGGGGTTTTCGTGTCGCCCGCGCTGGGCCAATCGCGCCCGAAATGTAAACAAACCCGACAATGCATCGATCTGTGACAAAGGCTTAGCCTTAAATGTGGCGCTTGCGCTGGATCCAGATAAAACCCTTCCCACTGATGTCCATCGAGATCGAGAGACATGCACAGCTGCATGAAGGCGTTATCCTTTGTTGGCATAGCGGTGAAGGCGATCAATCGCGAGGTGCGACCGCTAACGGAGTGAGGTGTTTCTTGCGGTCACCAATCGAGGGTGGATTTCCCGTCGCTGACCCAATGGCAGGCACGGGGCGATAGTCACCTCGTTCTTGACAGGAGGTGTCTGCTTCACGGCGACGGGTAGCGATCGAGCGGCGGCTCTCGGGCTGATTTTCTTGAGTCGTCCGAACGTCGACATCAATGAACGCGCGCCGAGTTCTTCGTTGAGATCCGATGTCCCCAACCGCGGCTGAGCTCCCACGACGACTCACCCTTTCGAGGCGGAGATGACCGCCGCCGCGCCACACGAGCGGCGGCGCAATCGGCGTAGCGGGCGACATGCCGTCAAGCCGGCTCTACCGATACATCTCGTCCAGACCGTGTACACGAACACTTGTTGCACGGCTCTTGCGTCGCGGTTCACGGCGTGGCGCCGCCCTCTGGAATACCCGCAGCGCAACTGTTGCATTGCGCCGATTCGGGAAGTGCTGCATTTTTCCTTCAAGTTCTTGGATCGCGCTCGCCGTTTCCTGTCGCGCGCCCCATTTGCATTCGCCGAGGTCGATGAATCCATCGTCGCGCAAACCAACCACGTCGATTTGGCAGTCCTTACTCCAGTATTCGCCGACACGGAACGCACCGCTTACGCGCTCGCGGGCGTACAAGAACGGCAGCGCTTCGCGGCATAGCTGCTCGAAGCCTTGCCCGAAGTGCGCATCTAGCTGCGGGCGGATCCGGTCACGAAAAACCGCCTCTGCGCCGCGTTGCGCCAGGTAGCTGGTGTTGGGGAACACAAAACGAAACCAGAAGCGCAGTAGCGGATCGTCGATCCCCAGGCGCACATGACGCGGCGGAGGTGACTGTTCCGAGAGTGGATAACGCTTGCAGACGTACCCTAGACCAACCAGCCCAGCGAGATAGTACTGAAGCGCGCGCTCCCCAACGCCAGCGAAAGCCGCCACATCGCCGCCCGCCGTGCGGCCCTCGGCGATGGCTTCCAGCACGGCCGCGTAGCGCTCGACTTCGCGCAGCTCCTCGCGCAGCAGAAACAGCGGCTCCTGCCGCAGCGGCGCGCGCTCCTCCAATAGCTGCTCGACGATGTTGCTGTCGATAGATCGATCCTGCCGGAAGCGAAGCAAGTAGGCTGGCACGCCGCCGCAAAGGAAGTACGCCCGCGCTTGATCGACGCGCGAATAGCTTGGATGAAACAGTGCTGCTTCGCGGTAGCCGAACGGTTGCAGGTGAATTTGCGCCGTTCGGCGCCCGTAGAGCGGGCTCTTCTCGCCTAGTACTTCGCGCTCCATGAAGCCGATATACGACCCGCACAGGATCAGCATTACATTGCCGCGCGCGCGCCACTGGCGATCCAACATCTCCTGGAGGACGGAGGGCAACTCCGGGCTGGCCGCGGCACTCCATTGGAATTCGTCGAACACAAGCACGAGTTTGCTGGATCGCTTCCAGCGACTTACGACCGCCTCCAGCGCTGGTTTCCACCCGTCGAACGAGGCGTTCGCGAGCAGCGGCTCGTCCAGCAGACGCGCCGCTTCGGCCAAGAACTCCTGCAGCTGCAGGGCCGCGGGCGCTTGCTTCCCCAAGAAGTACAAACCGGCGTGCTTGCGCAAGAACTCAAGGATCAATTCGCTCTTGCCGACGCGGCGTCGACCGTATATGGGGACGAATGTAGCCCCAGGAGCTCGATAGGCGTCGGTGAGCGCCTTCAATTCGGCCTGACGGCCTAGAAATCGATCCGGCATCGTCGCAGTGTACTTGTCAAGTCACGACTTGACAAGTTACAACTTGCCGACCTACCTAGAGTGACTGGCCGGAGATTTTCCGCCTTCCCGTGTTCGCGTTGAACGTCGCGGCGGCAACAATCGGTTTGCAATGCGCGGCGCTCGTGCAAACCACGCTGTTAGATGTACCGATGCGTCGCTATTCCCTTGCAGCCTACTCACGATAGCCTTGCCGAAAGCTTTCCCGAATCCCTCATGTCTTACCTGTCAAGGTGGGGAGCTTGCGGATCGTGACATGCGAAAGTAATGTATCGGGACACCCAGGTTCGATGTCTGCTAAACGCGAGCGCCAAGTCGCGATTGTCGGGTCGCGAGCGGCGATGCTGAATTCGCAAGGAATGCCATGGTCGATCCATCCCTCGGAACACGTTCCGCTACAAATCCTTACCTGCCCCCGAAGGCTAATGTAGCTGACGTGCTCGGCGCGATCGGCCAAGGAGTCTCTTGGCTGAACCCAATAGACTGCCTGCGCGCCGCGGCATTGCGTCGTGGGGCGCAGGCTGGCGCTTATTTCGGCAGAGTCCGGCCGCTTGGATTGGCATCGCCGTGATCGCCTTCATCATCGAAATGCTGCTCGCCCTAACGCCGATTGTCAGCATCGCGGCCTTCATCCTGCTCCCGATCCTGATAGGAGGGATCATGGTGGGTGCGCGCGAGTTGGACCGCCAGCGCGAGCTTTCAGAACTAACTCCGCGCCGCCGCGTCGCATCAGGTAGGCCGAGGATCGCTCATGCCTGACTACCGTTACCGCATCGTCAACGTCTTCACCACAGACGAGAAACTCTCCGGCAATCCGCTGTGCGTGTTCGAGGACGCGCGCGGCCTGAGCGATGCGACCATGCAGGCGCTGGCGCAGCAGTTCAACTTGTCGGAGACGACGTTCGTTCTGCCGTCCTCCATCGCAGCGGCGCGCATCCGCACGTTCACGCCCGCGTTCGAGATGAGCTTCGCCGGACATCCGACGCTCGGCTCCGCGCACGTCGTGCGTGATCTCTTAGAGCTTGGCGGCGACTTCGCGCTCGAAACCGGCGTCGGCCCCATCGCGCTGCACGCACGCGGCGACGTTTGGCGTCTGCAAGCCAACGCGCCCCTCACGCGCGCACCGGGACTCGCCGCTGCGGAGATCGCGCGCTTGTTGGGGTTAAACGAAACCGATCTCGCAGCGGCGCCCTTGTGGGTGAACACGGGCAACGATCAATTGCTCATCAAACTGCGCGCCACCGATGCGCTCACCCGTTGCCGTACGGATGCCACCGCATTGGTGCGGCTTGACGAGGGCGCCGCGGCAGCGAAAGTCTACTTATGGGCGTTCGCCTCAGAGCGCGAAGTGCAGGCGCGGTTTTTCTTCACCACGCACTCCGGCGTCATGGAAGATCCGGGCACGGGCTCAGCGTGCGCGAACTTGGGCGGCTACTTGATCGCGACCGGCGCGGCGTGCCCGCTCGAGCTAACGGTCAATCAAGGCCAGTTCCTCAAGCGGCCAAACCGCTTGCAGCTTGCGGTCGATGCTGGCCAGCACATTTTCGTGAGCGGCCGCGTCATCGTCTTGGGTGCGGGGGTGATTACGCTCTAGTGTGCACGCAATATCGAGAGTATCACCTGATTAGTAAGCACCATTCTTATTGATCGCAATGTACAATAGCCAGTAATGGCCTCCGGCGCGCCTGCGCAAATCAACTCCAACAAAGCGCACTGGCTCGCGCTCACAGCGCTGTTCGCCGGCGCGAGCGCGGTCGCCGCCTCGCCGCTGTTCGTGCGCTGGAGCGAAACCGGCCCGACGCCTGCGGCGTTTTGGCGCGCCGCGCTCGCGCTGCCGGCGTTGTGGTTGTGGGCGCTGCTGGAACGCGCGCCGCGGCGTACGCGCGCGCCAACCGCTACGCTGCGCGCGAGCATCGGGCTGGCCGGTTTCTTCTTTGCCGGCGACCTCATTTTCTGGCACGGTTCGATCATGAACACCAGTGTGGCCAACGCGACGTTCTTGGCCACGTGCGCGCCGATCTTCGTCGTGCCGGTGGCCTGGTTGATTTTCAAAGCGCGCACCGGCGCATTGTTCCTCGCCGGAATGGCTTGCGCGTTGCTCGGCGTGCTGCTGCTGATCGGACCCAACTTGCGCGCGCGCGAGGCAGCCCTAGCGGGCGATCTCATGGGACTCGTCACAGCGATGTTCTTCGCCTCTTACCTGCTCGCAGTCAGCCGCGCCCGCATTTACTTGAGCACCGCGCGCATCATGGCGTGGAGCACGAGCATCACGGCGCTGTGCATCTTGCCGGTCGCGCTTCTGTCCGGCGAGACGTTCTTTGCGTCGAGCGCGCGCGGCTGGTGGACGCTCATCGGGTTGGCGCTGCTGCCGCAAGTTGTCGGCCAGAGCTTGATCGCCTACGCGCTCGCGCACCTGCCCGCGGCGTTCTCCTCGGTCGGCCTGCTGCTGGAACCGGTGGTAGCGGCGCTGCTGGCGTGGCTGCTGTTAAAGGAGGGCATGAGCCCCGCGCAGCTCGCCGGCAGTGCCGCGGTGCTATTGGGGATTTTTCTCGCGCATCGCGGAACACGCGAGCAAAGCAGCCAAGCAACCTAGTACTGCGACCCAGAAGTTTCGAAACATGAAAGCGCGTCTTCGCCCCGATAGCGGTGTTGCAAATCCTCGCAATACCAAAGGGTATTGCTGCGGTTTGCGCCTTGCTCTCGGCGCGAATGCATCGCTTTCATTTTGTCTCGAAACCTCTGGGTCGCAGTACTAGTTGCCTCCGCAGCGCCGTGTCCTGCTCGAGACGACGAGCCCTGCGCCGGATTTGCGCCTCGCTGCCGAACGTGATAGAAAACTAGCCCACAAGAACCACTCGGCGGGTCGGTGCAGGCTGCGGCGATCCAGCCGCAGTCCATCTGGTCTACTCCATTTCGTCTTTCGAAACGCGTAGGGGGAGCACACATGTTTGACATACTGATTCGCGAAGTCGCGGC
>CAZAWU010000149.1:0-3093 GCA_964488915.1 uncultured Burkholderiales bacterium
GGCAGCCAGTCACGCCATTCGTATTCCAGGCGGTCGATATAGTGGCGAATGAGCATTTGTTCCACGCCGCTCAAGTCGACAAAAGCGCAGCCCATGCGCACCCAATTATTGTGGTCGCTGTCGTGCGCCACCACATTGCGCACTTCCAGCGTAACGACGAAAGCGTCGGCGCCGGGCAGTTCTACGCGGCAATCGCGGTAGCGCGTGCCCGGGGTCATGTCGATCAAGTTGGGGTTGCACAGCAGGGCCAGGCCACCTTCACTGAGATCGAGCACACCCATCTGCAGGTGCGCCAAAGCACCGCCTTCAGCAACGAAGGAAATCATGCAGCGCACGTGCTCCGCAACCGGCACTGCCATGCGGTAGAAGCGGCGGCGGTCGTAGCTCAGCATATGCTCGCCCAGTTCGACGTCGACTTCCACTTCCGGCTCGTTGGCGACGATTGTGTAACTGGTCACTCGAAACTGTAGCTTGGTCGTACCGCTCAGCGCATTCACCGTGACGCCTGCGGCGGCAAACACCGCGAGCGCGTGCGCCGGATCGCCTTTGCATAACAAGCGCAAGTGCCCGGTAGCGCCGTTTACTTCCTTGATCGAAGCCAGTACCGGGTCCGTCATGCCCTCGTTATGCACGGCGATCAAGGCGCCGCCGCGTTTGATTCGGCGCAGCAGCGGAATCACTTCGAGATCGTAGGGGACCTTCGGCGCGTGTTTCGGTGCGCTGGTTTTGGCGGGTTGCAGGTTCATTGGTCGGCTCCGGTGATGCGATGTTGCTGTTGGCAGGATTATCGGCGCGACCGACCCGAGCTAAAGTCGGAAATACCGGGCATGATCGCCCGCATTCCGAGCTTTTGCGATATCGGTCAAGCAGTTGAGCCCGTCTGGCGCGACCGCAGTATGTCGGAAGCAGCTTCCTGCTGGCGTCGGAAATGACCCGAGCGGCACGTGGGCGCCGCTCTCGCCACGCAAGTTCTTGTGGCTCGGCGGGTTGAACAAACCCTATTACTGCGGGGCGAAGCTGTCGGCGAGGCGTTTGAACTCCGCCCGGTCACGCTCGAAGAAATGCAGCCCGGGCGCTTGGTACTGCAACAAATAGTAACCCTTGGCGTTGACCGCGCCGAGCAACTCGTTCTTGACCGCTAGCCCGTCGCTGTTTTTGTGCTGCGTGAGCACCCGAAACGCGGACAGGCCGCCGAGCTTGGCGGGCGCGTTTTCCAGCACCTCGAGATTGGAAAGATTACCTAGCGCTTTCATCTCCGCGATCTGCAACTCGGCCAACTCTGCCGGCAGCGTGCTCTCAGAAGATTTCTTCTTGATCTGGTCGAACGCTTTGTCGTGCGGCGCGTAGGCGGCGACGATTTGCTGCACGCGCAAGCCGTCGCGCGTGATCAAAATCATGTCGCGTTGCGCGGCGTGATTGCGCACCCAGCCGGCCGGCAGCGTGAGTTTGAAATTCTTCGAGGTGTGCTCCACGGCCGTCGCCTGCTCGTAGTGCTGCCAGCCCATCGGGGCGCACGCCGTGAGTGCGAGCGCGCACAGGCACGAGATGAAAACGTGACGGCCGTTCGGCTGGTGCGCGGCAGTCTTCCACGCCGTAAAGGTTGCTTTTTTCTCGATCATTTTGTGTTCTCTTTCACCGTCTCGTAGTACTGCTTGACGTAAGCGCGATCTTTGGCCTCGGGCGCGAGCGCGAGATACTTTTCGAAGTGCTGCGCGGCGAGTGCGTACTCTTTGCTCTTCATCGCGGCGATACCGAGTGCGCGATAGCTGGGCGCGAACTCAGGGGCCGCGGTGATGGCGCGCTCATACGCGGCGCGCGCCAGCTTCTCGTCGCCGTCCTTGCCACGCAGCCGGTACGCCTCGCCGAGGAAATAGTCGGCCTCGCGCGAATAGCGCGCGCGCCGCTCGGCGTTCTCCAGCAATTGAATGACCACCGCTTGGCGGTTCATGGAAAGATCCATCTCCAGCGAGGCGTTGCGAATGCCCGCGGTGGCGGCGTCGAAGGCGGCTGCGCCGTTTGCACCGCCAGGAGCATGCTTGGCCGCCAAGCGCGTGAAGTTATCGATGCGCTCTTGCAGCTTTGGGTGTGAGGCAAACAGGAAAGGCTCCTTGGAGTCGAGCGCTTTGGCTTCGTCGCGCAAGAGCGTAAACACTTTGACTGCCTCGCGCGGATCGTAGCCCGCCTTGACTAGGCGTTCGAAGCCCACGGCGTCCGCTTCTCGCTCTAAATCCCTGGAGTATCCCGTCATCGATGAGATGGCAAGCAAATCAGTGATGATTCCTCCACCCAGTAATCCGGTGAACACAGCAAACGCACCGACGCTCTTAACGGTATTGACGTTGGCGTAGGAATGTCGATGGGTGAAGTGCGCAATTTCATGCCCGATGACCGAGGCTGCCTGGGCCTCGTTCTCCATACGCGCAAGCAGACCCTGATTGATGTAGATCGAGCCGTTCGGCAAGCAGAAGGCGTTCGCTTGCGGCCCGCGAAAGACCCGAATGGTGACGCGGCCGGCAAACTCAGGGTACAGCTTGTCGGCGATGCCTTGCAGATAGGTTTCGATTTCGTGCTTGCGCAGGACAAGGTCGGCTTTGCCGATTGCTTGGTCAGCTTCCTGGGCCTGGGTCCAGAGGCGCTGTTCGTAGTCGTCGATCTGGCTGACTGCGGCGGCGTTGGTGAATGGCTTGAGCCTCTGTGGTTCCGGGCGATGCTGCGCTAGCGCGCTGCCGCCGCACAGCGCGGCGGTCAGCAGCACTACCGATGTCTGTGAGCGTGCGCTCACTTTTTTGTGAAGCCCGGATAGGCGCGCATCGTTGTGTCGACCATGCGCTTGGCGTCCTCGGGCTTGCGCAGGTCGGCAGAGCCTTGCTCGAGGCTGAAGTTGAACCATTGAATGTTGCCATCGTCCAGTGTTACTACGCCGCCGCTAACAAACGACGGCGCGCCGGTGGGAACGGCAACGATGCCAGCCGCGGCGCTGAGTAGGGTGGCGAACACCAGCATGGCTTTGCGTCCACCCGAAGAAATGTAGTCCTCGCAAATCAGCACCATCGCCGCGTCGGCTCCTGCTTTGTCCTTGAGGAATTTCAACCC
>CAZAWU010000149.1:3193-10068 GCA_964488915.1 uncultured Burkholderiales bacterium
GCCTGGACCTTTTCGACCACACCGCCAGCGGAGACCTCTGAAACGCGGACTTCCGCCGGCAGCAAAACGATCTTCTTCGGCAGGGTCGCGCGCGCTTCGGGCTTAGTGAAATTGGGATTCGAGGCGGCCGGCTGGTTCGGGGTGGCGCAGCCAAAGAGGCTGAGCGCACTGGCCAAGCAAACAACGCAGAGCAAGCGCATTTAATGAGTCCTTACGCGAACGTTCTAGTTCTGCTGCGAACATACTAAGGGACGCCAGGCGCGTCAATGGTTTCACGTGGAACACACAAATGCACCGCGACTATGAATGTTCCACGTGAAACACTCCAGTTTTGCGCCAAAGAGCTTGGGGCAGGGCGACCCTTCGCGTAGAATCTCTTTCGTTCACGCCTAGTTAATTTCCATGTATTTCCCTGACCAGTTTGACGTTATTGTCGTCGGCGGCGGCCATGCCGGCACCGAGGCCGCGCTTGCTGCGGCGCGCTCCGGCGCGAAGACGCTGCTGCTCACGCACAGCATCGAAACGCTAGGGGCGATGTCATGCAACCCGTCAATCGGGGGGGTCGGCAAGGGCCATCTGGTCAAAGAGGTCGATGCGTTGGGCGGGGCGATGGCGATCGCCACGGACGAAGCGGGCATCCAGTTTCGCATCCTGAACGCCAGCAAGGGCCCGGCCGTTCGCGCCACGCGCGCCCAAGCAGACCGCCTTCTATATAAGAGGGCGATCCGCACCCGGTTGGAGGGGCAATCAAATCTGACGTTGTTCCAGCAGGCGGTCGACGACTTGATTCTGGAGGGCGACCGCGTCGCCGGGGTCGTCACACAGATCGGTCTGCGCTTTCACGCACGCTCGGTCGTACTGACTGCCGGAACGTTCTTGGCGGGGCTGATCCACGTAGGCCTGCAGAACTACCAAGCCGGCCGTGCCGGTGATCCGCCGTCCGTCAGCCTCGCCGCGCGCCTGCGCGAGTTGAAACTGCCGGTTGGCCGACTTAAAACCGGCACACCGCCGCGTATCGACGGCAAGACCATCGACTACGCGCAGCTCGAACCACAACCGGGCGACGAACCGGTGCCGGTGTTCTCCTTCATGGGCGCAGCAAGCATGCATCCGCAGCAACTGCCGTGCTGGATTACGCATACCAACCCGCAGACGCACGACATCATTCGTGGCGGGCTGGATCGCTCGCCGATGTTTACCGGCGTTATCGAGGGCGTTGGCCCGCGCTACTGCCCGTCGATCGAAGACAAAATCCACCGCTTCGCGGACAAAGAGCGCCACCAGATTTTCTTGGAGCCGGAAGGTTTAACCACCAACGAGGTTTACCCGAACGGCATATCGACCAGCCTGCCTTTCGATATCCAGCTTGCTTTGGTGCGCTCGATCAAGGGCTTAGAGAATGCGCACATCCTGCGCCCGGGTTATGCGATCGAGTACGACTATTTCGATCCGCGCGGCCTCAAGTCGTCGCTCGAAACTAAGGCCATCGCTGGCCTCTTCTTCGCCGGCCAAATCAACGGCACCACCGGCTATGAAGAAGCCGCAGCCCAAGGCTTGCTCGCCGGTATGAATGCGGCGCGCTTGGTGAGAGAAGAAGCGGCTTGGTGCCCGCGGCGGGATGAAGCTTACCTCGGCGTGCTGGTCGACGATCTCATCACGCGCGGGGTGAGCGAGCCGTACCGCATGTTCACCAGCCGCGCTGAGTACCGCCTGCAACTGCGCGAAGACAACGCTGATTTACGCCTGACCGAAGCTGGCCGCATGTTGGGCTTGGTGGATGATGCACGCTGGGCCAAGTTCGAAACCAAGCGCGAAGCGATCGCGCGCGAAACCGAACGGCTACGTTCCACGTGGATCAATCCCGCTATACTCGGCCCAGAAGAGGCTGAGCAATCAATAGGCACAGCAATTTCTAGAGAATACTCCTTGCTAGATCTCCTGCGCCGTCCCAACTTGAGCTACGTGCAAGTGCTCGCACTGCCTGGCGCAGGTGAATCCGTGGCCGATCCTTTGGTCGCCGAGCAAGTCGAAATCGGCGCAAAGTACGACGGCTACATCGCGCGCCAAAAAGACGAAGTCGCGCGCCAAGCGGGGCAGGAACAAACGCGCTTGCCCCTCGACATCGACTACGCACAGGTGCAAGGCCTGTCGAAAGAAGTGCAGCAGAAACTCAATCAACATCGCCCAGAAACGATCGGCCAAGCCAGTCGTATTTCCGGCGTTACACCAGCGGCTATTTCGCTGCTATTGGTGCATTTGAAGAAGCGCTCGCTGCTGCGTGCGGCGGCGGATAAGCTCAGTGCCTAACACGCGCCGCGAACGACGTAGGGCGGGTCGCTCTCGCCAACGCAACGTATCCGAGCGCGCGCCGCACGGCAATGACGGCGGAGGGGAGCCGCCTTACGAGTACGAATGAACGATCACCGCGAATTGCTCAACGCACTCAACGCCGGCGCCGAAAAAATCCACGTCAACCTAAGCGCCGCCGCGAGCGCGCGCTTGCTCGACTACATCGCGCTGATCGAAAAGTGGAACAAAGTGCACAACTTGACCGCTGTGCGCGATCCGGAGGAGATGGTCACGTTGCATCTGGTCGACAGCCTCACCATCCTCGCGCACATCGCGCCGGGCGCGCACGTCATCGATGTCGGCAGCGGAGCGGGCCTGCCGGGCGTTCCGCTGGCGATCGTGCGCGACGATGTCGAAGTGACTTTGCTCGATAGCAATCACAAAAAGGCCGCGTTCTTGCGCCAAGCGAAGAGTGAGTTGCAGCTCGACAACGTGAGCGTAATCGCCGATCGCGTCGAAGACGTCAAACCCGCGAAAGCATTCGACGTTGTCGTCTCGCGCGCGTTTTCCGATCTGCCGGATTTCGTCGCTGCCGCGCGCCATTTGCTCGCACCACAGGGGACAATGCTGGCGATGAAGGGTGTGTACCCGTACGAAGAAATCGCCAAGCTGCCGGCGAGTGTCGTGCTCGACAAAGTGGTGCCGCTCGTGCTGCCCGGCGCGGATGCGCAGCGACATTTGGTGTTGTTGAAAGCGGCGTGACAGCATCAGCGTAAATCGCGATGACCAAAGTCCTCGCAGACCACAAATCGCCATGACTCACGTCCTGGCAGACAAGGAATCGCGATGACTCGCGTCCTCGCGGTGGCCAACCAAAAAGGCGGGGTTGGCAAGACCACCACCGCCGTCAACTTGGCCGCGAGTCTCGCCGCTGCGGGACAAATCGTGCTGCTGGTCGATCTCGATCCGCAAGGCAACGCCACCACCGGCAGCGGCATCAACAAAGCGGCGTTGACCGCAAGCGTCTACCAGTTGTTGCTCGGCCAAGTTACCTTCGAGCGGGCGCTCGCGCGCAGCGAAGAAGGCCAGTACGACGTACTGCCAGCCAACCGTGATCTGGCCGGTGCGGAAGTCGAGTTGATTGATATACCGCGTCGAGAATACCTCCTTAAATCGCACGTAGAGCGAATTTCTAGTCGATACTCCTACATAATCATTGATTGTCCGCCGGCCCTCAACTTGCTTACCGTGAACGGTCTTGTGGCAGCGAACTGCGTCATCATCCCAATGCAGTGTGAGTACTACGCGCTCGAAGGCTTGAGCGATCTGGTGAACACGATTCGCTTGGTCAAAAAAAATCTTAACCCGCAGCTCGAGATCGAAGGTCTGCTGCGCACCATGTTCGATGCGCGCAACGCGCTCACGGTGCAGGTGTCCGAACAACTCGAGCAGCACTTCGGCGACAAGGTTTACAAGACGGTGATCCCGCGTAATGTGCGACTTGCGGAAGCGCCGAGTTACGGGAAGCCGGTGATGTATCACGATGCAAGTTCGAAAGGCGCGCAGGCGTATCGGGAGTTGGCTGCTGAGTTGCTTCAGCGTACTGAGACGCGAGGTGTTTCCGAAGAGATCCCTAATGCCTAAACCCAAAGCCCTAGGCCGCGGCCTCTCCGCGCTGCTCGCCAGCGACGACGAATCTGCTTCACCCACCGCAGCAGAAACCGCCACCAACGCGCTGCCGCTCACTGCGCTCAAGCCCGGGCGGTACCAGCCGCGCGCGCGCATGGATCAAGCCGCGCTGCAAGAACTCGCCGCTTCTATCAAAGCCAACGGCTTGCTGCAGCCGATCGTCGTGCGTCCCGTCGACGGCGGTGCTTACGAAATCCTCGCCGGCGAGCGACGCTGGCGCGCGGCGCAGATCGCGGGGTTGAGCGAAGCGCCGGTGGTGGTAAAGCAAGTCGAAGATGCCGTCGCGCTGCAAGTCGCGCTGATCGAGAATATTCAGCGCGAAGATTTGAACCCGCTCGAAGAAGCCGCTGGCATCAAGCGCCTGATCGATGAATTCCGCATGACGCACGAAGCGGCCGCCGAAGCCGTCGGTCGCTCCCGCAGCGCCGTGACCAATCTGCTGCGCTTGCTCAACCTTGCCCCACTTGCCCGCGAGATGCTGCTCGACGGTCGCATCGAAATGGGCCACGCGCGCGCGCTGCTCGCTTCATCGCCTGCGCGCCAAGACCAACTCGCGCGCCAGATCGCCGAGCAAGGTTTATCGGTGCGCGAAGCGGAAAAACTCACCGCTCAGGCGCCGCTCGCGCCGAAGTTCAAACCTGCAAAAGCCGCCGACCGCGACATCGCGCGCCTAGAAGAGGAAATCTCCGACCAGCTCGGCACGCGTGTGCAGATTCGGGCGGGGGCGAAAGGCAAGGGGCGAGTGGAGATTAACTATCGCAGTCTGGAACAGCTGGATGCGATCTTGGTGAAGCTCAAACGTTGAGCGGCGATCTTCGCGATACGTGTCAATGTCTTGGCCCAAGCGAATCAGTCGCCTACTAGGCGCCGCCCGAACGGGAATGAGGTTTGTGGCCGACACCCGTTTGCGACGGGGCTTTTCGCGTTGCTCGGCCTACTCGGGTTAGCGCTTTCCGTCCACAGCTTCCTAGGGGATCTTGAGTCCGCGAAATCAGGTGCGGCGCACGCGAGAAAGGTCGAGAATAAACTGGAGACGATTGAGTCGAAAGTCGGCCAGCCTTACAACGGGGGCGTGTTTCTTTACGAAGAACCGGTGGAAATTTATTGGAACGATTGGTGGGCGCACCCGCTAAAATCCCGCGCCGACGTTAAAGAGTACGGGCAAGCAGAACAGACAATCACTGGAGAGGGCAAAACCGTCGACTTCGTCGGGCTTCTGAGCATTAACTGCGAGAACGGTAAACACACTTGGCGAGGCACACAGAACTTCGACAGGACGCTTGGGGAGCAAGAAACGGACGAAATCGTACCGCCGCAGGTCATAAAGAATGCTCATAAGTTGTTTTGCGACGTCTGAGGCTTAAACCGCGACTCGATCTCTGGCAAACGGCGCGGCGTTGAGCTCGAGATACGGCGCTGCGCCGAGAATGACGTTTGACGCCCCGCACCAAATATCGCTAGAATCCCAAAGTTTGCTCGCGGCGCATCCCCTCATTCTTCGGTGGTTGGCTACTTCAAGAGCAAGCCGGTTCAGACCGTGCTGCGCTGGCAGGTTTATGTAACGCTCATCGGCGCGGCGGTTGCGGGAGTTTGGATCGGCCAACGCGGATTCGTGTCCGCGCTGCTCGGAGGGCTTGTCAACATCGTCGCGCATCTCGTGTACGCCTGGGTGGTTTCCATCAGCGACACGCGCTCACCGGGGGCTGTGCTCAGAACAATGATTCGGGCGGAAGCGAGCAAAATCGCTCTGATCGTAATTCAAATATGGGTAGTGCTGACGGCGTATAAAAGCGTCGCGGCGTTGGCTTTTTTTCTAACTTTTTTAGTGACGGTTCTGGCGTTCTCGCTGGCGTTTGTAGTCAAAGAGAAGCCGCGCGCTTGAACACAGACTAGGCATCATGGCGACCGAAGGCAGCGAACTCACCCCGACCAGCTATATCGGTCACCACCTGACCCATCTCACAAAGTCCTACGGCGAAGGCTCGTTCTGGACGCTGCATGTCGACACCATGGTCGTGGCGGTCATGCTCGGCATCATCGGCGTCGGCCTTATGTGGCTGGCCGCGCGCCGGCCTACCTCGGGCGTGCCGGGCAAGTGGCAAGCGTTCTGCGAGCTGGCGATCGATTTCGTCGAGGATCAAGTCAAGAGCGTGTTCCATGGCGGTCGCCGCTTCGTCGGCCCCTTGGCCCTCACGGTGTTCGTGTGGGTGCTGCTAATGAACGCGATGGATTTTTTGCCGATCGACTGGACGGCAAAAGTCACGCACTTGTGGGCGCCGAATTGGCGCATGGTGCCGACGGCGGACGTGAACACCACGCTCGCGCTGGCGCTGTGCGTATTCGGTCTAATGATTTTCTTCTCCATCAAAGTGAAAGGCCTCGGCGGCTGGATTCATGAATTGTTCTGCTCGCCGTTCGGAGGCAATCCGCTGCTTTGGATCCCAAATTTCTTGTTCAACATGATCGAGTACATCTCCAAGCCGCTGTCGCACAGCCTGCGTCTGTTCGGCAATATGTACGCGGGGGAAATCATCTTCATGTTGCTGGGGTTGTTCGCTTCGACCGGCATCATCGGCTCGCTCATCGGCGGGTTGCTCGGCGCAGGCTGGGCGATTTTCCACATTTTGATCGTGGTGCTGCAGGCGTTCATTTTCATGATGCTGACGGCGGTGTACATCTCGATGGCGCATGAGCATCATTAGGCACGGTTTCACAAACAACGTACTGAACTAGTTCGACACAAAGAGAGGAAAGAAATGGAAGCTGCAATTGCAACAATCCAAGGCATGACCGGTATCGGTATCGGTCTCATCATCGGTCTCGGCGCTGCCGGCGCGTGTATCGGCGTGGGTATCATGGCGAGCCGCTTCTTGGAAGGCGCCGCGCGTCAGCCGGAA
>CAZAWU010000150.1:0-6667 GCA_964488915.1 uncultured Burkholderiales bacterium
TTGCCGTACATTCCGATGACCGCGAGCCGCATGACCGGCATCGTTTCGCGCGGCGGTTCGATCATGGCGAAGTGGTGCCTCGCGCATCACAAGGAAAGTTTTCTCTACACGCGCTTTGAAGAGATTTGCGAAATCATGCGCGCGTACGATGTAAGTTTTTCGCTCGGCGACGGTTTGCGTCCCGGTTCAATCTACGACGCGAACGACGACGCGCAGCTTTCTGAGTTGCGCACGCTCGGCGAACTCACGCAAATCGCGTGGAAGCACGACGTGCAAGTGATGATCGAAGGCCCGGGCCATGTGCCGATGCAGCTCATCAAAGAGAACATGGACCTCGAACTCGAGCAATGCTATGAAGCGCCGTTCTACACGCTTGGGCCACTTACGACCGACATCGCGCCGGGCTACGATCACATTACTTCTGCGATCGGCGCCGCGCAAATCGGTTGGTACGGCACCGCGATGCTGTGTTACGTCACGCCGAAAGAACATCTCGGCCTGCCGAACAAAAACGACGTGAAAGAAGGCATCATCACCTACAAAATCGCAGCGCACGCGGCGGATTTGGCGAAGGGCCACCCCGGCGCGCAGATTCGCGATAACGCGTTATCGAAAGCGCGCTTCGAATTCCGCTGGGAGGATCAGTTCAACTTAGGTCTCGATCCCGACAAAGCGCGCGAATTCCACGACGAGACGCTGCCGCAGCACGGGGCGAAGCTCGCGCATTTCTGCTCGATGTGCGGGCCGCATTTTTGCTCGATGAAGATCACGCAGGATGTGCGCGACTACGCGGCGAGCCAGGGTGTGAGCGAGGCGGATGCGCTGGCGAAGGGGATGCGGGAGAAGTCGGTGGAGTTTGTAAAGCAAGGTGCAGAAATCTATCGGAAGGAGTGAGCGAGGGCTGACATGCCGCTCGCCTAAATAGTCCTTGTTGTGCCCGCGGTAAACGCTTGGAATTTTGGTGAATCGAGTAGTGACTAGCGCGGCGCGCTGTTAGCGCGTATCCACTTCGCAAACGCCGCCTCGTCGATCTCACCCGCCGCGAGCGCGAGCATGGTCAACGTGGCATCTGCCTGCGATGCGCGCAACCGGTAGCCGTTCAACGCGAGAAACAAACCCGTCGCGAGGAAGGCCGCGCGTTTGTTGCCATCGACGAGCGCGTGATTCTTCGCAAGCCCAAAGCCATAAGCCGCTGCCAGTTCGGCGAAGTCCGGCCCGCCGTAAGCGGCAAGGTTCTGCGCCCGCGCCAATGCTGAATCGAGCAAACCCTCATCGCGCAACCCCGCGGCACCGCCGTGCTCGGCCAGGCTTTCGCCATGCAAGAGCAGCAGCGCTTGCTTATCGATCCAACGCCAGTTCATCTTTCCAATGTAAGCGGGCGCTTACTTGGCAAGCTGATGAAAGGTGTCGCGGTACTCCTGCATGAACTCGCGGCCAGCGGCGAGTTGCTCGTCCAGCGCCGGGTCATACGGCGTGATCGCATACCCTTCGGGCGTCTCGGTAATGAAAATCGTGTCGCCCTTTTCGACCTTCAGCCGCGCGATCACTTCCTTCGGCAGGATGACGCCGATGGAATTGCCGATTTGGGTGAGTTTGAGGGTGTGCATGCTTGGCCTCGCGTTGCCGAAATAGAGTTATAACAAACGTTATATTAACCCGCCTGGCGCGGGGTTTCAAGCAGCAATTCGTCCGGGCGCTAAGAGCGCGTCCGCTTTACGACGCCATTCGGGTGTGCGCCGCAGCGTGCGTGAGCAGCTGCTCGATGCGGTGGGGCGCCGCGATGCCATAGCCCTGGGCAAAGTTAAGCCCGATCCCGCGCAGACGGTCGAGAATCGCGTCGTTCTCGACATGTTCAGCGATGGTTTGCTTGCCCATCAACACTCCTATGTTGTGGATGGCGCCGACCATGGCGAGATCCACCGGATCGTCGACGATCGCCTTGACGAAAGCGCCGTCGATCTTGAGGAAATCCACCGGTAGGTTCTTCAAATAAGCGAAGGACGACAAGCCGCTGCCGAAGTCGTCCAGCGCGAAGCGGCAACCTTGCGCCCGCAGCGAGTGGATGAAGCGCGTGGCGTCGACCAAATTAGCGATCGCCGCGGTCTCGGTAATTTCGAAGCAGATTTTCTCCGGCGGCAGTGCATACGTTTCCAGTTGGCGCACAAGATGCGCTTGAAACACACGGTCGCTCAATGACTGTCCCGAAAGATTGATGGTGCATAGCTGCACTTGGCGCAAAAACTCCGGATGCGCCGCGAGCCACGCGAACAGACTGTCGATGACCCAGCGGTCCACGCGCGCGGCCAGGTTGTAACGCTCCGCGGCCGGCAGGAACGCGCCCGGCTCGACAACCTGCCCGCCATCCTGCAAGCGCAGCAATACCTCAAAGTGAATGCCGTGCGCATCCAAATCGCCAATCGGCGCGATCGGCTGTGCGTAGAGTTCGAAGCGGTCGTGCTCGAGCGCGAATTGGATGCGGCTCACCCACTGCATCTCGCCGTGGCGCCGCGCCAAGTCGGCGTCGTGCAGCGTATACACGTGCACGCGGTTGCGGCCGCTGTCTTTGGCGACGTAACAGGCGCTGTCCGCTGCGCGCAGCACCGCGGCGGCGTCGCTCGTGTCAGCCGTGATCGCGGCCACACCGATGCTGACGCCGACCGCAAAGCGTTTGTCCGCCCAAGCGAAGCGGAACTCGTTTAGCGCGTCGCGCAGGGCGGTGGCGATGCACTCGGCGTTCTCCAGCGGGCAATGCTCCAACAACAAGCCGAATTCGTCGCCGCCGAGGCGTGCTAGCGTGTCACGCCCGCGCACGTGCGCGCGAAACACCTCGGTGATCTGACGCAGCAGCTCGTCGCCGGCGAGGTGGCCGCAAGTGTCGTTCACCACTTTGAATTGATCCAGATCGAGATAGCACAAAGCGTGCGGCACGCCGTCCAAGTGCGCGCTCGCGACCACGCGCTTCAGGCGCTGTTCGAACTCGGCGCGGTTGAGCAAGCCGGTGAGCGCATCGTGCGTAGCCTGGTGCGTCATCTCCCGCGCTAGCCGGCGCTGCTCGCTGACATCGTGAAACACCAGCACCACGCCGATGAGTTGTCCGGCGTGACCGCGGATCGGCGCGGCGGAGTCCTCGATCGCGCACTCCGCGCCGCCGCGGCCGAGCAGCACGGTGTGATTCGCCAACGCCTGCACGCGGCCGTCGGCAAGGCAACGCGCCACGGGATTGGGCGCCACTTCGCGCGTTTCTTCATTGACGATGCGGAACACTTCCTCCAGCGCCCGCCCGCGCGCTTGCGCGCAAGACCAACCGGTGAGCGTTTCCGCCACCGGGTTGAGATACTCGATTACTCCCTTCGCATCCGTGGTAATCACCGCGTCGCCGATGCAGTCCAGCGTAACTTGCGCACGCTCCTTTTCGGCAAACAACAACTCATCGGCGCGGCGAGAAGCGCTCACATCACGCAGTACGCCCGTCACCAGCGGCGCACCGTTCGGGGCTACGGGGTGTGCCTGCGCGACCAACCGCATCCAACCAGTTACGTTATTGGGCTGCGTATAGCGAAAATCCAGTTCGATAGGCTCTTCTTGCGCGAGCGCTTGACGTAGCACGCGCGCGAGCCCATCGCGGTCTTCAGGCAGTGCCCGCGCGACGAAGCGGTTGAAGTCTTCCGTCTCCACGTTCGACGCGTGCCCGCCACTACCGCGCGCGCCGACGGAGACTTTGCCGCCCACTGGCTCCCATTCAAATACCGTCAGTTGCGCCGCCTCCAACGCGAGTTGCAGGCGCTTTTCGCTGCGTTCCACCGCCACTTCCGCCGCGCGGCGCGCCAGCGCGATCTGCAAGCTGGCGTGCAGCTCACGTGTGTGGCAAGGTTTAACCAAATAGCCGTAAGGCAGACTTTGCTGCGCGCGCTTGACGGTTTCTTGCTCGGCAAAGGCACTGAGGAAAACCACTGGCGTTCCCAGATGCCGATGAATGATGCGCGCGGCTTCGATGCCGTCCATGCGGCCCTCGAGCTGAATGTCCATCAGCACCACATCCGGCGTGTGCTGCACGGCTTGTTCGACTGCTTGTTCGCCGCGGCTCGCCAGCGCGACGACCTCGTAGCCGAGACCGGTGAGTTGCTGCTGAAGATCGAACGCGATGATGCGTTCGTCCTCGACCAGAAGAATTCGAGGCTTCGTCATGCCGCGGCACGCTCCCGCAGTGAGAACTGGATATCGAACCGAGTGCCCGGGTTGCCGCCCACGCTGACACGCCCGCCGAGCTGATCGGTAAGCAGCGGCACAAGTTGTAAGCCGAGGGACTTGGCGCGCAGAGCATCCATGCCCGCAGGCAGACCGACGCCGTCGTCGCAGATCGACAGCAACGCCTCGTTCACGGCTACATCATGCAAGCTCACTTTGATCTTGCCGCTGCGGCCGTTGGGAAACGCGTGCTTGTAAGCGTTTGTCAGTAACTCGTTGACCACCAGGCCGCACGGCACGGCGCGCTCCAGATCCAAGTAGATCTTGTTCAAATCCAATTCCAACGCGACGCGCTGATACTCAGGCTGATGGCCCTCGCGTACGAGCGTCACCAGCCGTTGCAAATACTCGGCCAGATCGATGCGCGCGAAGTCGTCGCGCTCGTACAGCAATTGGTGGATGAGACTCATCGCCATCACACGACCGTGACTTTCCGCGAGTACGGCTTGTGCGTGCGGCTCTTGCGTTTGCCGGCCTTGTAAATTGAGTAAGCTGCTGACGACTTGCAGGTTGTTTTTCACGCGGTGATGCACTTCCTTGAGCAGCACGGTCTTCTCCGCGAGGGCGACTTCCAACTGCGCTTGCGCCGTCCTGCGCTCGTGGATATCGGTGAGCGAGCCGCATAGGCGATACGCTTTGCCGTCGACGTCGACCAGCGGTATAGCGCGCCCCAAGAACCAACGGTACGCACCGTTCTTGCAGCGCAAACGATGCTCTAGGTTGAGCGGGGCGCCGGTCGCCATACTGCGAGCCATTGCCTCGCGGCGCTGCGCTTGATCGTCCGGATGAATCAGTGCGTCGGCCGCGTCGATCTCGTGGGATAACTCATCGGGGGTATAGCCCAGCAACTCGTACCAGCGCGGCGAGCGATATACCGTGCCGTTGCGGAAATCCCAATCCCAGATGCCGTCGGTGGAGCCGCGCACCGCGAGTTCGAAACGCTCCTCGCTGCGGCGCAGTGCCTCCTCCGCGCGTTTGCGCTCGCTGATGTCGACCACGGCCGCGAGCACCATCGGCCCGTCCTCGGTTTCCACCGGGTTCAGGCCGATCTCCACCGGAAATTCGCTGCCGTCAACGCGCCGCGCCAGCAAAGCGCGCCCCACACCCATCGCGCGCGCTTCGGGGCGTTGGAAAAAGTCCTCGCGCAAGCGCGCATGCGCCGCGCGGGCAGATGCGGGCAGCAGCGTGTCGATGCTTTGTCCGATGAGTTGCGCGCGCGCGTAGCCGAAGATGCGTTCGGCTTGTGCGTTGACTAGAGCAATCCTCCCGGCGGCGTTAACCATCAATAGCGCGTTGGGCGCGCCCTCGATCACTTTGTGGCTGAACCGCTCGGAGCGCTGACGCTGCGCGACTGCAGTCGAAAGAGCAAGCGACGTAAGCGCTGAAATTATGAGAAAGTTCTGCAAGCCGAGCGCCTGTGCCGAACTGCCGGTGACCATGAACGGGCCGAGTCCGTGACCCGAGCCCCATACCAGCGCCAACGATGCAACGAGCATCGCCACGCCCGCCGCGGTGCGCCCGAAGCGCAAGCCGATCCAGATCAACAGGGGGAATAGCAGGTACGCTCGCAGCAGCGCTGCTTCGCTGCCGGCGAGCTCTTGACCGAACCCGTGAAACACCAGCACCGTCAAAACCACAAAAAGAAAAATTTCCAACGCGCGGCTAGCCGAGACTTTCGGCACCGACAAGCGAGTCTGCGTGAGCGCCAACAAACCGGGCGCAACCAGGAGCATGCCCAAAGCGTCGCCCAGCCACCAGGGCCACCAGCCGCTGGCAAAACTCGGCGTCAATCCCGCGAAGCGCAGCGCGGAAACGCCGAGCAAACTGCTCAAGAGGGGCGGAATCGCAACGGTGGCGATCAAGAAACTCCGCAACTGCTTCATGTTATCGAGGCTGGGCGGATCGCCCACGAACCGACGCGTGAGGTACGCAGCCACGCCGGCTTCGAGCGCATTGGCCGCGGCGAGTCCCAGGCAGGACAGCGGCGGCATGGCGAGATGGTAGCGGTCGAGCAGGAACTCGGTGAGCGCCGCTGCAATGAGCAACGGGCCCCATTGCCGCATAGGACTGGTGCACAGCACGACTGCAACCAGTGCGTTGGCGGGCCAGAAATATGCGCTGCCGTCGCCCGCCGCGTAAAGGCCGCTGCCGAAGTAGGCGAGACCCGCATACGCCAACGCGAGTAGCGGCGCTTTCGCGTACAGAGGCAGTGAGATCAAGCGTGCGGCCATGCGACTACTCCATTTCCTTCAGGCCCGCCGATCCTGGCACCAAACAAGCGTCCTGCTAGCAACTAAGTGGGCGCGCGCGAACGCGCCAGCGCCGTTTGAATTGTTTGTTGACTTTTGAACTTGTTGTAACGGTACCTAAGTGAGTTGGACATGTCGACCTTTGTCCAACGAAATTTAAGTTTCTTAAGTTG
>CAZAWU010000150.1:6767-9855 GCA_964488915.1 uncultured Burkholderiales bacterium
GCGTCCTGCGTGAGCAGCGCGTGATTCAAGCAGCCCAAGCGCATGCCCACGACCAAGATCACCGGCAGATTTAAGCGCCGCGCGAGATCGGCGGTGTCTTCGTTCGGCGCAAGCGGCACTTTGAATCCGCCGACGCCTTCGACGATCGTCACTTGCGCGAACGCGCTGAGCTTCGCGTATGCGCGCTCGATCACGGATAAGTCGATCCTCACGCCTTCGCGTTGCGCGGCAATGTGCGGCGCAATCGGTGCGCGAAACGCGTATTGATTGACGAGTTCGAGCGGTGCGTCGACGCTTGCGGCCGCGCGCAGCGCTTCGACATCTTCGTAGATCCATTTGCCGCTTTGCTCGATCGCGCCGGCGACGATCGGCTTCATGCCTACCGCGTTGCGACCGGACTTTGCGAATGCGTGTAGCAGGGTCGCGCTGACGAGCGTCTTGCCCACACCTGTGTCGGTGCCGGTAATGAAGAATCCGCGCGCCACGCTCGCTCGGCTCAGTCGCTCGACACCGCGCGCAGCACCCGCTGCGTCGCTTCAACCCAAAATCGTGCCTCCTCCAGCGAAATCACGTACGGCGGCATGAAGTACACCGTGTTCCCGATGGGGCGCAACAGCACGCCATGCCCCAGACCCGCCGCAAACACTTTGCGCGCGAAGTGCGCGTCGCTGGTTTGCACGTCGAAGGCCCAAATCATGCCGCGGTTGCGCAAGTGCCTGACACGCTCATCTTCGGCTAGTGGCGCACATAGGCGGGTGATCTGCGCTGACTTTTCCCGGTTGGCGGCGATCACGTCGTCCTCGCGAAAGATCGCCAAACTCGCCAGCGCCGCGCGGCAGGCGAGCGCGTTGCCGGTGTAGGAGTGCGAATGCAAGAATCCGCGCGCGATCTCATCGTCGTAAAACGCCTGATAAACCTCGTCGCGCGTAAGCACGGCGGACAGCGGCAAATAACCGCCAGTGATGCCTTTCGAAAGGCACAGAAAATCCGGCGTAACGCCGGCTTGCTCGCACGCGAGCATGGTGCCGGTGCGACCAAAGCCCACCGCGATTTCGTCGGCGATGAGATGAACGCGGTGTTTCGTACAGATCTCGCGCGCGCGGCGCAGGTAGAGCGGATCGTACATGGCCATGCCGCTGGCGCATTGCACCAGCGGCTCGACGATGAGGGCGGCGGTCTGATCGGCGTGTTGCGCCAACCAATTCTCCAGCGCCACCGCCGCGCGCCCGGCGCGGTCGGCAGCGCCCTCCCCGGCTTCAGCCAAACGCGCATCGGGGCTCGCCACCGTGATGGTTTCGCGCAGCAACGCCGTGTAGGCGTCTTTGTACAAACCGAGATCGCTGATCGACAACGCGCCGGTCGTCTCGCCATGGTAGCTGCCTTCGAGGCAGACGATTTTGGTCTTGGCCGACTGGCCGCTATTGCGCCAGAAATGCACGCTCATCTTGAGGGCGATTTCCACTGCCGATGAGCCGTCGGAGGCGAAGAAGCAGTGACCGAGTTTTCCGTCTGTCAGGGCGCTGAGTTTTTCCGAAAGTTCGATCGCCGGTTCGTGGGTAAATCCGGCGAGGATGACGTGCTCAAGTTTTTCGAGCTGATCTTTCAGCGCTGTATTAATGCGCGCGTTGCTGTGACCGAACAGATTCACCCACCACGAACTGATCGCGTCGAGATAGCGCTTGCCTTCGAAGTCGTACAGCCACACGCCTTGCGCGCGCGCGATGGGCTTGAGCGGCAGCCATTCGTGCGTTTTCATCTGCGTGCACGGGTGCCACACAGCGCGCAGGCTGCGTGCCAAATAGTCCGCGTTACTCCTCATGAGCTCATTCGATCGCCGCGCATGGTGCGCATGCTACCGCATCGCCAGTTTCGACCAATGCACGGCGCACCCCGTATACTTGCGCGCTCCTGCCCTTGCGCTTGACTTTGACTTGAGCACCCTGAAGCTTCCGCCGAAACGCGACAAACCCGCTGATGCCCCCGCCATGATGCGCGCGCGTCCGGGCGGCAAGCCGCGTGAGCGCAGGCGCGCGCCGACAGAGGAGCGCACTGCGCCGATTGCCGCGCCAGCGGACGAAGCCGCGCCAGTCAGGCCCACGCCCGGCGTATCACCGGAAACTACGCCGCCACCGCCCGAACCTGCGCCGCCGCGCAGTGCCCCGATACATGCGGGCGCGCCGCAACTGCCACGCCTGTCCAAGCGCATGTCTGAGCTGGGTCTATGCTCGCGCCGCGAAGCGGACGAATGGATCGAGAACGGCTGGGTGCGTGTCGACAGTCAGGTGATTTCCACACTCGGCACCCGCGTCTCGCCGGATGCGCGCATCGAAATCGATGCCGCCGCGCGGCGCGATCAAGCACAACGCGTGACCATCTTGCTGAACAAGCCGATCGGTTACGTCTCCGGGCAAGCGGAAGATGGTCATCAGCCGGCGGTGGTGTTGGTGAAGCCCGAGAACCGCTGGGAAGGTGATCCGAGCGCGCAGCGCACCAAAGGGGGCAAGCCGCTGCGCTTTCTCCCGGGCCATCTGCGCGGGCTCGCGCCGGCGGGGCGCCTCGACATCGACTCCACCGGTTTGATCGTCTTTACGCAAGATGGCCGCATCGCCCGCGCGCTGATCGGCGAAGACTCGTCTATTGAAAAGGAATATTTGGTGCGCGTGGAAGGCAAACTTTCGGACGCGGGATTGAAGCTGCTCAACCATGGGCTCACCCTCGATGGTGCGCCGCTCAAGCCAGCGAGAGTTTCGTGGCAGAACGAAGATCAACTACGCTTCGTGCTGCGCGAAGGGAAAAAACGCCAGATCCGACGCATGTGTGAGGCTGTAGGATTGCAGGTTGTTGCGCTAAAGCGTGTGCGCATCGGCGGCGTTATGCTGGGCAAGTTACCGGTGGGAAAGTGGCGCTATCTCGGATCAGACGAAAGATTTTGACCAGATACTCCGTACTGAGTAGTTCGTTAAGTGACGTCGATACTTATTTTCGATGTAGTACTAGTGATTGTATGGGTCGATACCGTTTTGAAACGCAGAGGTGTATGACTTCGTTGCGTTCGCGTCTCCTCGCAACGCTCTTTGGTTTCTTGCTC
>CAZAWU010000151.1:0-2155 GCA_964488915.1 uncultured Burkholderiales bacterium
AACAAACTCTTCTTCACGATCGCGTGCACGCCCCAGTTGCCGTCGACGACTTGTGTGATGCCGAAATCGACGCCGATCGACATCAACGACACCGCTTCATCTTCGGTCAAACTCTGCGTGGTCATTAAGAAATGGCGCATCTTGCGGAACGCGTCGCGCAACGCCAGATCGACAGACGATTTGGAGAATATTTGGCTCTGCGCTTCGCTGCCGAGATCGGCGAGATAGTTCGGGTAGCTGAAACCATGCACCAGCCAATCGTCTTGCGTTTCGAGTATCGGATACTTCAAGTCTTCCAGCGGCGTGCCTTTGAGCGCGGCTTTCTTGTGCAGGATGAGTTGGAACGTGCCGGTGAGCGAGCATTCGATTGCCGTGCCGCACAACTCTGAATCGCCCTGTGAAGCGTGGGGATCACCCGCGGAGAGCAGCGCACCGGGCACGGCGACTGGGTAATACATTGTTGCGCCTTTGCCGATACGCCAGTTGTCGATGTTGCCGCCGGTGTAGCTTGGCGGAATTGAGTTCACTTCGTCCGCTTCGGCAGGAGCAAGGCCTAGCACACCGAAGTGCGGCCGGATCGGGATTCGCACGCCTTTAAGCACGCCGTGATTTTCTTTCACGGTCGAGTGATCCACCGGCACGCCAGGATAGTCGATAGTCGGATGTACCACGCCGAATGGATCGGTCTGCGGCGTCCATTGATAGTTGTAAACCGCCCGCGCCCAATTGCGCTCGCCAGTGGCGTCGACTTCATAAATGGTGATGACTTCGCGTTTCTTCGGCTCTGAAATCATGTCGTTGTAGTGGAAGCCCCACCACGCCGCCGCGTTGCTGCCGAAGCTTTTGCCTTTGTATGAGGCATTCGCGCTCGGGCGCGGTTTTACATCGACGATGCGCACCTCCAGCACATCGCCAGGCTCAGCACCTTTGACCGCGATCGGACCGGTGCAGATGTGCACGCCCCAGCCGGCGCCCGCGCCGACCTTCGCATCCATCGGACCTGCGCCGCGGCGATTGACGCCCTTTCTATTCTTGTCCCAGTGGTAGACGGCTTCCGCGCCAGGGTCGCCTTTGATCATGCGCTCGAAGTCGTCGTTGGCGTGGTGTGTGAGTGTTTCCAAGGTGACGAAGTCGCCCGAGGCGACTTCCACCAGTGCTTTGAGCTTCTTGCTGAAGTACCCCCAATGCACCGTCTCGGGTACGGCCGCCACGACGTAGTGGCTTTGCTTCGCCGCTACACCAGGCTGCGCGGCGGCGGCGCCGGTAGCAGTCGCGGCAAGAGTACCGAAAGCTGCACCGCTGCTTGCCAGCATGGCGTCGCGCAGAAAACCGCGCCGCGCCAAACTTACGGATGCTGCGGAAGTTTCTGGGCAGGCTTGCTCGGGCGCTTCCTCCGGCGTGACCGATTCATGGTGTTCGCACATACAGCACTCCTCCGTGATGAAGTTGAGTGAATTCTGTCCGCGCGTCGCGTCATGCGACATGCGCTTCCCATGGATCTGCTTGCAACGCGCGTGCCAGCGTTTAATTGGCGGCACAGCGTGCAATCGGTCCGGCGTCGCAGGGCCAGCGGCGCCACATCTCGCTAGCGGAAGGATGCGCATCACAACCTACCTCCGCACGAAAGCAGTGCCAAGACCACGCAATGCGCTCAATTTGAGAGCGCTGCGCTCGTTGCATCTGGCTACCACCCTGGCTAACATCGGTGCTTAGAGCAACTTCTCAGCGTATACCGCACGCTTCGTGAGCATCGCAACTTGCATCGGCGTCTTCGACTCCGGCGTCGGCGGTCTGTCGGTGCTCAAGCACATCCGCGCAGCGCTGCCTGGAACCGATCTGCTCTATGTCGCTGACTCCGGCCACGTGCCCTACGGCGACAAATCGCCGGAGTACATCCGCGCGCGCTCGCTAGCGATTTCGCGATTCTTGTTGGAGCAAGGCGCGGCGGCGATTGTCATAGCTTGCAACACAGCTACCGCCGCCGCCGCGGCGATACTGCGCGCCACGTTCGACGTGCCGGTCATCGGCATGGAACCGGCAGTCAAACCAGCGGTCGCTGCCACGCGCAGCGGTGTGGTTGGCGTGCTCGCAACGGTCGGCACTCTGGAAAGCGCGCGCTTCGCCGCTTTGCTGCAACAGTACGCGGGCGAAGTGC
>CAZAWU010000151.1:2255-4238 GCA_964488915.1 uncultured Burkholderiales bacterium
CGATCTTTACACGATTTTTACGCGCAACGCGCGAAAATTGTCGCAACCTTTGCGCGTCAGCGCATAAGCTGTGCTCACTATTATGACGCTGCTCGATCGACTCCTGCTCCCGTCTTTGCCAAGCGCCGCGCGGCCCCGGTGGCTGTGGGCCACAGCGGTTTGTGCTGCGGTCACCATGTTGGCGCTGCCGCTGCGCGGTGTACTCGACTCAGCGAACATCGTGATGCTGTTCCTGCTCGCTGTGGTCGGCGTTGCATTACTGCTCGGACGCAAGCCTGCAGTGCTGGCGGCATTCTTGAGCGTTGCGCTGTTCGATTTCTTCTTTGTGCCGCCGCATCTGTCTTTCGCGGTGGCCGATGTGCAGTATGTCGTGACTTTTGCCGTCATGCTGTGCGTGGCTTTGGTGATCGCCCATCTAACAAGTGGGCTGCGGCAAGCCGCCATTCGCGCGCGCGATGGCGAAAGGCAATCGCAAGCGCTGTACGCTTTGGCCAAGACGCTCGCTGGGGCACTATCGGTCGAGCAAGTAACGGCAGCGCTGAATGCTTTTATGCGCAGCCGCGGCATGGAGGTCGTCCTTTTATTGCCTGACAAAGAAGAAGTGTTGCGCGCGGTGGCGCCAAGCATGCTGAGCTTGAGTGCTACCGAGCAAACCGCCGCCAAAGGGGTGTTTACTAGTGCGACCAGCCTGGATTCATCGCAATTGTCCGCGAGCGAGCAGCGCCGCATCTACCAGTACCTTGCCGGATCGAGCCGCGGGCGCGGCGTGATGGTGGCGGCGAGCGCCGGCACGGACGGAGCGGTGCTGAGCAGCGAGCATGCCTTGATCGAAGCGGTTGCGTCGCTCGTCGCTACCGCAGTGGAGCGCTTGCATTTCGTCGAGGTAGCGCACCGATCTCAATTGGAAGTACAGGCCGAACGTCTGCGCGCCACCATTCTTTCCGCGCTGTCGCACGACGTGCGTACCCCTTTGACCGCGATCTACGGACTGGCCGATACGCTGTTGCTGCCGCAGCACCAATTGCCGGAAGCGGCGCAGTCGACCGCCGAGGCGATTCGCGACCAGGCGCTGCGCTTGAACAACATGGTCAGCAATCTGCTCGACATGGCGCGCCTGCAGGCGGGGCGCATCAAGTTGCGCATGGAATGGCAGCCGCTGGAAGAGGTGATCGGCGCCAGCATCAAAGTGCTGGGTGAGGGGCTGCGCCGGCACCACGTGGCCGTTCACCTTGCCAAAGATTTGCCGCTAGTGTGTTTCGACGCCGTGCTGATGGAGCGCGTGTTGGGCAACTTGCTGGAGAACGCGACTAAATACGCACCGCCGGGGTCTCAGATCGACCTGACGGCCGATGCTGTTGACGGAATGCTGGCGGTGTCAGTGCGCAATGCCGGCGCGGGCTTTCCGCAAGAAAAGTTGGCATTGCTGTTCGAGCTGTTCGAACGCGGCAATGCCGACGCCAGCATTGCAGGCTTCGGCGTCGGTCTGGCGATCTCTCGCACCATTGTCGAAGCGCACGGTGGCGGCATCGCCGCTTTCAATCTGCCTGGCGGCGGGGCGTGCGTGCGCCTGACGCTGCCGCTGGGCGAACCTCCATACATGGAGCCGGAGGCCTTGCCGTGAGTGCCAACGGCGCCATCGTGCTCTTGGTCGAAGACGAGAAAGAGATCCGCCGCTTCGTGTGCGCGGCGCTGAGTGACGAAGGCTTTCGCGTGTGCGAGGCCTCCACAATGGCGCAGGGACTAATCGAAGCGGGCACGCGCAAGCCGGATCTCGTTATTCTGGATCTCGGCTTACCCGATGGCGACGGCGAACAGTTTGTGCACGAACTGCGAACGTGGTCGAGCGTGCCGGTGTTGGTGCTTTCGGCGCGTTCGACTGAAACCGACAAGATCGATGTGCTCGATGCCGGCGCCGACGACTACCTCACCAAGCCATTCTCCGTCGGCGAACTGCATGCGCGCGTGCGTGCGCTGCTGCGGCGC
>CAZAWU010000151.1:4338-6473 GCA_964488915.1 uncultured Burkholderiales bacterium
CCGGCGCAGCCGCAGCACTTTCTGACCGAAACCGGCGTCGGTTACCGCTTTCAATTCTGAGGCCGCATGAACGCCGATGAACAATAAACAAAGTTCAAGCTTAGGCGTGCTTGCACTGGCAGCGCTCGGCATCGTCTATGGCGACATCGGCACCAGCCCCTTGTACGCGTTCAAGGAGGCATTTGCCGGAACGCACGGATTGGCTGTGAACGAACAGAACGTGCTCGCCACGTTGTCGGCGCTGTTTTGGGCGTTGATGCTCATCATTTCCATCAAGTACGTCTGGTTTGTGCTGAAGTTCGACAATGAAGGTGAGGGCGGCGTGCTAGCGTTGACGGCGCTCGCGCATCGGCTCACGCCGCAGGCTGGGCGCACCTCGGCGCTGGTTATCGGCGCAGGGATCTTCGCCGCGGCGCTGTTCTACGGAGATGCGATCATCACGCCCGCGATCTCCGTGTTGTCGGCGGTGGAAGGGTTGAGCGTGGTGACGCCGCGATTCGAACGGTTCGTCGTGCCGATCGCGCTCGCCATCTTGGTCGCGTTGTTCGTCATACAGAAACAAGGCACAGGCAAGGTCGGAATGTTGTTCGGGCCGATCACGCTGTTCTGGTTTACGACGCTGGGTGTACTGGGCATCATCAGCATCGCGCAGACGCCGCTCGTGCTGCAGGCGCTGAATCCCGCGCACGCCATAGAGTTCGCCTTTGCACACCCGGGCGCGGCGTTCATCTTGCTTGCCGCGGTGTTTCTGGCACTCACCGGCGGCGAGGCGTTGTATGCCGACATGGGGCATTTCGGCGCGAAGGCGGTGCGCGTGGCGTGGTACGGGCTGGTTTGTCCGGCGTTGCTGCTGAACTACTTCGGCCAAGGCGCGCTGGTGCTGCGCGATGCGTCGAGCGCCAAGAATCCGTTCTACTTGATGGCGCCGGAGTGGTTGCAACTGCCGCTCGTGTTCCTCGCTACAGCGGCAACGGTGATCGCTTCGCAGGCAACTATATCCGGCGCTTACTCGATCACGCAGCAAGCCTCGCGTCTTGGCTATTTGCCGCGCGTGCGCATCGCGCACACCTCCGATCGCGAGCGCGGGCAGATCTACATCGGCAGCGTCAATTGGTTGATGCTGATCGCGGTGTTGCTCTTGGTGCTGGCATTCAAGTCATCGGGCGCGTTGGCGGCGGCGTACGGCATTGCTGTGTCCGGCACCATGATCGTTACGACCTTGTTGGCCGCATGCGTGACGCTGTGGGCGCCGCGGCAGCACAGCCGTTGGCTGCTGCCTGCTTTCGCGGTGTTCGGCGCGTTGGAGGTGGGCTTCTTCGCTTCGAACTTGACCAAAATCGCCAGTGGCGGCTGGTTTCCGCTGGTGCTCGGATTAGCGATTTTCGTGGTGCTCACCACATGGAAGCGGGGCAGCGGTCTCGTCGCAACGCAACGTCGCCGCATGGATATCGCGATGCAAGATTTTCTATCGGCTCCGATGCCGGACGTGCCGCAGGTCGAGGGCACGGCGGTGTATCTGACCTCCGATCCGAAAATCGTGCCGAGCGCGCTGTTCCACAACTTGAAGCACTACAAAGTGATGCATCGCCAGACCGTATTCCTGCATGTGGTCAACGAAGAAATTCCGTATGTGACGGTGGGCAATCGCGCCAAGCTGCAAGCGCTTGCGGACGGGATATACCAAGTCGATGCGCACTTCGGCTTTCGCGAGGAACCGGACGTCATGGCAGCACTCGAGGCCGCGCGTGCGCAAGGTTTGGAGCTGGAGCCGATGACGACCAGCTACTTCGTGGCGCGCTCCACCGTTGTCGACGGCCCGGGCGAGCTATCGCAATGGCGCTGCGCCCTGTTCTCCTGGATGACGCGGCAAGCCGAAGGCGCAGCGAGTTACTTCAAGCTGCCGGCGAACCGCGTCGTTGAACTCGGCACGCAAGTGATTTTGTAGATCAAGCCGGCGTATCGGAAAACATCGCCTGCTCTTGCCGTTCCAGCGCCTTGCCCCACTTCTGCTGCCAATCGTTGCCGAGAAAATCTTCCACCGCGCCGTTAGCCTTGAAAAAGCGGTTCGGCATTTGAAAAACACCGATGAGCAAGCCGCCCTGCGGCCCGGCCCAGGCTTCGTGCCGGCTACCGGC
>CAZAWU010000151.1:6573-9810 GCA_964488915.1 uncultured Burkholderiales bacterium
CGAATTCTCCCGGCAGACAAGTCGATCTATGGTACTCCGATCAAGCCGCAGCGGTGCTACCAAAAAAAGAACCCGCTTGCGCGGGTTCGAGGTTCTAAGGCCGGGAGGAGTTCGGCCTTCGAGGGGGCACTGCATTAAAGATCGGTGATTCCAAGCAATTCGCGGCGGAACCAATGCTTGAACGTCGTCCTGGCCCGCGCGGGGTTAGCGAAATCCGCGGCGGTCGCGCTGTCGCTGCCCCAGGCCAATAGCCAGGGCCCGTCGACGCCCCAGCGGTGCACGCGCCGCGGTACGCTGGGCGCGTCGACAAAGAGACTATGGCGTGGACTGGCCGACGCCGGGCCTTGACCAACTACGTAATGGCTTTGCGAGTTCATGCGAATCTCCTTCTGAGGTGAGGGCGGCATAAACCACACAAAGCCTTGATTTTTGCCGCGAATTTGGGTGATCATTGTTGCCAAGTTCAAATTTGAGCCGATTCGGGCGGCCTATCTTTAGGCTTGCCGCGCCGAAGCATGGCGTATGCTTGATGCATGCAGTCTGGCCGAGCGCCGCGGGTTTGGGGCGGCAAGTGCGGCCGACAATCGCGTGGGGCAAAGTCCGAAAGACTTGTCCCCCGACCTTGGAATTGGGCAACTACCCTTAGACCTGTCCGAGCGTTGAAGGCTTGGGCTGCGCCGTCAAACCAATAACAGTTTTGTTGAGAGGAATACCTTATGTCGACCCGAGAGACGAACCCACGCGGCAAGGAGCGCGAACTGGCTAACAAGGCGCGCGCGGTGGAAGCGCAGAAGCTTTTGCTCGCCTACGAGTCCGCCCGCCAGCACCGCTCGCTCAAGGACACCGCGATTGCGCTGCAGGTCGACCGCAAAACCATCACCCGCTTGCGCAACGGTGATCACAGCCCGAATCGCAAGCTGTGGGAAGCGCTCTCCGAGGTCTACGACAAGCACTACCCGTCGGGCTATCCGGCGCATATCCACGCTTGGCTGCAAAAGTGGCGCGAGCTGCGCTATTTCGGCGAGGAGAAATACGAACTGGCGATGTTCATCGGCGCGATCGAGCCGGCGCTCAAGTACGAATTGCCGCTGCTGCGCAATACCGGCCGCTTGTTCGAAGCGGCGTGCGCAGCGTTCGGGCTGGCGACGCTCTCCGCATCGAAGGAATTCGATTGCATCGAAAGCGAGCGCGATCTCGCCAACTTGCGTGCGGAGCAGGGCAGCCACGCGGCCGACACCGAGTTTTATCTGGCCGAAGCTGAAGAAATGGTGCGCGCGCATTTGAGCGTCGCACCGCAATCGAAACCGGCGGCGTTTCGCCTGCTGTGGAAGATCATGGTCAACCGCGACGTGCTCAACTACCGTAACCGCAAGCCGCGCAACAAACTGCCGGAGATTTTGGACGCGGGCAAATCGCTGCTCGAGTTCGAGCCGTACAACTGGGAAGTGGCGTGGAACTGTTTCAACTACGCCTCCGCTTTGAAGTCGAAAACCGATGTGCAGCAACTCTGGCCGGTGCTTCTGAAGCTGATGCCCAATTTGAGCGATCCGGCTTTCCGGGTGCCGGGCGACAGCTACCAGCGCTGGAGCGACGACCCCGATCTCAAGTTCGCGATCGACGAGCTTGGATTATTCGCCGACGCAGTGCTGGCCGCCGCGCACTAAGGAGAAGAACATGTTGCGTCAACTAATCCTTATCTGTGCCATCGGCGGCTTGCCGCTGATGAGCGCTGCGGCGGGTACCGCTGCGACCAGCGATGCACGGCCCATCGACGGCGTCGCGCAGGAAAGCAGCAAAGCACTCGAATGCACGCAAGCACAAGCGGGTGCGGCTGCTAATCAACAGCAAGGCCCGGTGTGGGTGGTGCAAATTCCGGCGCCGGCTTCGCCGCAGGGCCCCGTGTGGGTGGTGCAGCAAGAGCGGCCGGCGAAACCGATGTCGTGATAATCTCGCTGCGCTCGTAAGCGGTTCAGCAGTCGATGCGACGGCCACCTGCGAAGGTGGCCGTTATCATTTCCCCTCGCCCCAGTTGCTGGGGAGAGGGGCTGCGCGCCACCGTACCGCGTCGGCTATTTTCGCAATGCTTGCTAATTGGAGGTTCCCGCCTGCGCGGGAACGACGACAACACAATGGACATCGCCTTCCACTCCGCACGCCAACTCGCCGCGCTGGTTCGCCGCAAGAAGATCGGCTGCGTCGAACTGCTCGACCATCACCTCGCCCGCATCGAACGCTACAACCCGAAGCTCAATGCCATCGTCGTCACCGACTTTGACGCCGCGCGCAAACAAGCGAAAGCGCTCGACCGTGCTGCGGCGAAAGGCGAATGGCGCGGGCCGCTGCACGGCGTGCCGATGACGATTAAGGAATCGTTCGACGCCGTGGGCATGCCGACGACTTGGGGACTGGCGCAATTCAAGGAGAATGTTCCGCAGCGCGATGCGCTTGCGCTGGAGCGCTTAAAAGCAGCCGGCGCCGTGCTCATGGGCAAAACCAATGTGCCGGTGCTGCTCGCCGATTGGCAAACGTTCAACCCGATTTACGGCACCACCAATAATCCGTGGGATGTGACGCGCGGGCCGGGCGGTTCCTCCGGCGGTGCGGCGGCGGCGCTGGCGGCGGGGTTAAGCGCGCTGGAAACGGGCTCCGACATCGGCGCGTCGATCCGCAATCCGGCGCACTACTGCGGTGTTTACGGTCATAAACCCACGTTCGGCGTGGCGCCGATGCGCGGACATTGGCTGCCGGATAGCATTGCGCCGGCGGACATCAGCGCCATCGGCCCGATGGCGCGCAGTGCGGACGATCTCGCATTGGCGTTGAAGACCATCGCCGGGCCGGACGAGATCGAAGCGCGCGGCTGGCGCCTGGCGTTGCCGCCGTCACCGAAGCGCGAACTCAAACAGTTCAAAGTCGCCGTGATGCTCAGCCATCCAACCGCGGAAGTGGACGATACTGTGCAGGCGCAACTGCAAGCTCTCGCCGAATTCCTCGCGAAGAAAAGAGTGAAAGTAAGCGATACCGCGCGCCCGCAGTTGGACGCCGCGCACGCCCACCGTGTCTTCATTCAACTGCTGCGCGGCGCAACGAGCAAGCGCATCGCAGCGGAAGTGTTCGCGCAGCAACTCGAAGCTGCGCGCAAGTTGCAGCCTTCCGACGACAGCTACCAAGCGCAAATGCTACGTGCCAACACCATGTACCACAAGGATTGGCACGCCTGGCACGAGCAGCGCGAGC
>CAZAWU010000152.1:0-6347 GCA_964488915.1 uncultured Burkholderiales bacterium
GCCTGGCCGATGATGATCGGGCCGGCACCGATGATGAGGATGCTTTTTAGGTCGGTGCGCTTCGGCATTTAGGCCCGTGCTAAGCCGCAGCCTTCCCGCACTGCAGTTCGTCGAGCGAATCTTCCAAATGGCTCACGTCAGCGAAGCGCGCGATTTTCCATTTGCCACGATCGTATTGGAACTCGTTGATCGCTGCGTTGGGCAACTGCCACGTGCGCTGCGCCGTAAGCGAGATCCCCTTGGCCAGTCGGTACAAGCAGCTCACCACACCACCGTGCGTAACCACCGCGATGGTTTTGTTGTTGTAGTCGCGATCCTTGCCGCGCTCGATGAAGAAGCTTGTCGTGCGATCTTGAAACTCCCGGGGAGATTCACCTCCGGGAATAGATTCATCGGGATCATCAGACATGTACATCTCATAGTACACCGGATAACGCGTCTCCGCTTGGGCGAAAGTTAAACCCTGGAACACGCCGAAATGGCGCTCGCGCAGACGCGTGTCGATACGTACCCGATGCGAAATCTGGTCGGCCACATGCGCCGCGGTGTCGCGCGCGCGATCCAGATCGCTGCTCCATAGCTCATCGATCGGTTCGTCGGCCAGCGCCAGTGCCAGCGCAGCGGCCTGATCGCGCCCGCGATCGTTCAACGGGCTTTCGAGTTGGCCTTGGATGCGCCCATCACTGTTCCATTCGGTTTCGCCGTGCCGGATAACTAGGAATCTAACCATATGCGTGACGAGTGAACGGTGAAGGGTGAAGAGTGAAAACCTGAGGGGCTTCGCACTTATCACATTTCACGTTTCACTTTTTCCTCTCTTCCATCAACGTAACAAACTTATCGAACAAATAACCCACTTCGTGCGGCCCGGGTGATGCCTCCGGGTGGCCTTGGAAACTGAACGCCGGCCGGTCGCTAAACTCGATGCCCTGCAAGCTGCCGTCGAACAGCGACTTATGGGTCGGGCGCACATTGCTCGGCAGGCTCGCCGGGTCAACCGCGAAGCCATGGTTCTGGCTCGTGATGAACACCCGCCCGTTATCCAGATCCTGCACCGGATGATTCGCCCCGTGATGGCCGAACTTCATCTTCGTCGTGCGTGCGCCGCTCGCCAATCCGAGCAACTGGTGACCCAAGCAGATGCCGAACACCGGCTTTCCGGTCGGCAAGATCTCTCGAATAGCGGCGATCGCGTACTCGCACGGCTCCGGGTCACCTGGACCGTTGGACAGGAACACACCATCCGGGTTGCGAGCCAGTACGTCCTTCGCGGTGGTTTGCGCAGGCACCACGGTCACATCACACCCGCGTGTGGCCAGCATGCGCAGGATGTTGTGCTTGATCCCAAAGTCAAACGCCACCACGCGATAGCGGCCGTTTGACGTGGCCGCGTAGCCAGAATCCAAGCGCCACGTTGCCCCGCTCCAAGCGTAGGGGGCATTGCAACTGACCACCTTTGCCAGATCTTGTCCGGCCATGCTGGCGCAAGCGCGTGCAGCAGCCAGCGCCTGTGCTTGATCGATCTTGCCCGCCATAATGCAGCCGTTTTGCGCGCCCTTCTCGCGCAGGATACGCGTCAGCCGGCGTGTATCGATATCGGCGATGGCCACGACACCGTTGTCGCGCAAGTAGGCGGAAAGATCCTGCTGCTCGCGCCAATTGCTCGAGGCTAAGGGATAATCGCGAATCACCAGGCCAGCCGCAAAAACCTTGGCCGACTCCACGTCCTCGCCGTTGACTCCGACGTTACCAATATGCGGGTAGGTCAAAGTCACAATCTGGTTGCAATAGGACGGGTCGGTCAGGATCTCCTGATAGCCCGTCATTGCCGTGTTGAACACAACCTCGCCGACCGTGACACCTTCTGCTCCAATCGCGGTGCCGCGAAAGTTTGAGCCATCGGCGAGTACGAGAAGGGCGGGCGGGCGCGCCACGTTTGCTCCAAAAGGTCTGCAAAATCAATTTGTTGAAAAAAACGGGAAAGGCTAGCTCCACTCGCCTTTCCCGCTTTTCACATGAGCGCGAATTATAACGTGAGCGCTCCGCCCAATCAATCGGGCGGCGCTGGAGAAAGACTTAGAGCCGCTGGGCTAGTTCTTAGCGCCAGCGCCACCGTCAGGCAGTTCGGCCCGCGCTTTAAGCGTTGGCTGTGCACTTTCGGATTGAGGCTTTTTGGCAGGCTGCCGCTTCGCCTCGGAGCTGGGTGGCGGTTGTTCCGAACCGGCTTCTTTGGCTTCCGCCGCAGAGGGTTTGGTGGCCTCGGTTGCGGCTTGTTCGGCTTCGGCCGCGACGGGTTTGGATTCGCCCGCAGGCGCCACTTTCGGGCGCGTGGCTTGCCATTCGCGCGAAGCTTTCTGCGCCGTCGCCAACTGTTCTGCGCTAAGCGAGCGCATTACTTCATTGCGCACCAGAACCGCTTGGTTCACGCCGGCTGCGGCGGCCAGATTGAGCCACTTGTAAGCCTGCGCCTGATCAGTTTGCACCCCATGCCCAACCCGATAGATAAGCCCGAGCTGATATTGCGCCTGGGGATGGCCTTGCTCAGCGGCGAGTTTTAGCCACTTAGCCGCCTCGCCGAAATCTTGCAACGCACCCTTGCCTGTCAGGTGCAATAACCCCAGCTTGTACTGCGCATCGAGATCGCCTTTTTCGGCGTTGTCGCGGTACCACTGCACCGTAATTGTTCGATCCTCTGGCGAGCTGAGCCCCGCGCCGCTCTGCTGAGCGGGTGGAGCGTTTCCGCTTTCAGGCGCCTGCGTGTCCGGTACTTGAGCGGCCGCAGCCTGCAGATCGGCATCGTCTGTGCGCGCCTCGGGTACGGCCAGCGGCGCATCCGCGCGATTGTGCGTGGGCAAGTAGATTTCTTGGCTGCGCGTGGCATGCATGACCACCAGCCACACCAACCCTAGGAACAACGCTGTGCCCCCCAGCAACGCAGCCGCCCCCATATAAGCGCTGGGATTCTGCACCCAAAAGCGTTCCTTGCACTGGCGGCAGCGCATCGGCTTCATGAACACTGTGGTTGCGGTACGCTCACCTGGACGCACGCGCGAGCTGTGCGTCCTGTCGCTACCGCATTTCGGGCACTTCGCGTACATGCGTGGGGCCTGACTGTTCTCTGGCGTGTTGGTGTTGTTATGCGAGCAGCTTAGCACATGGCGTTAGGCCGCACTGCGTTAACTCGTTGTTTAGATTGGGTGGTACGCGATCCCAAAAATAAGCAATGTAAGTCATTTGGCAGCGAACATTTTCGACCTGCGCTCTATCGCAATCCCAGTACGTCCTGCATGTCGAACAAACCTACTCTCTTATCCGCCAGCCAGCGCGCGGCTCTAGTGGCAAAGCTTTCGATCCGCGCGCTAACGTAATCCCAACACATCCTGCATATCGAACAAACCCACCTCCTTGTCGGCCAGCCAGCGCGCGGCTCGAAGTGCCCCCAGCGCAAAAGTGGCGCGGCTCGAGGCTTTGTGGGTAATTTCGATGCGCTCGCCGATGCCGGCGAAGAGCGCCGTGTGATCGCCGACGATATCGCCGCCGCGAATTGTGGCGAAACCGATGGTCGAGGGCTTGCGCTCACCGGTCACGCCTTGACGGCCATATACTGCATCTTGTTCTAGGTTTCGATTGAGTGTGGTCGCCAATATCTCACCCATCCTGACTGCAGTACCAGATGGCGCATCGACCTTGTGGCGATGGTGCGCTTCGATCACTTCGACATCGTAGCCCTCGCGCAGTACTTGTGCGGCTAGTTCGATGAGCTTAAAGGTTAAGTTGACACCAACGCTCATGTTGGGCGCGAAGACGATGGATACCTCCTGCGCGGCACGCCGAATGCTGTCCTTCTGCACGGCGCTGAAACCCGTAGTGCCTATCACCGCCTTCACACCCAAGCGCGCGCAATGCGCTAGATGAGCGAGCGTCGGCTCTGGGCGCGTGAAATCGATCAACACATGCGCACCACTCAACGCGGCGGCGGGATCCGCGTCTATCCTGACGCCGTTTGGGCTGCCGGCGAGTTCACCCGCGTCGCGTCCGGCGAATCCGCTATCGGGCGCCTCGAGTGCACCGCTTAGCTTTAGGTCGGGGGCGGCGGTGATCGCTTCAATGAGCGCGCGGCCCATGCGCCCCGCAGCGCCCGCAACACAAACGCGCGTCACCGTCATTGCTTGCTCGGCGGTGCGGCCGGCGCGGCGGCTGGCGTCACCGTAGGCGTGGCGTCGCCACCTGCTGGTGCATCGCTACGGATGTCTTTCAAGATGTCGCCGTCAAAAAAAAGTGCAATCTTGCGCTGCTCGACAATGCGCTCGCGTTTACGTAGGTAGTAAACGTAATCCCACCGGTCTGCGTGAAAAGCGTCGGTGAGCAAAGGCGTGCCCATGACGAAGCTTACTTGCGAGCGTGTCATGCCCACTTTGAGCTTGCCGACGTTTTCTTGCGTAATGACGGTGCCCTGCTGCACTTCCACTTTGTAGGGTGTGAGGTAGGTGCAGGCGCCGAAGGCCAACAGGCATACAGCCAACGCTGCTTTGGATAGGCGAAAGTACATGGGCGGTCGAGTTCCAGTTCTCATACGGGGGTGCCGGCGCGGCGAGCGCTCTCGGGTAGGGGGATATAATAAGCGATTAGCAGCCTCGCGCGTCACTCACTTCTCTGCGCCACCAATGAGCGAACCCAAAGATCTGAAAACCATGGGCCTGAAGGCCACCTTGCCGAGGCTCAAGGTGTTGGATCTGTTCGAAACCAGCGACCGACGCCACCTCTCCGCCGAGGACGTGTACAAGCTGCTGCTGCAGGAGGGCATGGACACCGGACTCGCGACTGTATACCGAGTGCTCACGCAGTTCGAGCAAGCGGGCCTGTTGATTCGCCACCACTTCGAGGGCGGCAAAGCGGTGTACGAGCTCAATCAAGGCACGCATCACGATCACTTGGTGTGCATGCAATGCGGCCGCGTGGAAGAGTTCTTCGATGCCGAAATTGAAAGGCTGCAGAAGAAGATCGCGCAGCAGCGCGGTTTCGTCATCCGCGAGCACTCGCTGCACCTCTACGGCGAATGCACCAAAGCGAATTGCGAGTACGCCAGCCGCAAGGGCAACTGATGCGCAGCGTCCTCTTGATGGCGAAGCGCACGCTCCTTGCAGCGGCGGCCGCAGCGCTGTTGCTGCTGCTTTGCGCTTGGGCGCCGGAGCAGACTGCGTACGCGCAGGGCGCCGGTGAGCTGCAGCAGCAACGGCCCAATAAGCTCAGATACCGGCCACAAAAACCGCTGACGCCAGCGCAAATCAAGGCGCTGCGCGAAGAGCAAATACGCAAGCAACAGGAAGAGGAACGCATCAAGCAGGACCAAGCGAAAGAACAAGAAGATCTAGAAAAGAAACTCAAGAAAGCGAAAGAAGCGGAAGAGAAAAAGGCTGCGGAAGCGCGCGAGCGGGCGAACCGACTTTACACCGAGCCGCTGATCAAACCCACACCGGGCCAGCGCACCATCGGCGCGCCGATTAACCGGCCGGGCGGCCAGCCCCCCAAATACAGCGTTGATACGCACGTTGGAATGGGGGCCCCGGCATGGGGGCCGGCTAGCACGCCGCTTGCAAGACCCGCGCCAGTCTTGCCGGTCGTCAAGCGCGGGCGGCTGCCGATGGAAGCCAATCAAACCATGCTGCTGATTCAGAAAGGCGGGCCGTTCCCCTATCCCGCCAAGGACGGCAGTACGTTCTTCAATCGCGAAAACAAGCTGCCGGACAAACCGCGCGGCTACTATCGCGAGTACACCGTGCCGACCGCGGGTTTGCCCGATCGCGGCGCGCGCCGCCTAGTCGTCGGACGCGGCGGCGAGATGTACTACACCGACAACCACTACCGCAGCTTCAAATTGGTGGTCAACTAGTGTCGCGGCCGCTGTCTGACCTGTTGAGCCACAAGCGCCAAGCCGGCGTCTACCGCGTCATGCACGCCTATCCCGTGAAAGAGGTCGAGAAGGCGGCGCAAGCCGCCAAGCTGGCGTTTTTCCACATCGAGGGCGCGAAAATCGAGAAGAAGACGCAGTTTCTCAACCACGCCGCGCTCGCGCTGCATTTCCCGGAGTACTTTGGCAACAACTGGGATGCGTTCGAGGACTGCCTAACCGATTTGTCCTGGGTCGACAGCGAAACGGGCTATGTGATCTACTTCGACCACGTCGATCCTTTTCTCGATCACGCGCACAGCCACTTCGAGACACTGCTCGAGCTGTTCGCCGACGCCGTCGACTACTGGAAAGAACAAGGCCGCGCCATGTTCGTGCTGATTCACGGCAAAGGTGCGAAGGATTTGCAGTTGCCGAGTTGGTGAAAAAGAGGCACGGG
>CAZAWU010000152.1:6447-9801 GCA_964488915.1 uncultured Burkholderiales bacterium
CGGGAGTGGGTGCGCTTTGCGCACCTTGATGGGAAAAGCAACGGCGGGCGTGCCTATAGGGACGTCGCACAAACACACGCAAATATGAACGCTTCCGCGACGCTGCGCCACGATGTCAAAGTGATCGGCCTCATCGGCAGTGCGCATTTCTTGAGCCATTTTTTCCAGCTCATCATCCCACCGCTGTTTGTTTTTATGAAAGACGACTTCGGCGTGAGCTACGCGCAGCTCGGCTTGGTGCTCGGGTTAATGTATACCGTTTCGGGTGTATGCCAAGTGCTGGCGGGTTTCGCGGTCGATCGCTTCGGCGCGCGCCGCGTGCTCCTATTCGGCATGGCGAGCATGTCTACTGGTATCGCGCTGGTGGGGATGAGCAGCCACTACGCCATGCTGTTTGTCGGCGCGTTCTTCGCCGGGCTGGGCAACAGCGTGTTTCACCCGGCGGACTTTTCGGTGCTCAATTCGCGCATCGATCGCGCGCGTCTCGGGCACGCCTACAGCACGCATGCGATCGGCGGCAACCTCGGCTGGGCGGCTGCACCCGTGTGGAGTATGTCTCTGGCGCACTTATTTGGTTGGAATTTTGCGCTTATGCTAGGTGGAGTGATGGGTCTGATCGCGACAGCTTTGGTGGCGGCGCAGCCGGAGATTCGCAGCGCCCTCACGCGCAAGAATGATGAAAGTGCAGCCCAAGCGAATCAGCAATCGAACTTCGCGCTGTTCACACAAACGCCGATCTTGATGTGCTTTGGCTACTTCATCTTGTTTTCGCTTTGCATCGTCGGCACGCAAACTTTTTCGGTGCCAGCGCTGCAAAGCTTGTATGGCGTGCCCTTGGCGCTCGCCACCACCGCGCTGACAGCGTTCCTACTCGGCGGCGCGGGCGGCATCTTCGCCGGCGGCTTCGTTGCAAGCCGCACGGATTCGCACGCGCTTATCGCCTCCCTCGGTATGCTCGGCGCCGCCTTGCTTGCGTTCAGCGTCGGCTCAGGCGCCGTACCCTCAATGCTGGTCACTTTAGTCCTGGCACTGATGGGCTTCTGCCTTGGCATGACCGGCCCCTCGCGCGATATGCTGGTGCGCGCCAATACGCCGCCGGGCGCGACGGGCAGAGTGTATGGTTTCGTCTACTCGGGCTTGGACGTGGGTGCGATCGTCGGACCCGTGGCGTTCGGCTGGTACATCGACCACAACGTGCCACGCATGGTGTTTATCTCGGTCGCGTTGTGCATGCTGCTCACCATCGCCACCATCGCGTCGCTGCCGCAACGGCGAGGACGCGCTTCCTTATCGGCGCGTTAGAACTCGCGGCGCTACGCGGTGCGCTGCAGCACCAAGCCCTTCAAATAATCACCTTCGGGGAAATGGATCGCCACCGGGTGATCCCGCGCCGCGCTCAAGCGTTGGAGAATTTGTGCGTCTACGCCGGCGTCCACCGCGGCGCCAGCAACGATCTTCTGGAACAAATCCGCGCTTACGCCACCGGAACAGGAGAACGTGACCAGCACGCCATCGCGCGCCAGCAGCTTGAGCGCCAGCAAGTTGATGTCTTTGTAGGCGCGCGAGGCTTTCTCCGCGTGCGCGGCGGTCGGCGCGAACTTGGGCGGATCGAGAATGATGAGATCGAACTCGCCGCGCGCATCGCGCTGCTTGCGCAGCAGTTGGAACACGTCGCCTTCTAGCCACTGCGCCTTGTTCGCCTCCAGCGCGTTAAGCTCGGCATTCTCCTGCGCTAGAGCGAGCGCTGGTGCCGAGCTGTCGATCGACAACACCGACTTGGCCCCGCCTTGCAGCGCTTCAATGCTGAAACCGCCCGTGTAGCAAAACGCGTTCAGCACGCGTTTGTCGGGCGCAATGGTACGCACGAGCTGTCGATTCTCGCGCTGATCGAGGAAAAACCCCGTCTTCTGCCCGTGCGCGATGTCGACCCAGTAGCGGCTTTGGTGCTCGCGAATTTGCGCTCGCTCCCGCGGCGCGCCGCGCAGCGCGCCCACGCGCGGCGCCAAGCCTTCCAATTCGCGCACTTCGGCATCCGAGCGCTCATACACGTTCGCGACACCTGTGAGCTCCACGAGCGCCGCGACAATCGTCTCGCGCCACGCCTCGATACCTGCGGATAGAAACTGCACGACTAGACTATCGTCATAGCGGTCGACGACGAGTGCGGGCAGCGCGTCGGACTCGGCATGGACCAAGCGCGCGGCATTTGTGTGCACCGCCAGCAGCGCCTCACGCCGCGCAATCGCGGCGGCCAGCCGCGTACGAATGAACTGCGCGTCAATCTCGTCGCGCTCGGCGAAGCTCCACACACGCGCCACGATCTGCGACTTTGGGCTGTAACCGGCCCAAGCCAGGAATTCGCCGCTCGCACCGACCACGCGCACGATCGCGCCGGGTTGCGCCTCGCCCTTGAGCTGGGCAACTGCGCCGGAGAAGATCCAAGGATGGCGCCGCTTAAGCGATTTCTCGCGCCCGGGCTTGAGGATCAAAGATGGGAAAGATGAAGACACAGCGCCGCCTCGCGGTCACTACCGCCACGTTATCGATTATGAGCTAAGCGCGCCATCTTCCGGCGCGCAGGGACCAGCGCGGCTACAAGACCGACTTCAACAACTTGCCCATCTCCGCCGGGTTGCGCGTGACTTTGATGCCGCACGCTTCCATGACGGCCAGTTTTTCGCCGGCGGTGCCTTTGCCGCCGGAGATGATCGCGCCCGCGTGCCCCATGCGTTTGCCGGGCGGCGCGGTCACGCCGGCGATGAAGCCGACCACCGGTTTTTTCATGTTTTGCTTCACCCATTGCGCCGCGGTTTCTTCGTCATTGCCGCCGATCTCGCCGACCATGATGACCGCCTCGGTCTGCGGATCATCGTTGATCATCTTGTGCACATCGATGTGATGGACGCCGTTGACCGGATCGCCGCCGATGCCGACACAGCTCGATTGCCCGAGACCTTGTTCCATGAGTTGTCCGACTGCTTCGTATGTGAGCGTGCCGGATCGCGATACCACACCGATCGGCCCTTTCTTGTGGATGTGGCCGGGCATGATGCCGATCTTGATCTCATCCGGCGTGATCACACCTGGGCAATTCGGCCCCAACAGAATCGTTTTCTTGCCTTGCATCTTGGCGCGCGTGCGGATCATGTCGCGCACCGGTATGCCTTCAGTGATGCAGATGACGAGATCCAACCCTGCATCGACCGCTTCGTCGATGGCGGCGGCCGCGTACGGCGGCGGCACGTAAATGACCGAGGCGTTCGCGCCAGTCTTCGCTTTGGCTTCTTTCACGCTGTCGTAGATCGGGATGCCTTCAAAATCCTGGCCGCCTTTGCCGGGCGTGACGCCGGCAAC
>CAZAWU010000153.1:0-5868 GCA_964488915.1 uncultured Burkholderiales bacterium
TCCCGCCTGCATGGATGCTCACATAAGTAGGACTAAGAGTGAAGCACTACACTAGCGTCGCGCTTCGTTCATGACGGCACAAAAGATCCCGAGATATCGACTCACCCTGGGTCGCAAATTCTTGCAAGAATGTTCGATCTCACTGCGATGCACCCTTCGTCTGGGTGCCGGTCCGGATGTAGTACTAGTGCAGATAATTCTGCTCGACGTCAGCCTCTTCAGGCATCTCCGCATGCATGACCTCGCCCGCGGGATCGGCGAACAACGGTGCGCCGCAGTCGGCGCAGAACTGCGGTTGGAAGCGCTCGTTCAAGCGCTCGATGCGGGTAATGCCGCTTGCTTGTAAGCAGGTTTCGATTTCGTCGAGCGGGCTGGGTACTGCGCCTTCGTCCTCGTCACCGTATAGTGGCCAGACAACACCGTAGACGACGTCGTTGGAGTCGCGCTGCGTGAACGCGATGCGGTACTCGTCCACGCGTTGTTCGCCGAAGCCGGCCACGACCGCGCGCAATTCGGTCGGTGTAGCCTTCAATGCGCTCGTCAAGAAGCCGACGGCTGCGCGCACCGCCACGGGCCGGGTGCGCCGGTCTGCTTCGCGCGAATTGGCGAAGTAAGCGTCGGGCAGCAAGCATTCGAACTGGCAGCCCGGCAGCAGCGCCAACAATTTGGCGGAAGCGACGCTATTCCACTGCTCCAGCGCTTGCGCTCGGCCGACGTGGCGAGCGCTGCCGACTTGCTGCCAATTGAAGTGCGCGCCGCCATGCTTTGTTGCCACCGCGGCAAGCACGAAGCGTATATCGGCCAGCATTTGCGGCGTCTCCGGCAGTTTGCCGAGCCCGAGCTTGGGCGCTTCGCCGGTGATCGCCGCTTCGCCGAGCCGCTGTGTGAGGTCGTGCATGGCGGAGAAGCGCTTGGGCAAGTGTTCGAGAGTGAACAAGTGCGGCGCAAGCGCGACCTTGGTGCCGCTCGCCAAGATCTCCGCTTCCAGCAGGGTCTGTAGTTCGGAGACCTGTTCGCGCGTAAGCGGGCCCAGGGGGATGGCGTACTTCGATGAGGCAATGATCGGCGCCGAGATGAGCAGCACATCCCAGCCCTTATTCTGGTGATCGATTTGCACCGACTCGCTCAGGCCCTCGATGACGTCGATCAAGCCTTCGAACGCGCGTGTGTTGGTGTCGTAAAGGTAACCTAACGCGCTGTCGATGGCGGCGTCGTTGTGCGCCTGCAGCATTTTCGAAAGCACGGCCGTGAGCGCGCTATCCCAATAGCGGTCCTCCACCAAGCTATTGGACGCGGCCAGTCCTAGGGCCAGCGTGACGAGTTGTTTGCCATCCTGGGTGAGGCGCGGCTTGCTGCGTGTGCGGGTACGGCTCATGCGGAGAATGGGCGAGCGAAAGACTACATGATACTGCGAGCCCGCCCGGCTGTGTGCCTAACGCGATGATGTTGCGCCATATTGGGTCGATGGAGTCGCTGAAATATCCTGTTACAACTAATGCCGCCTTGTTACAGCTCGTGCGTCGGCTGGCGCCTAAGCTAGGCGTTGTCTGGAGTACGAAATCGACGAACAAGGAGGTCTAAAGATGAATGGAAAGTACATGAGACAAATCGCGATAGCTTTGGGCGCTGTGCTCATAGGTGCGGGCGCGCCTGCCTACGCCGGCGATTTCGACGACTATGCCCGCGTGGTGAACGTCACGCCGCGCTACGAGAAAGTGAACTACCCGAAACGCGAGTGCTACACCGAATACGAGCAGGTTCGGCGCGAACGCAGCATCGGCGGCGCCGTGATCGGCGGCATCACCGGCGGTGTGATCGGTGGTCAGATTGGCAAAGGCAGTGGCCGCACGGCGGCCGCGGCGGTCGGCGCTATCACCGGAGCGATCGTGGGCGACCGCATCGACAACGACGACTACGATCGCGTCGTGGAGCGCCCGGTGCGTACTTGCCGCAAAGTCGATCATTGGGAATCGCGCGTGAACGGCTACGACGTTACGTACGAATACAACGGGCGCACTTACACCACCGTCATGCCATACGATCCAGGCGACCGCCTGCCGGTCAGCGTTAACGTGACACCGCGCGGCTAAGGTCAAGCGAGCCCGCGCGAGATGCGCTCGCGCGGCTTACCGTTCGTGCCGGTGGCGGCCCTCCGGTTAGCGCACGGCGTAGAATGGCGCGCATGCTGATCGAATTTCAAACGCCTGCCTACGCCACTATCACGATGTTCGACGACGTCGCGCGCAAGCTGCTCGAACTCATGGGCATGAGCGGGGCAGTGCCAGGCGCGTTGAGCGCCGAAGATGTCCCTCAGGCATTGGAGCGCCTGCAGCAAGCACTGCAAAAGCCGCAGCATTTCGTGAGTTCGCGCGATCATCAGGAAGTCGAGGGCCAGCCGGTCAACTTTGCCAACCGCGCCTATCCGTTGGTGCAGCTCCTGAGTGCGGCCGCGAAGAAGAACAAGCACGTCATTTGGGATCAAGTTAAATAGATTCCCAGTTCGGCGGCACGCGCGCTCAACATGGATCTACGGTGCTGGTAGTATCTTTCAGAAATTGTTGTCAGTCCTGAATTGACAGGTAATCCTTGGTGGGGTATTTCCATCCGGACGCATGAGGTTTTGGCGCTATACTCGCCTAACTGCGACCAGGGGGAGAACGCCAATGAAGCCCATGCACAATGCCGTTTTGGGCGCACTAGCGCTGCTTGCGATCGGCTGCGGGCCTGTCTACCAAACTAAGCGCACCTACACACCTCCGGCCGACCCCACTTCACGTTCATGTGTGGCGAGCTGCGCGCAGACGCGCGAGGCATGCATCCACAACAACGAAATTAAGTATGACTCCTGCCGGCGCGATGCCGAGCGCGATTACGATGCTTGCGTCGAGCGCGCGCAGCGCAAGAACAAGAAGCCGGAGAAAGAGTGCTACCGGAGCTATTGTTCCAAGGCAAGTGACGAACAGGCATGCGAACCGAAATACGCGCAGTGTTACCGCGATTGCGGCGGGACGGTGGCGGAGGAACGCGTCTGTACGTCGATGTGCGATCAGAAATAAAGCAAGCCGACGCTGGCGCCCATCAAGCACGTGCTAAGCGTGCCCGCCACGATGGTCTTTAGGCCCAGCGCGACGATCTCGCCGCGCCGCTCGGGCGCCATGGTCGTGAGTCCGCCGAGCATGATGCCTAGGCTGCCGAAATTGGCAAAGCCGCACAGCGCATAAGTCATGATGAGCCGCGAGCGCTCGCTTAACTGACCGGCCGGCAGTTTGGCGAGATCAAGGTAGGCCAGCAGTTCGTTAAGCACGGTTTTGGTACCCAGCAAGCCGCCCGCTTGCTGCGCTTCATTCCACGGGATTCCCATCAGCCAGGCCACTGGCGCCATCACCCAACCGAGCATGCGCTGCAGCGTCAGCGGCGCCCCCGCCGCTTCTGGCAGCAAGCTCAGAGCGCTGTTGGCCAGGCTCACCAGCGCCACCAGTACGATCAGCATCGCGATGATGTTGAGCAGCAACTGCATGCCGTCGAGCGTGCCGCGCGTGATCGCATCCATGGCGCTGTCGGCGCCGCGCGCCGGAGTGTAGGCTTGCGCGTCGCGATCGCCATCTTGCGGCGGCACCATGATGAGCCCGATCGCGATCGAGGCCGGCGCACTCATGAGCGAGGCGATCAAGATGTGTCCGAGCGCATCTGGCACCAGCTTGCCGATGATGGAAGCATAGAGCACCATGACCGTGCCGGCCGTGCTCGCCATGCCGGCCGCCATCACAATGAACAACTCGCTGCGCGTGAGCTTCGCCAGATAAGGCCGGATCACCAGCGGCGCTTCCACGTTGCCGACGAACACGTTGGCCGCTACCGACACGCCGGTAGCGCCGCCGACGCCGAGGGTGCGCCGCAGCAGCCAAGCGATCGCCCTAACGATCCACTGCAGCACGCCCCAATAGAACAGCAGCGCCGAGAGCGCGCTCACTACGATCACCAGCGGCAACGCCCGGAAAGCGAGCACGAAGCTTGCGCCGGGATTGGTGACGGCGAACGGCGTTTCGCCACCGCCTAGATAGCCGAATACCAGCGACGTGCCCGCCAGTGTCGCGCGTTCGAGCGCTTGCAAGCCTTGGTTGGCGGCGGCGAGCGCGCTCTGCAGTACCGGCACTTTCAAGAACAGAGCCGCCAGGGCCAACTGCAACGCGAAGCCGATTAGCACCGGCCGCCATGGCACCGCACGGCGGTTTTCGCTGAACAAGTACGCGATGCCGATCAAGCCGGCGCATCCGAACAAACTCTGAAGCAATCCAGGTTGCGGCATGGTTGTTGTTATGCTGGTGCGGTGAGTTGTCGAGTAGTATATCCGCGGCGAGGTGGTCGAGACCCAGACATGAGCAAAGCCAAAAACGTTCTAGGGGGTGAGCTGCTGGATTGCAGCCACGCGCCTTTGACCGGTTTCTTCCGTGACGGCTGCTGCAACACGGGAGCGCAAGATCGCGGTGTGCACACCGTCTGCGTGCGCATGACGGCGGAGTTTCTCGCTTTCAGCAAAGCGCGTGGTAACGATTTGAGCACACCGATGCCGGACTTCGGATTTCCCGGTCTGCAGCCGGGCGACCAATGGTGCTTGTGCGCGGCGCGCTGGCAGGAAGCGTTTGAGGCCGGGGCCGCGCCACGCGTTGTGCTTGCGGCCACGCACGAGCGTACGCTGGAAATCTGTGCGCTTGAGGATTTGAAGCGTTTCGCGCTTGATCTGAACTAACGATGAAGTTAGCGGCGCTTTTCGCTATGCCGCGCCTCCGGGCGCTAACACGGCCGGTACATTAGCACCGCGTTCATGCCCAACGTTTTTATCAGCTATCGCCGTGAAGACAGCGCGCCGCAAGCCGGGCGCTTGTACGATCGCCTATCGCGCGCGTTCGGGGCGGAGAACGTGTTTCGCGATCTTGACCGCATCGGCAAGGGGCGCGATTTCGTGCGTGTCATGGACGAGCATCTGCGCCGCAGCGATTGCGTGCTGATCGTAATCGGCAAGCAATGGCTAAGTTGCGTCGATGCCGGCGGCAAGCGCAGGCTGGATGATCCCGAGGATTTTGTCAGCCGCGAAGTCAAGGCCGCGCTGCAAGCCGGCAAGTTCACCGTTCCGATTTTGGTGGACGGTGCAAAGATGCCGAAAGCGGCGGAATTGCCCGAGAGCATTCGCGCGCTGGCCAATCTCAACGCGCTGGAGATTTTGGAGAGCCATTACGAAGACGATGTGGCGCGTTTGATCGAGACCATAGGCGCGGGCAACCGTCAGGAAGTGCCGCTCACGCTCGCGCAGCGTCTGCGCGAACTGCGCTTCAAAATGCGCGCCTCGCGTGTGGGCACGGCGTTCGCGCTCATCGTCGCTTTCATCGCCTTCTTTCTCGGATGGATGCGCTTGTTCGATTTCCTCACGCTGGATACACGCGTGGAAACGTACACCATGGCGCTCGGCGAGCGCTGGGTGGGCGCGCCACGCGGCGACGGTGTGGCGCTGGTGGCCATTGACGCGGACAGCGAGCGAGCGCTCGGACGCGCGTTTGATCGCAGTTGGCGCGCCGAGCATGCGCAATTGGTCGACAGCCTTGCGGGGGCGGGCGCCAAAGCGATCGCTTTCGACATGTGGTTCGACGACGGCGATGCCAGCGATGCGGCGCTCGGCGCCGCATTCGCGCGCGCCCGCGCGCGCGGCACGCAAATCGTGGTCGGCGTGCGCGATGCGCAGAGCGGGATGCGCGCGCCGTTTCGTGACAGCGCCAACCCGGCGCTGCTGTGCATTGGCAACCGTATCGGCTACGCCAGCGTCGCGCCGTTGGCGCTCAAGCGCGAACAAACGCTGCTGGGGGGGCTGGCATTGCT
>CAZAWU010000153.1:5968-9792 GCA_964488915.1 uncultured Burkholderiales bacterium
GTCTTGATTGGCTTGCAGAAACCCGATCAGGACGTTATGCGGGTGCGCGGCAGCGAAGAGCGCTTTGGTGTGGAGCTGCACGCTGATGTGGTCAACGCGTTGCAGAACAAGATTTTCATCCGTCCTGCCAAGGCCAGCACGCAATTCGCGCTGATCCTGGCGATGGGCGTGGCCGGCTCGTTCTTGGCGCTGCGCATCCAGAAGCGGCCGCTGAGCGTGCGCGCCGCCGTGGTGTTGGCGCTGGGGTTTGCGTATGTCGCGTTTTGCGTGTTCGTGTATGTGCAAACCCAGGTGTTGCTGAATTACCTATACCATTTGGTTGCGTTCGGCGTATCCTACCTTGGCATGCGCTATTTGATCCTGCGCTGGCAATGAGGGATAGTATGAAGCAAGGCTTCCGCATCCAACACGCTGCGGCATGGGTTGGCTTGGGCGCAGTTTGCGCGGCGCTGCTGCTGAGCGGCTGCCCCGCGACCACCGGCGGGCAAGTGATCACCGACTCGGGAAAAGCGCGTGCCGACCGCGAGAAAGCCGCGCGCGACACACGTCCGGTCATGCGCGGCGAACGAGGTGCAGCGCAGTCTGCGCGCGAGCCGGAGGCAAGCGCCGCGGCGCAAGGCGCGGCGGTGGCCGAAGAGCCAGAAGCGGCGGTGGCACAAGCCGTGCAGGCAGAACCTGTCGCCGCGCCCACGGCGCCGCTGGTCACCGATAGCGGCGGTGCGCCGGCCGTGCTGGTGGACGTGGTGCGCCCCGGCGCGGGTGGCGCCAGCGAGAATTACATCCCAGTGGACGACGAGGAGCTCGCGCTGGTACAGGTGCGGCGAGGCGGAGCGGCTTACACACCGCAGCGCGGCATGGCGCTCGCTATCGGTGACGAAATCATCACCAGCGCCGGCAGTGTGGCGGTTTTGAACTATCCGCCCAACATCGAGATTTACGTCATGCCGAGCACGCAGATTCAGGTCGGATCGATCTTCGTGAAACTCGGCGAGATTTGGGTTTCGATCAAAGGCCAGCTCAAGGAAAAATTCAAGGTGGAAACGGAGTTCGTCACCGCCGGTGTCGAGGGTACGGAGTTCTTGTTCCGCGCGGACGCCGACGGAGCGGTCGATGTCGACGTGGTCAAAGGTGCGGTGCTATGCACTTCGAAGCAAGGCCGCTGGGCGCCGGTGCGCATGGCGCAGTTGCAGAAGTTCAGCGCGCGGCGCGAGTATAGCAAGCCGACGATGCGTAATTTGCAAGTTGCCGATCTTGATCGCGTGCGCATGCGCGTGAAGCCGGTCAGTGTCGCGGTGGCGACCAAGCTTGCGCCACGGGCCGTCATTCCGGTCAGCAAACAGGTGCTGCCAGCGAGCATGCCGATCGAATTGGATCGCAGCAAGCCGGTGACCGATACGCCAATTAAGCCCGAGATCGAGAAAGTGCCAGATCGCGGTTCGATCATCACCAAACCCCCGGCCGAACAATTGCCGGTGACGCCCGATATCAAGACTGCGCCGAAACGCACCGCGCCGGTGACCAAACCGCCGGCGCAAGTGCCGATGACCCCGGAGATCAAAGCATTGCCCAAGCCCAGCGCGCCGATCACCAAGCCGCCGACGCAACTGCCGACCGCGCCTGAGATCCGAACGCTGCCGCAACAATCGGCGCCCATGACGGCGCCCAAGTCAACAACCACGCCGCTTAAGACGTTGCCGAAGGACAGCGATCTCATCCGGTCGCGGTAACGATAGAGTGTAGGAGTATATTCTGTAAAATGACACTGAAATTGACTATCAGGGTTATCCTGGCTGGTGTAGCTGCCTTCTTGGGGATGTTTCTGAATGCCTGCGGTTCGCTGCACCCTGGCTACCCCGGCGGTGACTTGGTCGGACATTTGGGCATCTCGGGCGCTGAGGTTACGCGGCAAAACGGCGATGGTGCGGCAGTGGCCGTGCGCAATGGCGCCGCCGTGCGCGAGGGCGATCGCATAGCGACCGGCGCGGCCAGCAGCGCAATCTTGGAGTACTACAACGGCGGCGGCAAACTGCAACTCGACGCGCATTCTGCGGCGCGTTTCCGCAAGGAGCGCACGGCCCCCGGTGTGTGCTCGCTGGTCGATTTGCTCCAAGGCCAAGCCTGGATTCGCGCCGATGCCGGTTGCGGTGTCGAGCTGCGCGCGCTCGACTATGTCGTGCGCATCAATGGCCGCGCCAACGTGATTCTGAACGATGACCGTTTCGAGATTGCCGTCGTCAGCGGGCGTGCCCTGCTGCTGCAGCCGCGTACCGTGGAGCTCGCTGCCGGACAAAGCTACGTTGACAGTGAAACGGGTAGCGGGCAGGTGAGTGCGTTGGAGAAGACCGATTCCAAAGCGCGGCTGGCGTGGCTTGATCCGTATGCGTTCCAGGGCTGGTGCTGTTACGGCCGCGATGTGATGCCGGCAGCCAGCAAGCAGTGCCTGCCGCCGGACTTCTCTTTCGACGAAGCGACCCTCACCATGCAGTGCAAGCACAAAGACGGCGCGTTCTCGTCGCTATTCGGGAAATTCCGCCGCCGGTAATCCGAGCCACGACCAGCACGGCGGCCACGCGCGTGCCGCTGCTGGGGCGCAGGCGGTAGCGGTAGAATCTGCGCCTTTCCCCGGTTTTCGGCTGCGTCCTTCCATGTTGATGGCAAACGCGCTCGCCGCCGCGCGCGGCGATCGCACATTGTTTAGCAGCGTCAGTTTTGTGCTTGCCGCCGGCGAACTGCTCGAAGTGACCGGCCCCAACGGCAGCGGCAAGACTACGCTGCTGCGCGTGCTCTGCGGCTTGATGCAACCGGTTGAAGGCGAAGTGCGCTGGCAAGGCGAGAGCATTCGTGCGCTGCGTGAGGACTATCACCGCGATCTTGCCTATATCGGCCACCTGAACGGCGTGAAAGACGAACTCACGCCGCTCGAAAACCTGCGCTTCGCTGCGCGTTCGCGCGGCGAAGCGCAAAGCGTGGCGGATGCTGCCCAAGCGCTGACGCAGTTAGGCCTCACCAAGCAACAGCAGCGTTTGCCCAGCAAAGTGCTGTCGCAGGGCCAAAAGCGCCGCGTCGCGCTTGCGCGCGCATTGTTCGGCAGCGCCAAGCTCTGGATTTTCGACGAACCCTTCGCAGCGCTCGATGTGCACGCGATTGCGCTCGTTGCCGCGCGCGTGAGCGCGCACGCCCAAGGCGGCGGCGTAGTCGTGCTGAGCTCGCATCAGGACGTCGACTTCCCGGGCGTGCCGCGGCGGCGATTGCGCGTGGGCGCGCTGAACTAAAGTAACCCAGCGTCTCATGCTCGCCAGCTTTCTCGATCTGATCCGGCGTGAGCTGCTGCTTGCCGTGCGCCGCCGCGGCGATGTGCTCTCGCTATTGGTGTTCTTCGTCATCGTGGTGAGCTTGTTCCCTTTCGGCGTAGGGCCGGAATTGGAGACGCTGCGCGAAATCGCCGCAGGCGTGGTCTGGGTCGCGGCGCTGCTGGCGACGATGTTGTCGCTCTCGCGCCTGTTCGCTAACGATTACCAGGACGGCGCGCTGGAACAACTGCTGCTGCTGCCGCAGCCGGCCGCCCTAATGGTGCTGGCGAAGATCGCGGCGCACTGGTTACTGACGGGGCTGCCTTTGGCGCTGGTCGCGCCGTTGCTCGGCTTGCAGTACGGGCTGACCGGCGAAGCGTTGGCAGTGATGACGCTCGCTATCGCGCTAGGTTCGCCAGCGTTGTCCGCAATCGGTGCGATCGGTGCCGCCCTCACATTGGGCTTGCGCGGCGGAGGCGTGCTGCTGTCGCTGTTGGTGCTGCCGCTGTTTGTGCCGGTTCTCATCTTCGGCGC
>CAZAWU010000154.1:0-2695 GCA_964488915.1 uncultured Burkholderiales bacterium
GCTTGCCGCGCGTTGCGCGCGACTTCGGACAAACCCTTCTTGTTGTCGTCCAGTTCTTCCAGCGTCACCATCGGCAAGTAAACGTCGTGTTCCTGGAAGTGGAACAAGCTGGTGGGGTCGTGCATCAGGACGTTAGTGTCGAGCACGAACAGCTTGCGCGGCGTCTTGTCCGCCTTGGCGTTGCTGCGTTTGGCCATGCGGCTACAGGGTTTTGACGAAGTCGAGTACTTCGCGCGCGTGCCCGGCGACTTTGACGCCGCGCCACGCTTTGCGCACGACACCGTCGCGGTCGATCACAAACGTGCTGCGCTCGATGCCGCGCACTTGCTTGCCGTACATGTTCTTCATCTTGATGACATCGAACGCCTTGCACGCTGCCTCGTCTTCATCTGCAAGCAGTTCGAACGGAAAGCTCATCTTGGCCTTAAAGCCTTCGTGCGATTTGATGCTGTCACGCGAAATGCCAAACACCGAGCATTTCAACGCGCGAAACTCCTCGTGCAAGTCGCGAAACTGCATGCCTTCGTCGGTGCAGCCGGGTGTGTTGTCCTTGGGATAGAAATAAAGCACGAGCGGTGCGCCGCGCATGGCCGATAGGGAAAATGACTGGTTCCCCGTGGCTGGCAGCGAGAGATCTGGGCTGGGCTTACCTTCCATGACGCTCCTTAGAATTTGCAGGGCTGCAGCGCATTGTTGTCAAAACCGCGCCGATGATCAAGCCTTGCGCCCAATATTGTCTCGTACTCGGCCGAGCAGCGCGATCAGACTCGCTTTCTCGGTCGGACTGAAACCGCGCAGCAGGCGCGCTTCATGCGCCCTGACACGTTGTTGCATGCGTGCCACCAAAGCGGCTCCACTCGCCGTCAGCCAGATGCCGTTGGCGCGCCGGTCGGCGGCGGAGCTACGCCGCTCGACCAAGCCTTCCCGTTCCAGTTTGTTGAGCGCCGGCACCAGACTGGAGCGGTCGAGTTCGATCGCTTCAGCCAGGCGGCTTTGGCTCATGCCCGGGTTGGCGCGAATAAGCACCAGTAGCCCAAAACGCCCCGGGGACGTGTCGAAGTCTTCCAACGCCCCGGCGAAATCGCGAAACACCGCAATCTGGGTCAAGCGCAGATGGTAGCCCACCAGACTGGGCAGGACGCCACGCCCGCGCACAGCGGGCCTTTTACCGCCGTTGAGCGAAGCGGCAGCGCCCCTGGCGGGGCGTGCAATTGCGGTCATGGATTTTGTTTGACATCAAACAATAGCGACCGCTATTATGCCCAGCTTGCCGTGTCAGCGCCATAGACTTGCGCATCCCATGCCAGTGCGAATCGAACTCGAACAAGATCCGGTCGTGCGCGTCAGCGCCGAACCAGGCGACACTATTTTGGCCAGTTTTCTGCGCGCCGGAGTGGATTTCCCGCACGACTGCCAAGCGGGTAACTGCGGTACCTGCAAGTGTGAGTTGGTGTCCGGTGAGATCACGGAACTGCCGTATTCGGAGTTTGCCCTCGACGAGGAAGAGCGCGCACGCGATTTGATTCTCGCGTGCCGCAGCCAAGCCTGGAGTGATTGTGTGGTGCGCCCGCTGGAGCAAGATGACCAAGTCGTGCACCCCTCGCGCATCATGCAATGCCGCGTGGTGGAGTTGCGGCCGCTTACGCACAACATCGTCGCGCTGCGGCTCGAGATCAAAAGCGGCGGGCCTTACATGTTTTCGGCGGGCCAGTACGCGCAACTCGAGTTTGCGCCGGGATTGGCGGCGTACTTCTCGATGGCCAATCGGCCGGTTGATCCGATTCTGGAATTTCACGTACGGCGCGAGGCGCGCCAAGGCGCGACCGAATACGCGCACACCCAGCTTCGTCTTGGCGACATGGTGAAAGTAAGCGGTCCGTCCGGGCAGGCTTATTTGCGCGTAAGCCATAGAGGCCCGATCCTGGCAGTAGCAGGAGGCAGCGCGTGGGCGCCGCTGCGCTCTATCATAGAGTCCGCGCTGCTGAGCGATCCCGCGCGTAGCATCACCGTTTATTTTGGTGTGCGTGGCGAGCGCGATGTGTTTGACGAGGCGCGTTTGCAACAGCTTGCGGCGAAGCATCCTAATTTCCGCTATCACATCGTGCTGTCGGAGGACGCACAGCCGGGCCGCCGCCATGGTTTGGTCAGTGTTGCGCTGGCACAGGATCGCCTGGCGCTCGCGCAAGCCAAGGCCTATGTCGCTGGGCCACCGGCAATGGTTGAGGCAGTCAGCGCGGTGCTCAAGCAAGCGGGCTTGAGCGAGCGCGATCTGCATTCCGATAATTCGCAGGTCGCGAAGGCGGCTGCATGAGCGCAGCCATCGACTTCAACGGTAGGGTCGCACTCGTTACGGGCGGGGCGCGCGGTATCGGCTACGCGATCGTGCGAGAGTTGCTGCGGCTCGGCGCAAGCGTGGTGGTTGCCGACAACGGCGCGGCGATCGACGGCAACGCTCCCGACGCAACGGTGGCGACGCAAGCCGCGGCGGCACTCGGCCCGCGCTGTGCCGCGTTTATCGACGACATCAGCGAGCCGGGTGCGGCCGAAGCGGCGGTGCGCTTGGCGCAGGAGCAATTCGGTGCGCTGGATTTTGTCGTCAACAACGCGGCGATTCTGCGCGACGGCTTCGTGTTCAAGCTTGCGCCGGCGGATTGGGAGGCAGTGCTGCGCGTGAATCTGACCGGCGCGTTCCGCG
>CAZAWU010000154.1:2795-4459 GCA_964488915.1 uncultured Burkholderiales bacterium
GCGCCGGCGGATTGGGAGGCAGTGCTGCGCGTGAATCTGACCGGCGCGTTCCGCGTGCTCGCTGCAGCCACACCCGTCTTGCGCGAAGCGGTCAAGCAAGGCCGCGCGCCCGGGCGCATCGTCAACATTGTCTCCAGCGCCGGACTGTACGGCAATGCCGGTACCGCGCCTTATGCGGCGTCCAAAGGCGGCTTGTTGGCGCTTACCCGAGTGACTGCGCAGGAAATGGCGCGCTCCGCGGTGACATGCAACGCCGTCGCTCCGTTCGCTGCCACGCGCGTGACGCACAGTTTGCCGCCGGCTTTGCAAGCGTACAAAGATCGCGCGCTACGTGTGCCGGCCGAGCCGGTGGCCCGCTTGGTGGCATTTCTCTGTTCGTCCGGGGCGCAGCACATATCCGGACAGTTGTTCGGCGTACGCGGGCGGGAGATCATGCTGTTTTCGCAGCCGCGGCCGCTGCAGCGCGCGGTCGTGGGAGAGGGCGACTATGCGGATTTGGAGCAGATCGTCGGCAAGCAGATGGTCCCGGCTTTCACCGATCTGAGCACCGATTTGGACGCGTTCAATACCGATCCTGTAATTTGAGGTTGTCTATGCAAACTAGCTATCCGGAAGTCAAAACCATCGCCGAGTTCAAGGCTCAACCCGAGGACTACCAAGAGTCGGTGCGCAAGCTGGTAGTGAGTCATGCCGTAAACGAGTTGTACGGCGCGCAAGTGTTCGACGAACCGGCTATCGCGCTAGCGCCCACTCCGTACGCTAAATGGCTGACTTGCCGCGTAGCGATGGAGGAGTATCACCACCATGTGCGCTTCAAGGGTTTGGCGGAGGAACTCGGCATACCGGCCGAACGCCTCGATCCGAAGACCAAAGCGCCGCTATCGATCTTTAGTTTTCCGCTCAAGACGTGGGCGGAGTTCTGCGTGATCAAGCTGCTGGCCGATCTGGGCGAGATTTTGCAGGTAGAAGACTTGCTGCATTGCAGTTTCGTGCCGCTGCGCAATCTGGCGCGCACAACCATGCCGGAAGAGAAATTCCATGCGCAGTTCGGCAAAGATTTTTGCACTGAATTGGTCAAGACCGAAGAAGGAAAGCGCGAAGTGCAGGATGCCATCAATCGCTATTTTCCTTATCTGCCCAGTTTTTTCGGTAAAAGCGGTTCGCGCAACAACGAGCTGTTCCGTAAGCATGGCTTGAAGTTGCGCCGCAACGAAGAGATGCGGGCGGACTACTTGACCCGCGCACAAGCGATCGTTGCGGAACTGGGCCTCAGCTTGCCTGAGCTGCCGGCGGAGGCGGCTTGAGGCTGAGCGCAATCGTTGCGCCAATGACTGACGCCTTTTGCCGTCAGTCCGGCGCATGCCGGAATCCGGCTCAGGCGGGCGAAGAATCTGGATCCCGGCTCGCGCCGGGATGACGCTGACGTTGTGGGGTGTTGCAGAAATCTCAATTCTTACGAGGGACGTAATGGCAACGATGGCGACAACCGCTGAATTGCGCGCGCAGCGCCAAGCGTACTATCAGCGCATCGGCGGCTTGAGCATGACGCCGCTGTGGGAAGTGCTACACGCGCTGGTGCCGGCCCAGCCGAACACACCGTGCGTGCCGGTGCTGTGGCGCTACGATGAAGTGCGCCCGTTCTTGCTCGAATCCGGCCAACTGAT
>CAZAWU010000154.1:4559-9709 GCA_964488915.1 uncultured Burkholderiales bacterium
GGCTTGGACATCCCCATCGTCGCATTTTTCGATGCCGGATTCATGCAGCGCTCCGGTGAGTTGACGCAAAACGAAGCGCGTCTTCAGCGCGACGCCGAGCACCGCTACGGCGCCAACCTATTGCCGTACGAATATGAATCGCGCTCGCTCAATAGCCCGTTGTTCACCTACCCGTACGAGCGCAGCCGAGCGGCGCTGGAGCAGTTGCGGCGCGACAGCACTTGGCATCCGGCGCACGGACTGAAAATGCAGTATGTCAATCCGGCGACCGGTGGCTATCCGATGCCGACCATCGCGGCCTTCATTCAGTTGCTGCCCAAGCAGTTTCGCGGTCAAGCCTATCGCTCCACCGATGCGACGGTGTTTAGCGTGGTGGAGGGGTGCGGGGTATCGCGTATCGCTGGCAAAGAGTTCACCTGGGGGCCGCGCGATATTTTCGTCGTGCCCTCTTGGGCCAGCGTCAGTCACGAAGCGAGCGAGGATTGCGTGCTCTTTAGCTTCTCCGACCGTCCGGCGCAGAAATCGCTCGGCCTGTGGCGCGAGGAGTTGGTTGACTAGTGGAGTGAACCAAGCGTGCGAGCAGAGCGCTTGGTTCTGCGCCCTGGGCGAGCCGCTCAATGCCGGCGAACAGGCCACGCTGCGGAGCTATCTGCGCGGCTTAGGCAAGGACGGCGCCGCGCCGATCAAGGTTGTGGCAGGTTGGGGCGAAGCGCGCCGCGTCAGCGCCGATCCGCGCTGGGATCATAGTCTGTGGCACGCGGAGCAACTCGAACGCAAACGCCTGCTGGCCGTACTGCCGGCTAGTTTTGCCGGTGCGGCGCTCGAGGCGATCTCTGATAGACTGCATGGCTGTGCGGCTGTGGCCGCTGCGCGTATGGGTTGTGCCGACCAAGGCCTGATTCGTGCCGCAGCCGGCGCTGCGACGGAAGCAGTGTACTTGGCCGCGCTGGCGCGTGCGGCAGGCGTTGGCAACGAGCACCCGTTTGCGTGCAAACTCGCGCTATTTGAAAGCGGCCATTGGCCGTTGCTGCTGATCGACGACAACTACTACTTATTCTAGAAACCGAGTTGAGACAGGCATGAACTACGTCGTTCCCATCTGGAGTCCGCCCGCGGTGTCGGTCACCAACACGGAAGCTGCGTTCCCGGTGAGGCGCATTTTCTGCGTCGGGCGTAACTACGCCGAACACGCCAAGGAAATGGGCGGCGATCCCGAGCGTGAGCCCCCCTTCTTTTTCTGCAAACCAGCGGACGCCATCGTGGCCAATGGTTCGACCATTGCCTATCCGCTCGCCACTAAAAATCTGCACCACGAAATCGAACTGGTGGTCGCCATCGACAAGAAGGGCGCCAACATTGCGCGTGAGCAGGCACTCGATCACGTGTACGGCTACGCCGTGGGTTTGGACTTGACGCGGCGCGATTTGCAGGGTGCAGCGCGTGACAAGGGCCGTCCATGGGACGCGGGCAAAGCGTTCGACCAATCCGCGCCGATCGCACCAATCCGTCCGGCGAGCGAGGTTGGGCATATCTCGAAAGGTGCGATATGGCTAAAAGTGAACGGCGAACCGCGGCAAACGGCTGACATTACCGATCTGATTTGGTCGGTACCCGAGATCATTGTGCATCTCTCCGCGCTGTTCCAACTGCGTCCCGGTGACTTGATCTTCACTGGCACGCCCGCCGGCGTCGGCGCGGTGAAGCCCGGCGATCATCTGGTCGGCGGCATCGATCAGCTCGGGGAGCTTTCCATTCGGATTGCGGCGTAGGCGGTGCACGAGTAGGGGCTGGGCGAGATTGCTCGCGCCATACCCATCGGCGTGATGGATTGATGCCCGCTCTCAACCCTTTCTTCCAACCGGCCAGCATCGCGATCGCCGGCGCCGCCGAGCGTCTGACGAGTTCGGGCGGCGCGGTGCTGCGCAACCTGCTCAATGCCGGTTACCAGGGGCGCATCGTACCGGTCAATCCCAAGGGTGGCGTCATGCTTGGGTTGCCGGTAGCCGCTTCTTTGCGCGAGGTCAAACCTGCGGTCGATTTGGTGGTGATTTTGGTGCGCCCGGATTTGATTCTCGATGTGGTGCGCGAGGGTGTCGCCTCCGGCCATCGCAACTTCCTCATTCTGCCGGGAGGCTTCGCCGAAGCGGGTGGCGAAGGCAAGCAGCGCGACGCTGCGCTGCGCGCGCTCGCTACCGAGTACGGATTGACCATCGCCGGGCCGAACTGTGCCGGCATCATCAATCTTTTCTCGCCCGCGCATCCCTTCGCCGCGACGTTCCTGCGCGATTTGCCCAAAGGCGGCGGTGTGGCGCTGCTCTCACAGTCCGGCGCGATTGCGGAAGAGGTGATCGAGAAAAGCCACGGTCTCGGTATACCGCTAGGGGTAGTCGTCTCTATCGGAAACGCCATGCAACTGCATGTAGAGGCCTACTTGGAGTATTGCCGCGACCAAGCTGATTGCCGCGCGGTGCTGCTGTACTTGGAGTCGGTGAGCGACGAGGCGCGTTTCATTCGCGTAGCGCGTGAAACCGCGCGCCTGAAGCCGGTGGTGGCTCTGCTAGGCGGCCGGACGCAAGCCGGCCTTGCCGCCGCGCGCGCACACACCGGCACGCGCGGCTGGAGCGAAACAGCGATGCAGCAACTGTGCGACGCGGCCAACATCCTGCGTGTCACCAGTTTGCGCGAGCTGATGTTCGCCGGCAAAGCGCTGGGCCGTTATCCGCAAGGCATCGGGCGCCGCGTGCTGGTGCTCTCCAACTCGGGCGGGCCGGGCGTGCTGTGCACGGATCGCGCGGCGGCGCAGGGACTGCAAGTTGTCGGTCTGCCACCCGCGTTCGCCGCACGCTTGCGCGAGTTCTTGCCGGCGGAGGCTTCAGTCGCCAATCCGCTCGACCTGCTCGCCGATGCGCGCGAGGACCGCTTCGGTCCGACTTTCGAAGCCGCGCTGGCGCATGCGCCGGCCGACTTCGACGCGATCTTGATCCTGCATGTCGTGCCGTTCATGGTTGACGCTGCACCGGTGATCGCCGAGTTGGCACGCGTCGCGCCGCGCGCAAGCGTGCCCGTGCTGCATGCGATGATGGGCACCTTGGCCGATAAACGCGCTTGGTTCGATAAGATGGAAGCGGCCGGTGTGCCGATGTTCAACGATGTCGAAGAAATGGCGACCGCGGCAGCGCTGCTCGCCCGTCATCGCGAACTGCAAACCAAAACCGCGCATTGACAAAAGGTTGCGAAAAGGAGAAGCAATGTTCAAGCTGTACGGTTACTTTCGCAGTTCCGCGGCGTACCGGGTGCGCATCGCGCTCAACCACAAGAACATCCCTCATGAACTGGCGTTCGTACACTTGACGCGCGGCGGCGGTGAGCAATTTGCGCAAGCCTACACGTCGCTGAACACGCAACAACTGGTGCCGACTTTGCAAGAGGGCAGTCTCGCGCTGACGCAGTCCATCGCCATCATCGAATACCTAGATGAAAAATTCCCCAATCCACCGCTGCTCGGCGGTAAAGCGGCCGACCGCGCGCGCATCCGCGCTATCGCGCTGGCGATTGCCTGTGAGATCCATCCGCTTAACAACCTGCGCGTACTGAAATATCTAACCGGTACGCTAAAGTTGTCCGAAGAAGTGAAGAACCAGTGGTATCGCCACTGGGTTGAGACTGGCTTGCAAGCGCTCGAGCAAAAACTGTCGGGCGAGAAAGCGACCGGCCGGTTCTGCCACGGCGATAAAGTGACACTCGCGGACGTTTGTCTGGTGCCGCAATTGGCCAATGCTCGGCGTTTCGCGGTGCCATTGGAAGCGTACCCTACGCTGACACGAATTGAAGCCAACTGCTTGGCGCTCGAAGCTTTCAGCAAGGCGGCGCCGCAGAATCAGCCGGACGCAGAATAGCAGGTGTAGTGCTCGTGGCTGGTGTGGACTGTGCGCTACATTAAGTGCTTAGTTGCCTTTTCTGCGCTCCTAGCTCTACTGAGATGCTACGTCGTACGATCTACGTTCATATCTACAACGGCGATGCGGTAAGCTTCCGCGCCAAGTACAAAGAGCCACGAGTTGGAGGTCTATGCGCCCGCTTGAAGGCGTAACTGTCGTCGCGCTGGAGCATGTCATCGCCGGACCGTTCTGCACGCGCCAACTGGCCGATCTCGGTGCGCGCGTGATTAAGATCGAGCGCCCCGAGGTGGGCGATCCGGCGCGAGCGTATGACGAGCGCGTGCGCGGCATGGCCTCGCACTTCGTATGGACCAATCGCTCGAAGGAAAGCTTGACGCTCGACCTTAAGCAGGAAGAAGCGCGCGCCATCGTGCATAAGCTGCTCGGCAAGGCTGATGTGCTGGTGCAGAACCTTGCGCCGGGCGCGGCCGCCCGTATGGGGTTTTCGTTCGAGGCGCTGAAGGATCGTTACCCGCGCTTGATCGTGTGCGATATTTCCGGCTACGGTTCCGATGGGCCGTACCGAGATAAGAAAGCCTACGATTTGTTGATTCAGAGCGAGTCCGGCTTGCTCTCGGTCACCGGTACGCCCGAGACGCCGGCCAAAGCCGGATGTTCGATCGTTGATATCGCCTCGGGGATGTATGCCTACAGCAACATTCTGGCCGCGCTGATCGAGCGCGGACGCAGCGGCCGGGGCTGTCGTATCGATATCTCGATGCTGGAGAGCATGGCCGAGTGGATGAGTTTTCCGCTCTATTACGCTTACGACGGCGCAGCGCCGCCGCCGCGCGCGGGCGCGTCGCACGCAACTATTTATCCGTACGGGCCGTTCCTGGCCGGCGACGGCAAGAGCGTCATGCTCGGGCTGCAGAACGAGCGCGAATGGGCGGTGTTCTGCGACAAAGTGTTGCAGCGCCCGGAGCTTAAACACGATGAGCGTTTTTCCTCCGGGCCGAAGCGCTCAGTCGCGCGCAACGAACTCTACGGGATTATCGTGGAGATCTTTGCAGCGCTCAGCGCCGAGCAAGTCGTCGCGCGCCTCGACGCAGCCCAGATCGGCAATGCGCGCATGAACGACATGCACGACGTGTGGGAACACGCACAGTTGCGCGCGCGCGAGCGTTGGCGCCAGGTGGGTTCGCCGGTGGGCACGATTGCGGCGCTGCTGCCGCCCGGTGTGCCCGAGCGTTTCGATGCGCGCATGGACCC
>CAZAWU010000155.1:0-4352 GCA_964488915.1 uncultured Burkholderiales bacterium
AAGCAACCGAAACCCAGACGCTTATGCACCTCCAACCAAGGGGAGTACTGCCCGTTCTTTCTCATCGAGTCAGGTACTCGACTCCATACCTCAGCTTGTATGACTTGTGGCGGCGCAAACATTCAGTCTCCGCGAAAATCGCTATCTAAGCAAAATGCTGCGACAAAAACGCGCGCAACACCCGCGCACACGCTTCTCCGTGCGACAGCGGCAAGCCATGCTTAGCATGCGCAAACACTTGCAGCTCCGCTTGCTTGAAGCGCCGGCGCATGTCCACCATCACCTCCAGCGGGATGAAGGGGCTGGCATCGGGCGCCAGTAATAACACCGGCGCCTGAACGCGTTCAAGCTGATCGGTGAGATCGGCAGCGAGCAGCATATCTGCGAGCTTGACGGTGGCCTCCATCGAACACGTCTCGTGCACCTTGAGAAACCACGCGTGCTGCTCAGGCGGCAGTGCGCCGGGATGAAAACGCCAGTGCATCATTTGCTGCGCCCAGCCGCTTTGCCCGCCTGTGCGCTCCATGTCGCGCCAACCGGCCACGTTCGACACGAGGCCGCCGCGCGCGGCCGCGTTCGACAGCGCAAGACTGCGCACGCGGCGCGGATGCTTGAGCGCGAAGGCGAGCGCGGCGGTGCCGCCGATCGATTCACCCGCCAGGTGAAAACTCTCCACGCCCACGGCATCGGCCACCGCGAGCAGATCGGCGCACAGCACATCGAACGACCACGCGAAATTTTCCGGCGGCACCACCGACTGGCCGAAGCCGCGCATATCGAAGCGCACCAGCCGGTAGTAGGGCGCCAACACCGGCAACCAATTGCCCCAGATGTTGAGATCAGCACCGATGCCGTGGTGGAACAGAATCGTCTGACCGGTGTTCGCCCACGGCGCAGTCAGATCGTCGACGCGGTAGTGGATGCGCCCAGTTGGTGTTTCGACGAAAGCCATGGGGTCTGTTTGATCCTTCCTAACGCCCGCTCAGGCTGCGCCCGAGCTTCGCCGCTTCCTCGACCTCACCCGGTGTGCCGCCAATGACTAGAAATCGAAACCCTTCTTGCAGGCGCTTTTCGATATTGCTTTTGTTCACCAAAATCCCGCACGGGATGTTGAGCTCCTTGGTCACGGCGAGCACTTCCTGAATCGCTTTCTCAACTTCTGGGTGTTCCGGCTGCCCGGCATAGCCGAGCGAAACGGATAGATCAGTCGGGCCGATAAAGACTGCGGCGATGCCCTTCGCGTCGCTCAGCATTTCCTTCGCCTGCTCCACACCCGCTTCGCTTTCGATCATCGCGATCAGCGCAAGCTCTCCCTTCGGGTCAAGCGGCCACAGGTCGGCGAGATCGAAATATTCCGGCACACTCACACCCCAGTAACGCGCCGCATTACCCGGCGCTGCGCCGCGCTCGCCGCCGGGTTCCTGATCTTTGGCGTCGATCTTTTGCGGGTAGCGCGACGCCGCGACGATCGCTAGTGCTTCCTCCGTGTTGGCAATGTGCGGCGCCATCAAACCGAAGGCACCCGCGTCCAGCGCTTGCTTCACCGTCCATTGGTTGCCTTCGGCGCCGTTGCCGGGGATGCGTACCAAGGGCACGACGTTCGGCTGCAAGTTGCCTTTTTTGAGCAAACGCGACTTATCCACCATGAACTGCAAGAACACGCGCAATTGATTGAAGTCGGTCGGACCGTGCTCGGTATCGAAGATGACGAAATCGAGCTCGGTGCTCGCGTAGTAGAGCGCGCCGTCCGGATCGCGAAAGCGCGCGAAGGTACCGAACACCGGCTTGCCTTGCTCCCACAGATCGATCATGCGGTTCAAGCGCGGACTCGCCGCACCGTTGCCCGCAGGGGCGGACTCGGCCGCGTGCAATAGCGGTGTGCACGCGAGAGCCAGCAAGTAGCTTGCGAGCAAATGTCTGAACTTCATGCGCAGCGCTCCTTACTTTAGTTTCGAATAGGCGGTGGGCGTCAAAATCGAATTGCTGAAGTGTGTGAGCAGCGGCCCGTCTTTCTCAGTCTCCGCGCGCACCTTGATCCAATCGGCATCGCTGGCGAAAGCGTTCCACTTCTGCTCGCGCTCGGCCAAACTTTCCCACTCCAGCAGGTAGTAAAGGTCGTGATTGTTCTCACCAATCAGCACCGTCCAAAAACCCACTTGCCGGATGCCGTAGCGATCCCAGAACTTGAGCGTGTGATCGGCGAAGCGTTTGACGATGGCGGGCAGCTTTCCCGGCGCGGCGTGGTAAACACGCAATTCGTACAGCATGGGCTTCTCCTCGTAGCGTGAAGGGATTGTTTGCGGCTATTATGCCGCGTGCGCTTGGCTTGCGTCACGCACGAAAAGGAGCAGCACCGGACAACCCCGCTTTCGCCGTGCGCCCACATGCGCGCGGCGGGCACCGCTCGGAACCATGTCATGAATCTTTCACGCGATTTCATCCTACCCGACGACGCCGCGTCAGCCACGCTCATCGGCCGCGCTTTCGTGCCCGGCGCGATCGGCGGTCCCAGCCCGATTTGTGTGCGCGGCGGTCAAGTGTTCGATCTCGCGCGCGCGGCGCCGACGTGTTCGCAACTGCTCAACCTCGATAATCCCCACGTGGCTATTGAGAAACACACGCGCGGCGCGAAACCGATCGCCAGCATTACAGAAGTGCTCGCTAACACCGCGGCGGATCAACGCGACTTGCGCGCGCCCTACTTGCTTTCGCCCGCGGACTTGCAAGCCGTGCGCGCCTGCGGTGTCACGTTCGTCTCCAGCATGTTGGAGCGCGTGATTGAGGAGCACGCTAAAGGCGACCCCGACCAAGCCGAGCAGATCCGCCACAGTATCGGCGCCGAGATCGGCGGCGAGTTGTCGAAGATCAGGCCCGGTTCGGAGCAGGCCGCGCGCTTGAAAGAGTCGTTCATCAAGCGCGGGCTGTGGTCGCAGTATTTGGAAGTGGGCATCGGCCCCGACGCGGAAGTGTTTAACAAAGCGCAGCCGCTCGCCGCCGTCGGCGTCGGCGCAGAAATCGGCATCCTACGCAACTCGACGTGGAACAATCCCGAGCCTGAAGTCGTGCTCGCGGTGAATGCGCGCGGCAAAGTGCTCGGCTGCACACTCGGCAACGACGTCAACTTGCGCGACTGGGAAGGCCGCAGCGCGCTGCTGCTCTCGCGCGCGAAAGACAACAACGCGAGCTGCGCGCTCGGACCCTTTATCCGGCTATTCGACCGCGGCTACAGCGCCGACGAGATGCGCGCCACCCAGTTGACCGTCGATGTCGACGGCCGCGACGGCTTCCACATGCAGGGCAAAAGCGACGTGGCCACCATCAGCCGCGATCCGCTCGATTTGGTGACCCACGCGATGGGCAAGAACCATCAATACCCCGACGGCGTCATGCTGTTTCTCGGCACACAATTCGCGCCCATCCAAGACCGCGACGAACCCGGACGCGGTTTCACGCACAAGATCGGCGACGTGGTAAGCATTCGCGCGCCGCGCTTGGGCGCGCTGGTCAATCGCGTCAATTACTGCGATGTGCTGCCGCCGTGGGAGTTTGGGATTGGGGCGTTGATGAGCAACTTGCGTGCGCGGGGATTGATCTGACGATGGTACAGTCACCAGGATACGCACTGAAATCCCTTCTTCTCTTATTTACCAGAGGATAGTATCCCGGGTAACTTCGACATAGCGCGCATTCTATGCGCGCAGCAGCTTCTCCACCGCCATGCCCACCCGCAAGATGTGATGATCGCTACCGCGCAGTCCGCTTAGCATGAGCCCCACCGGCAGCGCGCCCGGTTGCTGGCACGGCACGGTGAGCGAACAACCGTCGATGAAGTTGATGAAGCCGGTGCTGCGTACGAGTAGCCGGTTCGCGCGCACGAAGGCATCGTTGTCGTTCAAGATTTCGTGCAGTCGCGGTGCCACCGTCGCTACCGTCGGCGCGATCAAGGCGTCGAAGTCTTGTAGCAGGGCAGTCAACTCGTGCTGCGTCGTCGAGCGCTGGCGGGTGTAAGCGACATAATCCGCGGCGGAGAGCTTGGCGCCCAACTCGATGCGCATATAGACGCGCGGATCGTACAAGCCGCGCTTGGCTTCCATCCACGGCCGGTGCGTTGCGTACGCTTCTGATGCGATGAGGTGACCGGTGCGCAAGATCTCAGGCCAGCGCGCCAGCGCGGGAACATCCACGTCGACGATCTCAGCGCCCGCGGCGGAGAGTTTGCTGATCGCTTTCGCGACCGCATCCGCAACGGCGCTATCCAACTCATCGAACATGCATTGCTTCGGGCGCGCAAAGCGCAACCGGCGCAGCGGTACTGGCGTCAGCGCGATAGGCTCCTCGCCGGCAATCACCGC
>CAZAWU010000155.1:4452-9672 GCA_964488915.1 uncultured Burkholderiales bacterium
TACGCGAACTGCGGCATATTGGTGCGGCCGATAATGATCGCCCCCGCGGCGCGCAGGCGCTTCAGCACCAGCGCATCTTCGGTCGCGGGCGGCGCATCGGCAAGGACGGCGGACGCGCCGGTGCTCGGCTCGCCTTTGACATCGAGCAGATCTTTGATCGAGATGGGTACGCCGGCTAGCGGCGAGGCCACCACCCCCGCCACACGCAGTTGATCGGCCGCTCGCGCCGCCTGCATGGCTTGTTCGGCATACAAGCGCAAGTACACGCGCTTGCCCTCGCCCTTTGAGTCTTGGGCGCGCTGCAGCGCCGCCTCGGTCAACGCCGCTGCCGTCGTGCGGCCGGCAGCGAGATCTTGTTGGATTTCCGCGATGCTCTTGAAGTGCATGGTCTCCTCCTGGTCTCGACCGGCGCAAACACGCCGACAGTCGAATAGAATCTTCTCGTACACAAGACTATCACGACTTAGCAGCTCCTCTACACTCCATGCGCGCCATGCTCTGGATCGTATTTGTGGGGTTACTCGCGGCAGCAACCGCGCATGCGGAGAACTGCGGTGCCGACTTGTGCGTCGGCCCGAGTTTCGCGCTAAAACGCCCAAGCGAAGCGGCTGCCGTGGCGAAAGACGGCCAAAGCATTGGCATCGCCGCGGGCGTCTACGAAAACGATGTCGCGATTTTTCAGCAACATAACCTCACTATCCGTGGCATCGGCGGCTATGCTCATCTGAAAGTCGCCACAGGCGTCGCCGCGCAGGACAAAGCGATTTGGGTAATCAAGGGCGACAATGCCACTATCGAGCACATCGAGTTTTCCGGAGCCAGCGTTCCGCACATGAACGGCGCCGGCATCAGATTGGAAGGCACGCACCTCACCGTTCGGCACTGCTTTTTCCATCATAACCAGACGGCGCTGCTGAGCGGCAGAAACCCCGCTAGCGACATCGTCGTGGAACACACTGAACTGGCGTGGAGCGCGGCGCCGCAGAGAAATCCGCACGGTATCTACATCGGTCACTCGCGCTCGTTCACGCTCAAATTCAGCTACGTGCATCACGCCCATGTCGGCCATCTGGTGAAGAGCCGCGCGCGCGAAAACTACGTCCTTTACAACCGCATCGTGGACGAGAACGAAGGGGCATCGAGTTACAACATCGACATACCGAACGGTGGCATCGCTCACATCATCGGCAACATCGTCCAACAAGGTCCACGCTCGGAGAACGACGCGTTGATTGCTTTTGGCGCCGAGCGCCAGCGCGATTCATACCCGACCAATGAACTCTACGTGGTGAACAATACCCTGATAAACGACGCGCCCCGCGGGCGTTTCATCTCTTCACCTCACCCGAACGACGTGACGCTGCTAGTCAACAACGTCTATAGCGGCCCCGGGACCTGGTTCGACACCGGCCCAAAGAAGGAACTGCGCGATAACGCGGTGCAACGCGGCAACGTGGCTGTGCCGAAGAGCGATTTGGTCGACGCGCAGGTGTTCGACTACCGGCTCAAGGCGGGATCGAAAGCGATCGATGCGGGCGTTACCCCTGGTAAAGCACGAGACTTCGACTTGACGCCACGCTTCGAGTACCTGCACAAAGCGCAAGCCGCGCAGCGGGAAATCCACGGCCCGCTCGATGCGGGCGCAGTTGAATTTGGAGCGCGCTAGTCAGCAGCCACCCGGCTCGCAAGCTTTCTCGTAGAAGCGCTTCTGCACGTAGTGAGCGACGTCGTCGATCTGCTCCCGCGTCCAGCCCATACCCACAAAGTCTTGCCACAGCTCGACCTGCTTGCGCACGGTGAAGTACGGATTGCGCTCGTGATGTGGCCGCGAATACATGCTCGGACCGTGGCAGCCGGTGCAGGTGTCGTCGTGCAGTTGCGCGCCGCGGCGATAGTCCGGTTTGCGCTCTGGCGTACCATCGGCCGCGTGCACCGCAGCGACAAGCGCAACGGCGAGAGCAACAAACGTTCTGAAGGCGTTCGGCATAGTGCGCGTTTCCGGGACCAGTAGGCGGCTGCGTTAGAATCATAACCGAGTCGTGTTCGTGAGGAAAAGCCATGATCGAAACCAAATTGAAAGAACTGGGCCACCAGCTCCCCGCTTTCGCCGCGCCTGCATTCGACTATGTTCCGGTTACCGTGCACGAGCGTACCGCCTACGTGAGCGGACAAATTCCGCGCACGCCGGAAGGCGTACTTTGCACGGGTAAGCTGGGCGCCGAAGTGAGTATCGAAAAGGGGCAAGAAGCCGCACGTCTGTGCATCTTGCACGGCTTGAGCGCACTCAAGCACACGTTGGGCTCGCTCGATCGTATCGAGCGCGTGCTGAAGCTCACCGGCTTCGTCGCCAGCGCCAATGGTTTCACGCAGCAGCCGCAAGTCATCGACGCGGCATCCGGTTTGTTGAAAGCGGCCTTCGGCGAAATCGGCCGCCATGCGCGCAGCGCCATCGGCGTAGCGGAATTGCCGCGTGGCGTGCCGGTGGAAATCGAGATGGTGGTCGCGCTGAAGCCCTAAAGCTGATCGCCGCCGGTCGCCGCACCCTGTTCAACCTTTCCCCGCTGCCGCCTTGCTGAAACCTTTCCGTGCACTGCGCGCGCCGCGTGAGCTGGCGCGCAATATCGCGTGCCTTCCTTACGATGTTGTGAATCGCGGTGAGGCGGCTGCGTACGCGCAGGGCAACGCTCAATGCTTCTTTCATGTTTCGCGCCCTGAGATCGACCTGCCGCTCGATTGTGACGAGCACGACGCCGCCGTTTATGCAAAAGGCCGCGAGAATCTCGACGCCTTTCGGCGCAACGGCTGGCTGCGGCGCGACGCCGCGCCATGCTTCTACATTTATCGGCAGAGTACGGCGGCGCACACACAAACCGGCGTCGTAGGGCTGGCCAGTGTCGTCGACTATGACAACGAACGCATCCGCAAGCACGAGCACACGCGCCCCGACAAAGAAGACGACCGCACGGAGCACATTCATGCCCTCGGCGCGAACGATGAATCGGTCTTCTTAACCTATCGCGCGGATGCATCGATCGATGCCCTCGTTGCCAGCGTAACTGGCAGCGCACCAGAAATCGATTTCTCCGCCGAGGACGCGGTGCGCCACAGCGTTTGGCTTGCGGATGCTAGAACCAGCTCGGCGATCGAAGCAGCCTTCGCGCGCATCGATCGCCTCTACATCGCCGATGGCCATCACCGCTGCGCCGCGGCATCGCGCGCGGCGCAACTCTGCCGGCGCGAGGGGCGCGGCCCCGGCGGCCACGACTTTTTCCTAGCAACGGTTTTTCCGCACGATCAAGTGCGCATTCTCGACTACAACCGCGTCGTCAAGGACTTGAACGGGCTGAATGCCGAAGCGTTCCTGCAACGTCTCGAACGCTGCTTCGAACTGGCGCCGGTGCAGCAGAAACAGCCTACGCAGCCGCACCAATTCGGCCTCTATCTCGGCGCACAGTGGTATCGCCTCGAAGCGCGCCCCGGCAGTTACTCGAACGACGCGCTCGGCGCGCTGGACGTTTCAATTCTGCAAGACTGTGTGCTTAAGCCGATCCTCGGCATTGAAGACGTACGCAGCGACTCGCGCATCCAGTTTATCGGCGGCGTGCGCGGCGTGGCAGAGCTCGAACGCTTGGTCGATTCCGGGCAATTTCGCGCCGCGTTCGCGATGTTCCCGACACAACTTGATCAACTCATGACCGTGGCCGATGCGGGCGGTATCATGCCGCCGAAGTCGACTTGGTTCGAACCCAAGCTGCGCAGCGGGCTATTGCTTCACTTGTTTCGTGAATGACGGTGTGGCCAACATCGCTCGGTACGATCCGTGGCGGATCTGGACCCGTTGTTGTCTTTTGTCGGCGTCCGCTTTAGGGCCGCCCGATCGTTCGTCGATGCCGTTATCCAAAACCATAAGACACCGCCTTGGGGCGCGATAGTGAACAGCGGTCAGGAGAAGTGTTCACTTTAGACGAGTTTCCCCGATGCGCGCTGCGCTCTGGAGCGCGCAAGAATCGGCGGCGAAAGTGAAGGCTATCAGTATTTGTTCACAATACTCCCACCGTTGCAATTTTCACCCAACCTCGTCCGCCGTTGGTGGCGATTGACGCTTCACCACCTTAGGGATAGATTGAGGGCGAGCGAAAAAGGGAGGGCACAAGTTCCTATTCGCTGCATACGATAGCCGCACTGTCTGCCACGTCGCAGTCCTCAGTGGCGCCCCCGCCATGCTGTCGGAGTGCTGCGGCTGGCTCGAACTCGATGGAGGTCAAACAGTCAATGCTTCGAGGTCTCACTGTATCGGTTGGAACTGCCTTGTTGATTGCTATTGGGGTCGGGGTCGCCAGCTCGGGGGGCCTTGCATCCCCTATCAGGCAGGGCATCATCCTAGCGCGCGCGGAAACGGCAGAGGGCGTAGGGATGGACCCCTGGGCGGATGCGTGCCTGATATGCCATGGGGAAAGAGGAGAGGGCCCCAATGTAGTGACGGTGCAGAACATGAGCCTCGAGGATTTCCTCTCCTCGTACCGTCGCGCGCCCTCGCACTCCGTCATTGTGACGGGAATCGACCCGGAAGACTTAAAGGCGATTTATGTCTATCTGCGCTCTGTGGGAGCCCCGCAGTTGCGGTAGGGGGGCGGGCCCGGATCGCCCCGAGAACGGATGGCCACTTTCCGGCAACGAATGTTGGCTACGCTGCGACCGCATATGGCCGCACGCTCCCTCGTCGCGAGCTAACCTTGTAGCACTTCAACCATTCGTTTGCGTATTTCCACGTCTGGCAGGCGCCCCACTCCCGCGCCCATGTTATCCACGAGGTGCTTCGCCTTGCTCGTCGCCGGAATGACGCATGTCACTGCCGGGTGTGCCAAGATGTACTTCAAGAAGAACTGCGCCCACGATTTGCAATCGAACTCCGCCGCCCACGCCGGTACGTCTTTGCCGCGCACGCGGCTGAACAAATTGGCTTGCGCGAATGGCCGGTTGACGATGACCGCCGTGCCGCTTTCCAAGCAGGCGGGCAGCAGACGTGCTTCCGCTTCGCGCTCGGCGATCACAAGAGCTGGGGTCAAATCTTGCAATCAAGCATATGCTTCGTCGCTTTGCTCGACTCTGAGCCGCGCCCATCCTGCCCGGGAATAGACAGCGAGATGGCGATTCCAAGCTATGCGGCCGCCAGACTGGGGCAGCGGGAGGTTGCGGGAATGACGGGAAAGTTCCGCCTCG
>CAZAWU010000156.1:0-9429 GCA_964488915.1 uncultured Burkholderiales bacterium
CGATCGGCATGCCGGTCTTCATGTCGATGCCCTTGTTCCAGTTCACCGTCACGAAAGGATCACCGGAGATCAGCTTGCCGCTTTGGCGGTTGAGCACGTAGAACATGCCGTTGCGATCGGCGTGCATCAGCACGGGCTGCTTTTGTCCGCCGACGTCCAGATCGGTCAACACCGCTTCGTTGACACCGTCGTAGTCCCACACGTCGCTCGGCGTGTATTGATAACCCCAGGCGATCTTGCCGGTGTCGGCATCGAAGGCGAGCTGGGACGCAGTCCACAAGTTCGTGTACTGGCCGATGTCGCTGGAATCGTTGCCGCGCACATGGCCACCCCAAGGACCCGCGTTGCTGGTGGACCAATAGACGAGGTTCAGCTTTGGATCGTAGGAACCGACATACCAAGTCGATCCGGCGCCGGTTTTCCAAGAATCGCCTTTCCACGTGTCATTGCCGGGTTCGTTCAGTCCAGGAATGGTGTAGGTTTTCCACACCGATTTGCCGGTCTTCTGATCGAAGGCCTCGACAAATCCACGGATGCCGTATTCGCCGCCCGCGATACCGGTGACGACCAGGTTCTTGTAAACCAGCGGCGGCGAAGTAATCGCGTGGCCGGTCTTGTAGTCCATCACTTGGACGTTCCACAACTCTTTGCCAGTGGCCGCATCCAAGGCGATCAAGCGCGCGGTCAGCGTACCGACAAACACCATGCCGTTGGCGTAGGCGACGCCACGGCTATCCAACCCGCAACATACCGTCGACATATAGTCGGCCGGCAGCTCCGGTTCGTACTTCCACTTGGTCTTGCCGGTTTTCGCGTCGAGGGCGAACACATAGCGCGGACCGGTGGACGTCGACACATACATCGTGTCGCCGACTACCAGCGGCGTAGCCTCTTGCGTTTCCAGCGTGCCAAGCGAATGCAGCCACGCCACTCGCAACTTACCGACGTTGCCGGTATTGATTTGATTCAGCGTGCTGTAACGCGTGTTGGAATAGTCGCCCCCGTATGTGGGCCACTCGTTGCTGGCTTGTCCAAACGCCAAACCTGCCGTACCGGCCAGGCCTAAGCCAAGGGCAGCCATGATCCACGTGCCTCTAACCCGAGCCATTTGGTGCTCCTCCTGAGTCGTTGACCAACGCGCGAGGCTGCAGCGAAGCGGCTCCCCGCGCTCCCTCTCCGCTTCTTGTCTAACTTGTTTGGAGAGGGTTCACGTTAAGCACAAACGTGGTGCATGTCAATCGCCTCAATTGTTGCACCTCGCCACTGATGGCGTGGACTTTTCCCTGAAGGCCCTTAGCCTAGATGCAGCGCAGCGCGATATCGGGGCTGCTCTTGCTCGCCTGCTTGCGCATCTCCGGATTTCGCTGCGCTGCATCCGGGCTACACACTGGGGCGCGGAATCGCGCCGCTGTGCAGCGCGGCTTTGGGAATCGCGCCGCTGTGCAGCGCGGTGGCCACCAACGCGCCAGCCGCCGCAGTCTCGCGCAGCGCCGCCAAGTCTCCGGCATGACGCACGCCACCGGCCGCATAGACTTGCGTGTCGGGGCGAGCACGCTGTAGCTGCCGGATTAGCGCCAAATCCGGCCCCTCCCCCGCTCCCACACGGCTTAGATTCATCGCCACCACGCGCTGCGGCCAAAGTTGCGGCCGGCTCCAAAGTTCGTCCGGCCCCATGCGTTCTCCGTCGCGGTGATCGAGCGACAAGATCGCGGCATCCCGTGACAGCTGCGCAAGCCACTCGATCGACCGCAACGATTCGCTGCCGATGACCGGTACACAGCCGCGCGCGCGCAGTGCCGTGAATGCCGCAAGGTCCGCCACGGCTGCATCGAGCCAAATCTCCACATGCGGATAGCCATTGCGGATGGCGTCGATGTCAGCGCGGTGCTCGCCTCGACCTTGAATCGCATCCAGGTCGGCGATGTATAGGGCGCGAAACGCGAACAGATTCATAAGGCCAGCCACTACCGTGAGCGGTTCGGCGCCCTGGCATAATGTCGAGCGCAGCGGCTGATAGCGCTCCCGCTCGCCGCGCCGCGCGTGCACTACCTGACCGCCCATAAGATCGATAACGGGAATGATCTGCATGAAGGTTTTCGTCTACGAGTTCGTCACCGGCGGCGGCTTAGCGAGTGAAGAGTTATCTCCCGGTCTGGCCAACGAAGCCAACCTATTCACCCAGACACTGCTGCATGATCTCACGGCCATTCCCGGCGTGGAAGTCGCTACGACACGCGACGCGCGTTTGCCGCCGCTGCCCGCCCCCTTGGCGGACATCCTCGAGGTGTTTGTCGCCAACGAGGGCGAAAACTCGATCGACCTCTACCTGCGCGGCTTGCAGTGGGCCGATGCAGTGTGGCCCATCGCGCCGGAAATCGGTGGCATGCTGGAAGGGCTCTCGCAACTGGCGGTGGAAGCGAACAAGCCGCTGCTGTCGAGCCGGGTGCGCGCGGTGCGCGCGGGCGCGAGCAAACTGCTGACCGCCACCATGCTCAACGCCAACGGCATCGCGGTCGTGCCGACTTTTGCCGAGCAGCAAGAACTGCCTGACATTGCCGGACGCTGGATCGTCAAACCCGACGACGGCGCGGGTTGCACGCGCATGTTGATTTTGGATAGCGTCGCGGCGACACGCGATTTCCTCAAAACCAAAATCGGCTGGAACTTGGTGGCGCAACCGTGGATCGAGGGCGAGCCGATGAGCATTTCTCTACTGTGCGCCGAGGGCAAGGCGCGCTTACTCAGCATCAACAAGCAGTTTGTCTCCATTGACGGCAGTGCGCCCACGCTTAATAGCATTTTTGTCAATGCGCAACGCGATCGCGACGGTGTGTTCGCCGCACTCGCCGAGCGTGTCGCCGGTGTGATGACCGGCCTCTGGGGACACGTGGGCGTCGATTTGATCGTACGCGACGGATTGCCCATCGTGCTGGAAGTCAACCCACGCCTGACCACCTCGTATGCCGGCTTGAGCCGCGCGCTCGGCGTCAACGCGGCGCAGTTGGTGCTCGATTTGCATCGCAGCGGCGAAATGCCAGCACGTGTGCCGAATTCCGGCAAGCCGGTGATTTTGGATTGGTGATGTTCTCTGTCGCCCTGCGCACGGCATCGCGGTTGTTGCTTGCAGCTCGCGCGCATGGCGCACGCTGCGCCCGCTCGTGAACCCGGCAACGATCGGTTGGGACATTGGCGGCGCGCACGTTAAGGCCGCTTGCGTGGACGCCGGAGGGACGTTGCTCGCCGCCAGGCAATGGGCTTGCCCCCTGTGGCAAGGCGTGGAACATCTCGAACTCGCCGTCGAACAAGTCATCGACGCCTTCGGCCCTGCGCCGCGCCACGCAGTCACCATGACCGGCGAGATGGCCGACCTATTCGTCGACCGCGCCACCGGAGTCACTTCGATCCTGGCCACGCTGCAAGCACAACTGCATGATGCGCAGATTCGCCTCTATGCGGGCGAGCGTGGTTTCGTCGCGCCTGAAGCGGCGCAAGAACACGCCGCGCAGATTGCTTCGGCTAACTGGCACGCGAGCGCGCGCCTCGTCGCTGCCAAGCTATCCGACGCGCTGCTCATCGATATCGGCAGCACGACCACGGATCTCATTCCCATCGTCGCCCACGGCGTCGCCAATGTTGCCTCGAACGATAGCGATCGGCTCGCCGGCGACGAGTTGGTGTATACGGGCGTGGTACGCACACCGCTGTTTGGGCTGGCCAAACGCGCGCCGTTCGCCGGGCAGTGGGTGGCGACCATGGCGGAATATTTCGCGACCACCGCTGACGTGCATCGTCTGACGCGCGAGCTGCCGCCGCACGCGGACCAGCAGCCCAGCGCCGACCACCAAGACAAAAGCGAGCTCGCCAGCGCACGGCGGCTCGCACGCATGATCGGCCGCGATGTGGAAGACGCGCCGATGCAGCGCTGGCACGATCTCGCGGCTTGGTTCGCGGAACAGCAGCGCCGCCACATCGAAAACGCGGCGCTGCGGGTCTTGTCGCGCGAAGAGTTGCCACGCAATGCGCCGTTAGTCGGGGCTGGCGTCGGACGTTTTCTCGCGCAACAACTCGCGCAGCGGCTTGGCCGCCGCTATGTCGAGTTCCACGCCTTAGCGGCTGCCTTTCCTGCGGCGTCTGATCATGCGCCAGCAGTATCGGTTGCTCTATTAGACTGATATTGATTGGCCAGTTTGTACTTATGTGGGTATTCAAGTTGGGCGGCAGTTTGTCAAGCAGTCCCATGCTCGTGCAATGGCTGCGGCTGATCGCTGAGAACGGCCGCGGACGCGCGGTGATTGTGCCTGGCGGCGGCGCGTTTGCTGACACTGTGCGCAGCGCTCAAGCCGAACTCGGATTCGAGGAGCGCTGCGCGCATCGCATGGCGTTGCTGGCGATGGCGCAGTATGGCTACGCGCTGTGCGGCATCGACACGCGGCTTACGCCCGCGCGATCAGTTGAGCAAATTCGCACGGCGCTGGCCGGGGACGAAGTGCCCGTGTGGCTGCCGCTGGATTTGCTTGAAACTCATCCCGGCATCGAAGAGGGCTGGCACATGAGCTCCGACAGCCTGTCGGCGTGGCTTGCGGGCCGTATCGGCGCGGAGCAACTCGTGGTGGTGAAAGCGGCGCGCGTGAACACCCAAGCGAACCTCGACGATCTGGCGCAAACCGGCCTGGTCGATGCCTTGTTTTCTCGCTACGCCCGTGCGGCTGTGTGCGCAGTACGCGTCGTGGCAGGCGATTCGCTCGAAGCGATTCGGCATGAATTCGCCGCTGCCGCGTAGAATCCAGCCTCACCGAAGGCCAAGGCCGACTCATGGAACTGCTTTCCGAAGGCGACTTCACCCTGCTTTCCAACCCCGGCGTTGCGTCGCTGCAACTGCTCTCGCCGCACAATTCGCAATCCAAGCGCGTGACCATCACGCGCGTGACTGTCGAGCCCGGCGCCGAACAACCGCCGCACCGGCATAGCGCTTCCGAGCAGATCTGGCTCGCCCTCGAAGGCAGCGGCGAACTGCTTTTGGGCGAAGGCAAAACAGCGCCGTTTAAGCACGGCCAAGTGGCGCGCTTTGCCGACGGGGACGTGCACGGATTTCGCAACACCGGCGCGCAGCGCTTCGTTTACCTCTCGGTAACCTCGCCGCCGATCAATTTTGACTACGCCTACAAACGGCAATCGTAGCGCGCGCCACGCGCATAAGTCTTCCATGCGCTAGACTCACGCCTCACCATGCTCGACTCTTTCCCCCGCCAAAACATCCCCGCCGAAGATGAAGCGCTGCGACCGCAAGTGCGCGCGTTCTTGCGCGAGGCGCTGAGCGACGTGCCGCCCGAACGCCGCGCACGTTCCTGGGGCGGATTCGATGCGGAGTTCAGCCGCGCACTCGCGCAGCGCGGCTGGCTCGGACTCACGCTGCCGCGCGAATACGGCGGCGCCGGGCGCTCACAATTCGCGCGCTTCGTAGTCATTGAGGAGCTGCTCAACGCGGGCGCGCCTGTCGCTGCGCACTGGATCTCCGACCGCCAGAGCGCGCCGCTTATCCTGAAGTACGGCACGGAAACACAAAAGCGCTTCTACGTGCCCAAGATCTGCCGCGGCGAAGCGTTCTTCTGCATCGGCATGAGCGAACCTAACTCGGGCTCGGACTTGGCCAGCGTGCGCACGCGCGCCACCAAAAGCGCGGACGGCTGGCGCCTGAACGGACAGAAGATCTGGACCACGCACGCGCACCGTTCGCATTACATGATCGCGCTGGTGCGCACATCGGGGAGCGCTGAGAGCCGGCACGAGGGTTTGTCGCAAGTCATCGTCGACCTTTCCCTGCCCGGCGTGACCGCGCGGCCGATTCGCGATCTGTCGGGCGATGCACACTTCTGCGAAGTTTTCTTCAGCGACGTCGCCCTAGGTCAAGATGCGCTGATCGGCGCCGAGGGCAGCGGTTGGCAGCAAGTGACCGCCGAACTTGCGTTCGAGCGCAGCGGACCGGAGCGTTTGTACTCGAGCGTCGTGCTGCTCAATGAATGGCTCGCGTGGCTGCGCGGCTGCGCTCACCCGCACCCGCAAGCGCTCGCGCTGGCCGGGCGCGTGCTGGCGCGGCACGCGGTGTTGCGCGAATTGTCGATATCGGTCACCGGTAAGCTCGCGCGCGGCGAAAGTCCGGTGGTGGAAGCGGCGTTAGTCAAAGACCTCGGCACGGAACTGGAGCAATGGCTGCCCATCGCCATCGCCGACGTGCTCGCAGCCGGGCCAGAGGCAGCGGTGCCGACCGAGCTGCTGCGCGCGCTTGCGTACGTTACACAAGTGTCGCCCTCATTCTCGCTGCGCGGCGGCACACGCGAAATTCTGCGCGGCATGATCGCACGCGGGTTAGGTTTGCGATGAACAAACATGACAACGGCGACGCGCTCAGTGCGCCGTTCGAACGGCTGCTGGCGCAGCACTGCACGCCGCAAACGGTGCGTGCAATCGAAACGGACGACGCGGGCGACACTGGCGCCGCGCTGTGGCGCACCCTGCACGAATCCGGTTTCACCGACGCGCTCACACCCGAAGCCAAAGCCGGCGCCGGTCTCGATTTGAGCAGCGTCTACGGCGTGCTGGAGAGCTGCGGCCAGCACGCTCTACCGCTGCCGCTGGGCGAAACCATGATCGCACGCGCCCTGCTCGCCGCGGCCGATCATCCGGTCCCACTCGAACCCATCGCCTTAGGGGTGGCCCAACGCGAGGGCGATACGCTCGTTTGCCGCTTGTTGCCTTACGCGCGCTCGGCGCGTTGGGTCTTACTGACAATCGACGGCGCTTGCGCCCTGCTCCCCTGCGCCGGCGCGCGCGTCAACGTACTGGCGGCGCACGCGTGCGCCGGTGAGTTGCGCTGGCCGGTCGCGGCATTGACCACACAACAATCAATCGCTATCGATGCGAGTTTGCGGCATGCGCAGGCTTGCGTGCTCGCGGCGCAGCTCGCCGGCGCGATGAGCCGCGTGTTCTCCATCACGCTGCGCTACGCAAACGAGCGCGTGCAGTTCGGCAAGCCGATCGGCAAATTCCAGGCGGTGCAGCACCAAATAAGCGTCATGGCCGAGCACACGGCGATGGCGCGCATGGCCGCGCGCATCGGCTGCGATTCGCCCACGCCTCTGCCGGATGCGCGGCGCGCGGCGATCGCCAAGGCCGTCACCAGCGAAACCGCCGCGCACGTTGCTGCGCTCGGCCACGCGTTGCATGGCGCCATCGGCATGACAGCCGAATTCGATCTCCAGCTCTACACGCGGCGCCTGCACGAGTGGCGCTTGTGCGCCGGCGCGGAATCCTACTGGCAGCGCGAACTTGGTGCTGGATTAGTCAATGCGCACGATGTTTCATTTTTGGATTTCGCGCGCGCATGTGTTGCGTAGTCGCGTAGCCCTTTTGATCAGACCTCGAGATTCCATGAACTCATTCCTACGCTACGACCAAACCGGCTCCATCGTCACCCTGACGATGAACCAACCCGATACCCGCAATGTCCTAACCGGCAACACGGCGGTGGAAGAGTTCGTCGCGGCGTGCGCGCGCATCAACGCCGATGCGAGCGTGCGCGCGGTCATCGTCACCGGTGCCGGCACGGCTTTTTCGGCAGGCGGCAATGTGCGCGACATGCAGCGTTACTTCAAGGACGATATCGATCCGGTGAAGATCCGCGAGGAGTACCGCAACGGCATCCAGCGTTTACCGCTGGCGCTTTACAACTTGGACGTCCCGACCATCGCGGCGGTCAATGGCCATGCCATCGGCGCCGGCTGCGATCTGGCGTGCATGTGCGACATCCGCATCGCCTCCGACAGCGCACGCTTTGCCGAGAGCTTTGTGAAGGTCGGCATCATTCCCGGCGACGGTGGCGCTTGGTTATTGCCGCGCGTGGTCGGCATGTCGAAAGCGGCGGAAATGGCCTTCACCGGGGAGGCCATCGATGCGCGCGAAGCGCTCGCCTGCGGTTTGGTGTCGCAGGTCGTACCCAGCGCCGAACTGCTCGCCGCTGCGAACAAGCTCGCGCAACGCATCGCCGTGAACCCGGGTAACACGTTGCGTATGACCAAGCGCCTGCTGCGCGAAGGCCAGCACAGCCGGCTCGAATCGTTGCTCGAGATTTCCGCCAGCTTCCAAGCGCTGGCGCACAAAACCCCGCAGCACCGCGAAGCGGTGATGGCATTCGTCGAGAAGCGTCCACCCGTCTTCGGAGACTGACGTCGAAATTAATTGTTGGAACTAACTTCTGGATCTATGCCACCATCTGCATTCTCACACTAGCACCCTAAACCGATGATCGAACTGCTTTCCAGCCCGGAAGTCTGGCTCGCGTTTTTCACCCTCACCGCGCTCGAACTGGTACTGGGCATCGACAACATCATCTTCATTTCGATCTTGGTCGATAAGTTGCCGCTGGCGCAGCGCGAGTTCGCGCGGCGCATCGGTTTGTTCCTGGCGATGTTCATGCGCATCGCCTTGCTGTTCTTGCTCTCCTGGATCGTCGGTTTGACGGCGCCGCTGTTCACCGTGCTGACCAACGAAATATCCGGGCGCGATCTGGTGCTGATCCTCGGCGGCCTGTTCCTGCTGTGGAAGAGCACCATGGAAATTCACCAACTGCTGGAAGGTAAAGAGGGCGAGGCTTCCACCGCGGTACGCGCCACCTTCGCCTCGGTGATCTTCCAGATCGCGCTGATCGACTTGGTGTTTTCTCTCGACTCGATCATTACCGCGGTCGGCATGGTCGACGAGATCGAAATCATGATCGCCGCGGTGGTCGCCTCGGTGATACTGATGATGCTATTCGCCGGGCCGATCGGACGCTTTGTCTCCGCCCACCCGACCGTCAAGATGCTGGCGCTGTCGTTCCTGTTCGTCATCGGCACGATCTTGATCGCCGACGGCTTCGACAATCACGTGCCCAAGGGTTACGTCTACTCGGCGCTTGCGTTTTCTCTCATGGTGGAAATGCTCAACATTCGCATGCGCAAGCGCGCCGAACAGCCGGTCGATCTGCGCGAGCGCTACGCCCCAGAGGAGGACCGGCGCGCCTGATCGCTGAGCGTGCAAAGCTTCGCAGGGGACGCCGAGAACCGCGCGGCGATGCGTGCCACCTGCCGTGGACTCAAGTCCTCGGTGCGCGCACCGGCTTCGCACAGTGCGCCGCGGAAACCCAGATAGTCGGGTGCTAGCGGCAATAGTACGTCGATGTCGGCGAGACGTAGCGACCCCGCCAACCCAGTAAGCAATCCATGCGCACGCGCCAAGCGGCAAAATTCGCGCAAGCGTGCCTCGTCTAAATGTGAGCGCAACGAACCGCTCGCCTTGTCCGCCGTGTCGAGCATCACGCCGCCAAAACCCGCACTGGCGAGCGCACCGATCACGCGAAAATCCGGCGCACGCTCAGCGAATAGCACCGCCACGAGC
>CAZAWU010000157.1:0-1803 GCA_964488915.1 uncultured Burkholderiales bacterium
CGCGCCGACATGATGATGGCCTCGATGATGGGCGCCATCGCTTTTCAGAAAGATCTTGGGGCGACGCATTCGTGCGCGCATGCGCTCGGCACAGTCATGGACATGCACCACGGCCTCGCCAATGGCGTGATGATCGATCACGTGATGCGCTTCAACAAATCCGCCGCGTTGGAGAAGTTTCACGTGCTCGCGCAGATAGTCGGCGTTGCCCAAGGCAGCAACGAGGCCAGCGCGGACGCGTTTATCGCGTGGCTCGGCCGTCTTAAGGACGCGATTGCGATTCCAGCGAAACTCGGCGCGCTGGGCGTTACTCTCGCGCATATACCCAAACTCTTGGATATCGCCGTACCCGACATCTGTCATCAAACCAACCCGCGCCCATGCACGCGAGCCGATTTCGAACATATCTTTCGTGACGCGATTTAAGGTGATTTGATGTTAAGGATCTACAATCCAGCCACGGGCGCGCTGATCAAAGAAGTTACGGAAGATGCGCCGGAAAGCATCGCCGCCAAGTACACCCAAGCGCGCGCAGCGCAGCGCGACTGGGCCGCGCTGCCTCTCAAGCGGCGCATCGATTGCGTGCAACGCTTCCGCGCATTGATCGCCGACCGGCTGGAGCAGCTTGCACAAACACTCACGGCCGAAGTCGGTAAACCGATCAAGCAGTCACGCAGCGAGCTAAACGGGCTTTTTGCGCGCATCGATTTTTTCTGCGAGAACGTCGAGCGCGCAGTCAAACCGGAGGCGGTCTCCACGCAAGGCGACACACACGAGTGGATTGCCTACGAACCGCTGGGCGTGGTCGCCAACATCTCGGCGTGGAACTATCCGTACTACGTCGGCGCGAATGCATTCCTTCCGGCCTTGCTGTCAGGCAACGCGGTGATCTACAAGCCTTCTGAGTATTCGACCCTGACGGGCATGGCGATCGGCGCGATGCTACATCTGGCCGGTGTACCGAAAGAGGTGTTCCAAGTCGCCGTCGGCATGGTCGGCGCGGAAGTGGTCAAGCAGCCGGTAGACGGCGTGTTCTTTACCGGGTCGTACCGCACCGGCAAGCGCATCGCCGAGAACGTCGCCGGACGCATGATGAAACTGCAACTCGAACTCGGCGGTAAGGACCCCACTTACATCTGCGAAGACGTCGACATCAAGACCGCCGCCGCCAGCACCGCCGACGGCGCGTTCTACAACACCGGGCAAAGCTGTTGTTCGGTGGAGCGCATCTACGTGCACAAGAAGATCTACAGCAAATTCGTCGATGCGTTCCTCGCCGAAGTGGCGAGCTTTAAGATTGGCGCACCAACTGACGAGAAAACTTACATCGGCCCGCTTACGCGCCACGCACAGCTCGACGTGCTCGATGCACAGGTGGCGGACGCGAAAGCGAAAGGCGCGACGCTTCGTTGCGGCGGGGAACGGCTGGCCGGCTCTGGCAACTACTACGCACCGACGGTGTTCACCGAAGTCACGCATGCAATGGAGCTGATGCGCGAAGAGAGTTTCGGTCCCATCATTGGTATCCAGAAAGTGAGCCACGACGATGAGGCCGTGCAGCTCATGAACGATACCGAATACGGCTTGACCGCGGGCGTCTACACTCGCAATCAAGACCGCGCACAGGCGATCTTGAAGCAGATCCGCTCCGGTTCAGCGTATTGGAACTGCTGCGACCGCGTCAGCCCGAGGCTGCCGTGGTCCGGCGTCGGCCACTCCGGCGTCGGATTGACCCTCGGCCTGCAAGGCATTCAAACCTTCTGCCGCCCAAAGGCTTGGCACCTGCGCGCAGCTTGATGCGCG
>CAZAWU010000157.1:1903-9296 GCA_964488915.1 uncultured Burkholderiales bacterium
CGCGCAGCTTGATGCGCGCAGAATACTGTTTCCCGCGCAGCCTGAGGCGCGCAGAATACTGTTTTCAGCGCAGCCTCATGCTCGCAGGATACTGTTTTCAGCGCGGCCTGATGCGCGCAGAACGCTAAACCTTTTCAGATTGGGACATCACTGCGCGAAAGCGGCTGCAGGCTCGCGCAGGAAGCGCTGTGCAAACTCGTCCGCTCGCAGCGGTGCGCTGACTGCGTAGCCCTGCGCTTGATTGCAGCCGTGTTGCCGCAGGAACTCCATCTGCGCCTCGTTATCGACCCCTTCGGCCACAGTGATCAGCCCAAGCCCGTGTGCCATAGAAATAATGCCGCGCGTGACCACAGCTTGCTCGCGATTCTCCGGCAAATTGCGAACGAAGGAACGATCGATCTTCAGGCAATCGATCGGGAAGCGCGCTAGGTACCCGAGCGAAGAGTAGCCGACGCCGAAGTCATCGATGGCCAAGCCGACCCCCAAATCGCTCAGCGCGTTCATGACGGCGATCGCCTCTTCCTCATTGTGCATGACTGCGCTTTCGGTGATTTCAAGTTCGAGGCAACTCGCGTCGAGCCCGACTTCCTTGAGCGTCGCGCTGACGATGCGCAGCAAATCGCTCTTGCGAAACTGCAGCGGCGACAAATTGACACTCATCTTGGGCGCCGCGTAGCCCGCCGCCTGCCAGGCGCGATACTGTGTCAGCGCGCTGCGCAGCACAAAACCGCCTAGCTCGTGAATCATGCCGGCTTCTTCCGCGAGCGCCACGATCTGAGCTGGACTCACGACGGGCAATTCGCTCGCCGGCCCCCGCACCAAGGCCTCCGCGCCGGCGATCTGCCCCGAACGCAAGTCGAGCTTTGGCTGATACGCTACCGTCAACTCATGCCGCTCAATCGCTCGCTTCAATTCGCTTTCCAGCGATAATTTCTGCGCGGCGGAAGCGTTCATGCTCTTGGAATAGAACTGAAACGTGTCGCGCCCGGCCTGTTTGGCGTGATACATCGCCGCGTCCGCGTTCTTCATCAGCGTGTCGGCGTCCTCGGCGTCGTGCGGAAACACGGCGATACCGATGCTGGCGGTCGGGAACACTTCCTGCGCGCCGAGATGAAAAGGCTTGCGGATCTCAGCCAAAATCCGCGTAGCCACTTTCGCCAATTCATGTACCTGCTCGCGGGTGGTGCGCAGCACCAGCGTAAACCCATCCTCGCCAACTCGGCCGATGATGTCCGCTTCGCGCTCCAGCGCGGGCTCGTCCTCCGCTTCGCTGCGCACGGTCTCCCGCAGACGCCTGCCAACCTCATTGAGCAGTTCATCGCCAACGGCATGGCCGAGCGAATCGTTGATGCGCTTGAAGCGATCGAGGTCGAACGACATGATCGCCACCAGGACATCGTAACGAGCCGCCTTGCTCAGCGCGCGCGCCAGTTGCTCGCGCACCATCGCGCGATTAGGCAAACCGGTCAACGCATCATAGTGCGCGAGGTAGCGGATGCGCTCTTCCGCCTCTTTTTGCGCGGTGATGTCGCGGATCGTGCCAAACAAGCGCACCGCTCGGCCTGCGCTATCGAAGCTTGGTTCGCCCCGGTGCTCGATGATGCGTTGTTGCCCGCCCGCGCGCACGATGCGGTGCTCGACCGTGTAGGGCCGCTTCGCTTTGATCGCGGCGCTTACGGCGTCCTTGAGCCGCGCAAGGTCGTCTCGATGCACGGCGGCTTCCACTGCTTTGCTGTCCAAATAGAATCCCGGCTCAACGCCGAACAGACGGTAGGCTTCGTCCGAGCATCGTATTTCGTCGCTGCCCAACTCCCATTGCCAATGTCCGAGTTGCGCCAGGCGCTGCGCTTGCTCCAGTTGTGCCTGGCTCTCGCGCAGTTGCTCGAACGCTTTGGCGGCGCGCAGCAAATGCCGCACACGCTGCCCGAGCACGGTGCGATTGAACGGCTTGACAATGAAGTCGGTGGCCCCCGCGTCGTAGGCGTGCTTGATGGTATCCAGATCGTCCATGCTGGTGACCATGACGATCGGCGTGTCACGAAACTCGGGCTCTTGGCGCAGGGCCGCGCACACGGCCACACCATCGCGTTGCGGCATGTTGACATCAAGCAGAACGAGATCCGGCAAGCGGGTGCGTGCCAGCGCCAGCGCTTGTTCGCCGTGCTCGGCCTCGATCAATTCCACCGCCGCGGAGCGCAGCGCGCGCCCAATCAGCGCACGCACATCGGCGTCGTCATCGGCAACGAGAACCAAAGGAAGGCGTACAGTCATGACGTCGTTCTTGTTGCGCGTAGCCAACCTGCCACGCGGCGCCCAGGTTGCATCGTTGACATGTCGTGGCGCATTGGCAACAGGTCGAGCGCTAGGATAAGGGCTTTACCCGCGCTCGGCAAGCCAATCGTTCACCAGCAAAACCCGCGCTCGCTGCGTTGCGCGTTCGCCTGAGTCACCTATGATTGACCCAGTATCGTCTGAAGAATAAATGTGAACGCCACACAGATGGCGATCGATCTATCAGTATCGGAGGTTAGTGCATAAAAGTGGGCGATTGCGCTGCAGCCGCAAAGCCTGCATCACCTGCGTTTAGTAGATCGCTGGCTTCTACCGCCGGCAAAGGTCTCGACAATAAGAAACCCTGCACCCCGGTGCAACCCAATTCACGCAGCGCCTGCAGTTGCCTGGGCGTTTCCACGCCTTCAGCGACGATCTGCAGTTTCAGGCCGCACCCCAAATGCACGATGGAGCGCACGATGGCGTGCGCCTGCTCGTCGTCGCGCTCGAGCGCCGCTACGAAAGAGCGGTCGATCTTGAGCTTATCCAGTGCGAAGTGGCGCAGGTGCGCCATGGACGAATAGCCGGTGCCGAAATCGTCCAGCGCGACGCCCACGCCCATTTGTTTCAACGCCTGCAGCGTTTCGCGCGCGGTGGTGCTGTCGGCAATCAACGACGACTCGGTGATCTCGAGTTCCAGGCGTTCGGCCGGCAGACGTGTACTCGACAGCACCTCGCGCACCACGTCGACCGTCGAGCGGCTCGCGCACTGCACCGCGGATAAGTTCACCGAAACGCGCACCTTCGATGGCCAAGCCAGCGCGGTCTGGCAAGCACCGCGCAACACCCACGCGCCGATCGGCACGATTAAACCCGTCTCCTCCGCCACCGGGATGAACTCGGAAGGCGTCACGAGGCCACGTTGCGGATGGCGCCAGCGCAGCAACGTTTCAAACGCGTTGATCTGTCCCGAGGCAAGATCGAACTGCGGCTGAAAATGAAGAAACAATTGTCCGCGCTCGATGGCGCGTCCGAGATCGGTCAGCACACCGAGACGGTTGCTGGCGCGCGCCTGCATATCGCTGTCGAACACGCGCACCGCATCACGCCCCGCGTCCTTCGCGGCGTACAGGGCCATATCCGCGTTCTTGAGCAATTCCTCGCCGCTACCGCCGTGCTGCGCGCCAAGCGCGATGCCGATGCTGGCGCGCACTTCGATGCGCATGCCCTCGATGATGCACGGTTCACGCAACGCTTGCAGCAGAGAATGCGCACGCTCCAGCACATCGGGCAGCGCGGCGCGGCTGCCGCAAAGCAGAATGAATTCGTCGCCACCCAAACGCGCCAGCAAGTCTTCCGCGCGCACCAGCGTCTGCAGCCGCAGCGCCGCTAACTGCAACAGTTGATCGCCCACGCCGTGGCCGAGCGTGTCGTTGACCGACTTGAAGTTATCCAGATCGAGCAGCAACAGTGCACAGGCCGGCATAGTGGTGCCAGCGTACAACGCATCGAGCCGCGTGCGGAACTGATGCCGGTTGGCTAAACCAGTCAGCGAATCAAAGTTCGCCAAACGCGCGAGCTCGAGCTCGTGGCGGCGCGCGTTGGTGATATCGCTGCCGACACCGCGCCAACCCAGATGCGCGCCGGCCTCGTCGAGCAGCGGCTTCGCCGTCAGCGCCCACCAGCGCTGCTCTCCGCGCAGCGTGACCGGCACCACGACATCGCGAAACGGTTGCGGCCGGCGCAAGCGCTGACGCAGGCGTGCCACGGCGTGGCCTTGGTGCGCATCCAGGCCGGCGTGCGCTGCGAGCAACGCTGTGAAATCGGCACCTTGCAACGCAGCCGCTGGTTGTTGCAGCGCTTGCGCCAGGCGCACCGACACGTGGCGCAGGCAACCGGTGGCGTCGGCTTCCCAGAGCCAGTCGCTCGCATGTTCTTCGAAATCGCGCAACAGCAGATCCACCACTTGCTTCTGCCGCTCTTTCTCCGATTCTGCCTGCAGCCGCGCCAAAAACGTACGCGCCATCGATAGCACGGTAGCGATGATGGTGCCGGCATAAACCACCAGCAGCAGCGCGACGTACAGGTACAGCGGCCGCTGCGCCGCCCACAACGCGTAGACGCCACCGAGCGATATCACCGTCGCCCACGCCACCGCCGCCTGCGGCACCGTGAACAACGCGAAGGCGCCGGCGCAGATCATGCCGGCCGTGAAGGTGGCCACCAGCAAGCGCGCCTCTTCATCGATAAGAGGGAACAAGTACATCGGCAGCACTGCGTACAGCGATGCCAAAATAGCGGCATGCCATGCGGCCAAACGCATGACTTTGCGCGAAGCGCGCGCACGCGGTGCGCCACGTCCGTGACGCCACCAGCCCGCCAATTGCGTCGCCACCACCACCGCCAGCGCCGCGAGCCAGACAAACACCGTCCAGCGCGGCACGCGCTCCCACATGAAGGTGCAAATGAGCAGCGCGTTGACGGCATTGGCCAGCATCATGTACGGCGTCAGGCGCAACAACGCGTGCAATTGTTTGGCCCGGAATACGCTCGCTTGCGCGGGGTCCGCTTCCACTACCCGCCCTGGCATTGCCGCTCGCGCGAGCGCCGCGCCAGCGCGGCGCAGCAGCGCAAGCCCGCCGGGGCTTGATGCAAGGCGGGAGGAAGGATCCATCATGCGCAAGCGGATGTGCTGGTGTGTAATGCGGTAAAGTACCGTTGCTGATCTGTCCGGGCAAGGGCTGGCTAATACTGCCGCCCAAGCGACACCGAACATTGAGTAGTTTACATAGTTAATGTGTATTTGGAAACATCCAACAAACTAAATCCCGCCCGCGATTCTCCAATGTCCAGCGGCTGAAATCTTGGAAATCACTGCCTTCATGCAAGCCACCATAAAAGTCGAATACGAGCGCCCCGGACGAAATATCCAGATCGCCCGCGCGAAAGCGCCGCAACCGGTGTCCCCAGCGGACAAACCCCAGCTTGTCGCCGACATCAAACGCGAACTGGCGCGGCTCGATGCGGCCTTGGTCGCGCACTACTACGTCGATCCCGACATTCAAGACTTAGCCGAGGCCACCGGCGGCATCGTCTCCGATTCGCTCGAAATGGCGCGCTTCGGCACACGCTGCCCCGCCAGCACCTTGGTCGTTGCGGGCGTGCGTTTCATGGGTGAAACGGCCAAGATTCTGAACCCAGAGAAGCGCGTGCTCATGCCCGATCTGGAAGCCGAATGCTCGCTCGACCTCGGCTGTCCCATCGACGAGTTCAGCCAGTTCTGCGATGCCCATCCCGATCGGGTCGTCGTGGTCTACGCCAACACCAGCGCGGCCGTAAAAGCGCGCGCCGATTGGGTGGTCACCTCCTCCATCGCGGAGAAGATCGTTACGCACTTGCATAAGCAGGGGAAGAAAATTCTGTTCGCACCGGACAAGCACTTGGGCGAATGGATTCAAAGTGTGACCGGTGCCGACATGTTGATGTGGCAAGGCTCATGCGTTGTGCACGACGAGTTCAAGGGCAAGGAACTCGCCCAGCTCAAAGCGCAGCGCCCGCAAGCAAAGGTACTCGCCCATCCCGAGTCCCCCGACTCGGTGCTGGCGCTGGCCGATGTCGTCGCTTCCACGACCGGCATCATCCGAGCGGCGCAAGCGGCGAAAGAGAAGGAATTCATCGTCGCTACGGACAAAGGTATTTTTCACAAACTGAAACTACTCAACCCCGGCAAGAACTTCATCGAAGCCCCGACTGCGGGCAAAGGCGCCACTTGCAAGAGTTGCGCACACTGTCCGTGGATGGCGATGAACGGTTTGAAGAATTTGTTGGAAACGCTGCGCTCGGCGCCGACGCGCGACAAACCCGGCGCCAGCCCGAACGAAATCCTCATCGATCCCGAAGTCAGCAAGAAAGCGAAGATCGCCATCCAACGCATGGTGGATTTCGCCGACCAGCACTTGCCGCAACTCAAAGGCAGCGGCGATGCGTGAGCTTCGCGGCGCCGGCGTTTGCCTCGCGGCGAGGCCGATGCGCGCTCTGGTTCTGTCGCTCGCGCTTGTCGCCATCGGCGTCCCCGCCATGGCAGACTCTCCGGAGCGCATCTCGCTGCAACAGCTCGAAACAATGTTCGCCAGGATCCGCAGCGAAACCAAGTGGAACGCCGACGCTGCGCTCAGCTGGAGTTACTTTTTCAAGCACCAGGAGTTGACGCGCCTAGAAATGGCCGCGATGCACCTGGAGCGCGCCGGCTACGAAGTCGCCGGCATGGGGAAAATTCAAGGACAGCCGGCGTTTCGCTTGCGCGTCAAGAAAGTCGAGGCGCACACACCGGCCACGCTGGATGTGCGTAACGCCGAGTTATACGACTTCGCCGCTCAGGCCGGCTTGACCTACGAAGGCATGGACGTCGGCCCGGCGGAGCAAAACTGAGCCGTATCTTGATAACTGGAGTATGCACCTGACGTTAAGAATGGTAGACATTGCTGGCCACGTACTCCTGCCTAGCATGCCTCAGCGCCACGAGCACCATCGCGGCCAGCGGTAGCGCCAGCAACACGCCGACAAAACCGAATAGCTCGCCGAATGCGAGCAGCGCGAAGATCACCGCAACCGGATGCAAGCCAATGCGGTCGCCGACGAAGCGCGGTGTAACCACATAGCCTTCGATCAACTGCCCGACTACGAACACGGCCACGACACCGCCAAATGCCCCGAGCGTGTCGAACTGCGTGGCGGCTGCCAGCAGCGACAGCACCAACCCGGTGATGCTGCCGACGAACGGGACAAACACCAGCAGGCCGGAGATGATGCCGATCGGCAACGCGAATTGCAGCCCGGCAATCGCTAGGCCGGCGCTGTAGTACACCGCCATGATCAGCATCACCAGCAACTGCCCGCGCAAAAACTCGGCGAGCACCGAATCGATCTCGCGCACGATGCCAGTCACGCGTTCGTGCCAGCGCCGCGGAATGAGCGCATCGACGTTGGCGACCAGTTTGTCCCAATCGCGCAGCAGGTAGAACGTGACTACCGGCACCAGGATCAAGTTGACAAAGAAACCCACCACCGCCAACCCGCCGATTTTGACCGACGTGAACAGCTTGCCCGCCAGCCCGCCGGCTTG
>CAZAWU010000158.1:0-9216 GCA_964488915.1 uncultured Burkholderiales bacterium
GTACCTCGTTGCGGCGGAAAAAGCTTCTTCGTTGCCATTGAGAAAGGAAGACCCCCGATGCTCAAAACTTGTACTTGGCCACGGCTTCCTCATTCCACTCGATGCCATTGCCCGGCCGCTCCGGCACGACCACAAAACCGTCTTCTACTTTGAAGGGCTCCGCGATGAGCGGGTTGCCCCAATCGCGCCACTCACACCAATCGGCCGATTCGCTCACGCGCAGCAAATGCGCGGACACTTCCGGATAAAGATGGCTGGACAGCGGCAAGCCCGCGGCGCCGGCGATGGCCGCTGAGCGCATCCAGCCGGTGACGCCGCCGATGCGCATCAAATCCGGCATGTACAAATCCGCCGCGCGCGCGGCGACGGCTTTGTGGAATTCGCGCGGGCCCCAGATGTTTTCGCCGATCTGGATCGGCGTGTTGATTTCGCGCGTGATCTGCGCGCAGCCCTCGTAGTCGTCGTAGACGATCGGCTCTTCGAACCAGTACAAGCCCTGATCGTCGAGCGCATGCATACGCTGCAGCGCTTCGCCGAACGCGAGGCCTTGATTGAAGTCGGACATCAGCAGCGTGTGTTCGCCCACGGCGTCGCGCACGATGCGGATCGCTTCAATATCTTCCTTGACCGTGGGGCGGCCAAGTCGCAGCTTGATCGCCTTGAAGTTGCCCTCGGCGACCAGTTCTTTTGCTTCTTGCGCCAGCTTCTCGCGCGGAATCAGCCACAGGCCGTTGGTGTTGTACGCGCGCACGCGCCCGGTGCTGCCGCCCAGCGTGCGCGCCAGAGGCAAGCCCGCCGCGCGCGCGAGCGCATCCCACACGGCCATGTCCACACCGGAGAGCGCGATCAGCGTGGTGCCTTGGCGGCCGTTCAGGTGGAGCGTCTTCATCGCCTCGCCGAACACATCGAGCGGGGCCAGCGGCTTACCTTTGAGCATTTCACTGAGCGTCTCGATCACGCTGACGATCGAGGGCACTAGCTTGTGCACGTACGGCTCCAAATAGCTGTGGCCGACCGCGCCCTCGCGCGTGCGCACGTCGATCAGTACGAACGGCCACTGGGAATACCCTCCTACTTTGGAGACTATCGGTCTGCGCATGGGAACAGACGCGACTCTTGCGTGGATACTGTCGAAAATGAGGTTGGACGTCGGGGATGATACGTGGACCATTGTCGCTTTCTCCGAATGCTCTCAAGTTCGTGAAATTCTCGCATCGAACGCCTAGCGCGCGGGCGGCAATATCGACATCTCACGAGCCAGGCTACGCAGCCCCAAAATACACGGAACAGTAGAATATTCTCAAGATCTTTATGTATCTAGCAACATTTCCTAGATACCGCGCAGCAATCCAGAATATTAGAAACCTTTTCTCGGACAGGCGGATTACGATAACGCCGTGAACGCTCCCTGCTTTTTCCCCTCCACTGACACCCGTGCACAGACGCCCGGCGCCGTCCGCAACGGCGCGCAAACGCTGCTCGACGCCCTGGTGGAAGGCGGGATCGAAGTCGTGTTCGGCTACCCCGGCGGCGCGGTGCTGCCGATCTACGACGCGTTGCACGGCGAGCGGCGCTTGCGTCACGTTCTGGTGCGCCACGAGCAAGCGGCGGTGCACGCCGCCGAAGGCTATGCGCGCTCGACCGGGCGCCCGGCCGCGGTGCTGGTCACTTCCGGTCCCGGCATGAGCAATACCGTGACGGGGCTGCTCGACGCGATGTGTGATTCCATCCCGGTCTTGTGCATCAGCGGCCAAGTTGCAACGGCAGCGATCGGCAGCGACGCGTTCCAGGAGTGCGACGCGCTCGGGCTGTCGCGTCCAGTGACCAAGTGGAATGTGCAGATTCGTGACGTTGCGCAAATCGTGCCGACCGTGCGTAAGGCGCTACGCGTGGTAACCGAGGGCCGGCCGGGACCGGTGCTGATCGATTTTCCTAAAGACTTACAAGCGCAAGCGGTGCAGCCAGTAGGCGTTGCCACCGATCACGAAGCGGCGCCCGCGCCGCGCAAAGCACCATCTCGCCCGCAACTGCAGGAAGCCGCCGCGCTCATCAAAGCCGCGCGCCAACCTGTGTTCTACGGCGGGGGCGGGTTGATCAATTCAGGTGTTGCGGCGTGCGCGGCGTTTACCGAACTGGTGCGGCGCAGCGGCGCACCTTGCACGCTCACGTTGATGGGATTGGGCGCTTTCCCTGCTTCGGACGCGCAATTCATCGGCATGTTGGGCATGCACGGAACGCTGGAAGCGAACATGGCGATGCACCACGCCGATTTGGTGGTGTGCGTGGGCGCACGCTTTGATGATCGCGTGACCGGGCGGCTGCAGGATTTCTGTCCCGGCGCGAAGACGGTCCACATCGACATCGACACGGCGTCGATCAACAAAGTGGTCAAGGTGGACGTGCCGATCGTCGGCGACTGCGGCGAAGCGCTGCGGATGCTGGCGGATCAACTCGGCGACTGGCAGAGGCGCCCGGATGCTCTTGCGCCTTGGTGGGCGCGCATCACGCGCTGGCGCGCTGTCGACAGCCTTGGCTTCAAACCCTCGGCACAAGCCATTCTGCCGCAGCAACTGATGCGCACGTTACAGGATTTGCTCGCGCAGCGTGACGCCATCGTCTCTACCGACGTCGGCCAGCACCAGATGTGGGCTGCACAGTATCTGCGCTTCGATAAACCGCATCGCTGGCTCACATCGGGTGGCGCAGGCACGATGGGCTACGGCCTGCCAGCGGCCATCGGCGCACAGATCGCGCATCCGGAAAAGACCGTGGTGTGCGTGAGCGGCGACGCCTCCATGCTCATGAACATTCAAGAGCTTTCCACCGCGATGCAACACCGCGCTGCCGTCAAAGTCGTGCTGTGCAACAACGGCTACATGGGCATGGTGCGCCAGTGGCAACAACTCAATCACGAGAAGCGCTATAGCCACAGCTACACCGAAGCGCTGCCCGATTTCGTTGCCGTCGCGAAAGGCTTCGGCTGGAACGCCGCGGGCGTGACGCGCCCAGCACAGCTCAAGGCCGCTCTCGCGCGCTGCCTCGACAGCGAAGGCCCCTACTTTCTCGACGTTCGCGTGGCCGCGCAGGAAAATTGTTTCCCGATGATTCCTGCCGGTGGCGCTCATCATCAAGTTATGCTGAACGAGAACACGGTCTACCATGAAGCCGCAGAGATGACATAGCGATTTAGGATTCCGTATCAAGCGCGAGCCGCCACCGCGGATCGCGCTGCACAGGAGCCGCCATACCCGCGGCGGCCCGCCTGAAGTCTTAAGTTCCTAACAGGAGTTAGACATGCAAGCAGTCACGCTAGAAGATAAGTACGTTTCCGACCAGGACCGCGTCTACCTGACCGGCATCCAAGCGTTGGTGCGCCTCGCCCTGGTGCAACGCCGCCGCGACGTCGCCGCAGGGCTCAACACCGGCGGTTTCATCTCCGGCTACCGCGGCTCGCCGCTCGGCGGCCTCGACGAGGCGCTGTGGAAAGCGAAGAAGCATCTCGAAGCACATCACGTCAAGTTCGTCCCCGGCGTGAACGAGGAACTTGCCGCCACCGCGGTGTGGGGCACGCAGCAAGTCAACTTGATCGGCGAATCAGATTACGACGGCGTGTTCGCCATGTGGTACGGCAAAGGCCCGGGTGTGGACCGCTGCGGCGACGCGTTCAAACACATGAATTTCGCCGGTACCGCCAAGCACGGTGGCGTGCTGCTGGTGGCGGGTGACGATCACGGCGCGTACTCCTCCACGTTGCCGCATCAGACCGACCACTTGTTCTCGGCGTCGATGATCCCGGTGCTCTATCCCTGCAATGTCGCGGAATACGTCGAGTTGGGCTTGCACGGCTTCGCCATGTCGCGTTTTTCCGGTTGCGCGGTCGCGTTCAAGGCGCTGGCGGACACGGTCGAATCCTCCGCATCGATCGAAGCCGATCCGTTCCGCATCAAGACGCTTTACCCGAGCGACTTCACCATGCCGGAAGGTGGTTTGAACGCGCGTCTCTCCAACGATCCACTCGGCATGCAAGCGCGCAAGCAAGAAGCTTTAATGCAGGACTACAAGATCTACGCGGCGATGGCGTACGCACGGCTGAACAAGATCAACCACACCACCATCGACGCGCCGAACGCGCGCCTAGGCATCATCGCTTCGGGCAAGTCCTACATGGACGTGCTCGAAGCGCTCGAAGAACTCGGCATCAACGAAGAGCGCGCTGCGGAGATCGGCATCCGTCTGTTCAAAGTTTCCATGCCGTGGCCGCTGGAGCCGGATGGCGTGCGCGAATTCGCCAAGGGGCTGGAAGAAATTCTGGTGGTCGAAGAAAAGCGCCAATTCGTCGAGTACCAGCTCAAGGAACAGCTCTACAACTGGCACCCGGATGTGCGCCCACACGTGGTGGGTAAGTTCGACGACCAAGGTGAGTGGGTGCACCCGCGCGGCGAATGGCTGCTGCCGGCGAAGGCTGATTTCTCCATCGCGCAGATCGCCCGTGTGATCGCATCGCGCATTGCGCGCTTTCATCAAAGCGATGCGATCAAAGCGCGTCTCGCGTTCCTCGATGCGAAGGAAGCGGTGCTGAAAAAAGCGGTGAACACACCGCCGCGCCCCGCCTACTACTGCTCCGGCTGTCCACATAACACCTCGACCAAAACCCCTGAAGGCAGCATCGCACTCGCCGGCATCGGCTGCCACGTCATGGCGACGGCGATCTACCCCGAGCACAACAAAACCACCACGCAGATGGGCGGGGAAGGCGCACCTTGGATCGGCCAAGCGCCGTTCTCCAAGCGCGGACATGTGTTCGCGAACTTGGGCGACGGTACCTATTTCCATTCGGGCTCGCTGGCAATCCGCGCCGCGCAGGCAGCGAATGTCAACATCACTTACAAGATTCTCTACAACGACGCCGTGGCGATGACCGGCGGCCAGCCGATCGACGGCACCCTCACTGTGCCCATGATCGCGCAGCAAATGGCGGCCGAAGGCGTGAAACGCATCGCGCTGGTCACCGAAGATTTGTCGCGCTGCAGCGACCGCTCGCACCTGCTGCGAGGCCAGCAGAGTTTGCAACTGCCCGCGCGAGTCACACTGCATGATCGCCGCGATCTCGACGCCGTGCAGCGGGAACTGCGTGAAGTGAAGGGTGTCTCGGTGCTGATTTACGATCAAACCTGCGCCGCCGAAAAGCGCCGCCGCCGCAAGAAGGGCGAGTTTCCGCAAGCACTACATCGCGTGTTCATCAACGAAGCGGTATGCGAAGGCTGCGGCGACTGCGGCGTGCAGTCGAACTGTACTTCCATCCTGCCGCTGGAAACGGAATTCGGCCGCAAGCGCATGATCGATCAGTCTTCCTGTAATCAGGACTATTCGTGCGTGAAAGGCTTCTGCCCGAGCTTTGTTTCGGTCGAAGGCGGCAAGCCGCGCAAATCCAGGCAACTGCAAAAGGCGTTGGACAATGACTTCGCCGAACTGCCGTTGCCTCAACCGATCAAACTCGAAGCCGCACCGTACAACATCCTCATCACCGGCATCGGCGGCACCGGCGTCATCACTATCGGCGCGCTGCTCGGCATGGCCGCGCACTTGGAAAGCAAAGGTACGTCCGCGCTCGATATGACCGGCATGTCGCAGAAGAACGGCGCGGTGACTTCGCACGTACGCATCGCCCGTAGCCCCGCCGACATTCACGCGCAGCGCATCGCTACCGGCGAAGCGGATTTGATTCTCGGTTGCGACATGTTAACCGCCGGCGCACTCGATGCCATTTCCAAAACGCGTCCCGGCCGCACGGTGGCGGTCATCAACACACACCAACAGCCGCCGGGGCAGTTCGCTCAGAATCCTGATTGGTCGTTTCCCGAAACCTCGATCCGCGCTTTGATCGAAGAATCCGTCGGCGGCCGCGCACACTTCGTCGACGCGACGCGTGTGGCTACGGCGCTGCTGGGCGATTCGATTGCCAGCAACCTGTTCATGCTGGGATTCGCCTTCCAACAAGGCTTGATTCCGCTGTCGGAAGCTTCGCTGCTGCGCGCGATCGAACTGAACGCCGTCGCGGTTGAGGCGAACAAACAAGCGCTCATGTGGGGCCGCCGCTACGCCGCCGACAAGGCGCGTGTTGAGCGCACTGCGTCGCCCGCGCAGCTGGTCGTGGTGCAGATGCCGCAGAGTTTGGATGCGCTAGTGCGCCGTCGTGGCGCGTTCCTTACGCAATATCAAAACGCCGCATACGCCAAACGTTTTGAAGCCGTCGTTGAGAAGGTGCGCGCGGCCGAAGCAAAGCTCGCTCTGCCAAGTAAGGGCGATGCACTCGCCAAAGCCGTTGCCAAGAATCTCTCGAAGCTCATGGCGTACAAGGATGAATACGAAGTCGCGCGCCTGTACACCAACGGCGATTTCGAGAAGAAGCTCAGGGAAGCCTTCGAAGGCGACGTGACCCTGAAGTTCCATCTCGCGCCACCGCTGTTCGCCAAGCGCGACGCCCAGGGGCATCTCATCAAAGCGCAGTACGGCGGCTGGATGAAGGTCGCGTTCCGCATGCTGGCCAAGTTCAAGGGTCTGCGTGGCACCGCGCTCGATGTATTCGGCCGCACCGAGGAACGCAAGCTGGAGCGCCAGTTGATTGCCGACTACGAAGCGCTGATCGAGCAGATCGTCGCTGCCCTGACCGCGCACAACCACGCGTTGGCCGTGTCATTGGCGAGTTTGCCGGAGCGCATCCGCGGCTTCGGGCACGTCAAAGATAAGAGCATTGCGAGCGTCGCGGCGGAGCGCGAAGTCTTGCTGAAGCGCTTTCAGGCCAGCCAGCCCTCAGCGGACGTACCCGCTCGGCCGGCCGCAGTGGCGCAAGCTGCGGTTTAGGCGCTTTGGCCGCCCGCCGGCCAAGCCGGTATCATCTACTTCTTAACGCACGTACGCCCCCGCAAAAGCGGGGCCAGCACTCGAGGAACCACATGACAGACCTGAGCCTCCGGCCAGCCGAAGCTGCACTTGCCAGCACGCAGCAAATCCGTTTCGTCACCGCCGCAAGCCTATTCGACGGCCATGACGCCTCCATCAATATCATGCGCCGCATCTTGCAGCAGCTAGGCGCCGAAGTAATTCATCTCGGCCACAACCGCTCGGTGCAGGAGGTGGTAAACGCCGCGTTGCAAGAAGACGTGCACGGCATCGCGGTCAGCTCCTATCAAGGCGGGCACGTCGAGTACTTTAAGTACATGATCGATCTGCTCAAGCAAGGCGGCGGCGCGAACATCAAAGTGTTCGGCGGCGGCGGCGGCGTGATCGTCGCACCCGAGATAGCCGAGCTGCACACCTATGGCGTCAAACGCATCTACTCGCCGGAAGACGGCGCGCGCATGGGCTTGATCGGCATGATCGAAGATATGGTCGCGAGCGCGCGCGATGACCTCACCGCGAAAGTGCCGGGCGATCTAAAAGCAGTGAAAACGGGCGACCAACGCGCGCTTGCGCGGCTGATTACCGGCCTGGAAGGCGGCACGCTGCCGAACGCGCTGCGCGAGCAAGTGATGAGTGGCGCGGCGGCGAACAAAAACGTTCCCGTGCTCGGCGTCACCGGCACCGGCGGCTCGGGCAAATCTTCACTGACGGACGAATTGATCCGCCGTTTCCGCCTCGATTTGGACGATCGCCTGAAGATCGCCATCATCGCCGTGGACCCGACGCGGCGCAAAACCGGCGGGGCGCTGTTGGGCGATCGCATTCGCATGAATGCGATTGAAGGCAGGAACATCTTCATGCGTTCACTTGCCACGAAAGGCGGCGGCATCGAGATCGCCCCGTGCCTGCCGGAAGTGATCGCGGCGTGCAAGTGCGCGGGCTACGACTTGGTGCTGGTGGAAACGTCCGGCATCGGTCAAGGCGATGCGGCGATCGTCCCGCATGTGGACGTTTCGCTCTACGTGATGACGCCCGAGTACGGCGCGGCGAGCCAGTTGGAAAAAATCGACATGCTGGACTTCGCCGACTTCGTCGCCATCAACAAGTTCGACCGCAAAGGTGCGCAAGACGCGCTGCGCGATGTCAGCAAGCAAGTGCAGCGCAACAAGAGCGACTTCAAGAAGACCCCCGACCAGATGCCGGTATTCGGCACCATGGCGGCGCGCTTCAACGACGACGGCGTCACCGCGCTGTATCACTCGCTGCTGCGCAAATTGGAAGAGAAGGGGTTGAAACCCGGCGCGTCGCGTTTGGCCGTGCCGAATACGCGCCACTCCACGCATCAGACGCCGATTGTGCCGCCTGCGCGCACGCGCTACCTGGCGGAAATCTCCGACAGCGTGCGCGGCTACAAGCGTCACGCCATCGAACAGTCGCGCGTCGCGCGCGAGCGGCAGCAATTGCTTGCAGCGAGGCAACTGCTGCAGAAGGAGTGCAAGGAAGACAACGCCAACCTGCTCGATCTCGCCCGCAGGCGCGAAGATAAGCTCGCGCCGGAGAGCCGCAAACTGCTCGATCAGTGGAACGATCTACAGAAAGCCTACAGCGGCGAGGAATACGTCGTCAGAATCCGCGACAAAGAGATCCGCAGCAAACTCACCTATCAGTCGCTCTCCGGCACGCACATCCGCAAAGTGGCGCTGCCGAAGTACGAGGATCAAGGCGAGCAGTTGAAATGGCTGATGCTGGAAAACGTCCCTGGTTCGTTCCCATACACCGGCGGCGTGTTCGCCTTCAAGCGCGAAAATGAAGACCCCACGCGCATGTTTGCGGGAGAAGGTGATGCCTTTCGCACTAACAAGCGCTTTCATCTTCTGGCGAAGGAGATGCCCGCGAAGCGCTTGTCCACCGCATTCGACTCGGTGACGCTGTACGGTTTCGATCCCGATCTGCGCCCGGACATTTACGGCAAAGTCGGCAATTCCGGCGTGTCGATTGCTACGCTGGAAGACTTGAAAGTGCTGTACTCGGGCTTCGACTTGACCGCACCGAACAACTCCGTATCGATGACCATCAACGGCCCGGCTCCGACGCTGCTCGCGATGTTCATGAACACCGCCGTCGATCAGCAGTTGGACAAATTCCGCAAGGACAACGGCCGCGAACCGACCAGCGACGAGGCGCAGAAAATCAAAGCGTGGACGCTGTCCACCGTGCGCGGTACGGTGCAGGCCGATATTCTGAAAGAAGACCAGGGCCAGAACACCTGCATCTTCTCCACCGAGTTCAGCCTCAAGGTGATGGGCGACATCGCCG
>CAZAWU010000159.1:0-9199 GCA_964488915.1 uncultured Burkholderiales bacterium
ACGCTGCCAAAGACGAAGTCCTGCTCCGCAGCCGAGGTGATCGTGGCGAGGTAGCCTGTTTGGCCCAAATGCGAAGTGGAGCCCGCGTTCGCGAGGGCACTGTCCCAATCCACGCTCGCTTGGATGAACTCGTAGTAGTGGCCGTTGCCGCCGGCCGCCGTATCCCACAGCACGGGCACCGCGAAACTTGCCGAGTGTAGCGACGCCCAGCCAATCATTGCACCAACAATCTGCTTTCTCCCCATACTGCTCCCCTTATAGATTCATATTATTTAACACGACAACGCTTCCATATTGCAGCTTTTCTTTCGAACATGCAACCTCTACGCCACCAAACCTGCGACGATTCATTGCCACTGTATTGCATTTCAGCAATCCGTCACGCCGGAGTTAGAGAGGTGCGCCTAAGCGCCAACTCTGCTACAGCGCCAGAAGACCACGCGGATTGCGCGTCCATGCAACGGCCACGATAAAAGCGAAAGAAAGCAGCGCTAGGAAGAAAGCGGCGAGCCGCGCCCCGGCGCTGCGCGCCGGACGCAAAGCCACCACGCCACAGCCTATGTAAACGAACAGCGCGGCGATCTTGGCGCTCAGCCATGAAACTTTGAACGGGTTGAGGCCGGCGCTTGCAAGCATGGTCAGCGCCGCCGCTAGCAATATCGTGTCGTTGATGTGCGGCAGCACGCGCCAGGCCCGGTGCAGCGGTGCGGCAGCGCGCCAAGTCAGCGCAAAGCGCGCGACGAAGCCGGCAATGCTGATCGCCGCAGCGCAAACGTGGACGATCTTTGCGTATTGGTACAGCGTCATTCGGCGCAACCCGCTCGACCGGGAATGCGTGGGTTACGCACCCAACGGCAACGATAGATTCACCAAACAGCCGTCATTCCGGTGTAAGCCGTAATCCGGCGCCGGCGCTCAGACCAGATCCCGGCTTGCGCCGGGACGTCCACAGGCTTGCGCGCATGACTTGTGTCGACTACGAACCTTACACTGGCTAACCCGCTTGCGCGGCAACGCGCTGGCGTTGCGTGCGCGGCAACAGCAGAATGATCAGCGCGCCCACCAGCGCTACGCCCGCCAACAGCATGAACGCGCTGGTGGCGTCGCCGGCATTCGCCTGACGGATGCGTCCGACCATCTCCGGCCCGACGTAGCCGCCGAGATTGCCGACCGAATTGATCAGCGCAATCCCGGCTGCGGCAGCCGTACCCGATAGGAACGCAGTCGGTAATGACCAGAACGTTACGACGTAAGCGGCCCAACCGATGGTCATCAAGGTGAGGCCGATGATCGACATGACCGGCGACTGATGCAAGTAAACCAAGATCAGCAAACCGACCATTTGCACCAAGAAGCCAGTTGCGCAATGCCAGCGCCGCTCCCCGGTTCGATCCGAGTGACTGCCCCAGTAGATCATCGAAAGAATGCTCGCACCCCATGGAATCATGCTAATGAGGCCGACCTTGAGGTAATCGTTCTTGGCAATGTGCAGGTGTTCATAGATGGTGGTGGGCATCCACAAACTGACGGCATAGAACGTCATCGCGCCGCAAAAATAAACGATCGCCAGCGCCCACACGCGATAGTCGGCAAAAGCAGCGCCGAGATTGTGCTTGCCGCCGACATCCTTCTTGCTCGCGTTGTCTTCCTCGACGCGTTTGATGATGAAATCACGCTCTTGCGGCGTTAGCCATTTCGCCGTTTTCGGCCCGTTGGGCAGCGCGGCAAGCACCAGAAAACCGATGATGACGGAAGGCACACCTTCCAGCAAGAACATCCACTGCCAGCCGCGCAAGCCGTGATAGGTATCCATGGATTGCATGATCCAGCCCGAAAGCGGCGAGCCGATAAGTTGCGACACACCGATGGCCGTCATGAATAGCGCCACCATCTTGGCGCGGCGCGCACCGGGGAACCAGTAAGTGAGATAGAGAATGATGCCCGGGAAAAATCCTGCCTCAGCCACACCCAGCAGAAAGCGCAACGAATAGAACGCTACTTCCGGATTGGTACACGTGGCCGCGCCGGGCAAGATTTTGGGCTGAACAAAGCCGAGGCTGAATATCATGTTGAACACATACGACGCCCAAGCGAAAAACTTGCACAGCGGGGCCGACAGCGCGCCCAAATTTATGCTGCCGGTGAACATGAACGCGGTGGAGATGATTCCCCAAGTAATCATGATGCGCGCAATCCAAACGCGCGCGCCAACTTTCTCGAGAATGATGTTGCTCGGGACTTCGAAAATGAAATAGGCGATAAAGAACACGCCCGCACCGAAACCGTAGACCGCATCGCTAAACTGTAGGTCGCCCGCCATTTGCAGCTTGGCGAAGCCGACGTTGACGCGATCGAGAAAGTTGACCACGTAGCACAGAAACAAAAACGGAATCAGCTTGGCGGCCACTTTGGCGTAAGTAGCCCTCTCAAACTCCGGCGTGATGGCCGTGGTTGCCATGTCTCCCCCTCTAGTAGTTTTATGTTGGCGCGGTCCTTTAACCTTCCCGCGCCCGCTATTATGGCTTAACTACCATCGCCGTAAACGGCGGCACGTAAGCTTGCAGCATCACGAGCACGCCGACCAAACACGCCAAGGCGATCGAGTGCCAAAAGACATAGCGCAGGATCGTGCCCTCTTGACCTTGATAGTTGGTCGCCACCGAAGCGACGACGATGCTCTGCGCGTCGATCATTTTGCCCATGACCCCACCAGAACTGTTCGCCGCCGCCATCAAGGTCGGCGATAAGCCGATCTGATTGGCGGTGATCTGCTGTTGGCTGCCGAACAGGGCGTTCGACCCTGCGTCGGTGCCCGTCAAAGCGACACCAAGCCAGCCGATCAAGGTGCCGAAGAACGGATAGAGCCAGCCCGTGTTCGCCATCGCCAAGCCCATGGTGGCGTCCATACCGGAATAGCGCGTGGTATAGGACAGCGCCAGCATGGCGAAAATGGTGAGGAACGAGTACTTGAGCGAAGCAAAGGTCTCGCCGTAGGTTTTGATCATCTCGCGCGGCGAAAAGCGCATGACCAAACCTGAAATGATCGCGGCGATGAAGATGCCGGTGCCGATGGACGACAACATGCCGAACTTGAACACCGCCGCTTCGGGGTGCGGTTGCGCGACGACCGGCGCCACGCGCTCCACCATCTTGTCGAGTCCGGGAATAGCGTACTCAATGAAAGTAGCGCCTTTGATGTCGATGATGCCTTTGAACGCTTTCCAGGCCCAGAGCATGAGCACTACCGAGACGATCACCCACGGCGCCCACGCGGCGATCACGCGATCCTTGCCGTGATTGTGGTTGACGCGCTCCTTTTCCGCCAAGTCGCGCGGCACCGTCCCGCCACCGGCCCCCGCACTCAACCAAACATGCTGCGGGTGCCAAAACTTGAGGAACAGCGCAACGCTAAGCATCGAGATCATCGCCGAAACCATATCGACGACCCACGGCCCGTGATAGTTGGAGATCAAGAACTGCGGAATCGCGAACGACAGGCCCGCCACAAGCAGCGCCGGCATCACTTGCATCGTACCGCGCACTCCGGCAAACGCCATGACGAGCCAAATCGGCACGATGACGGAGAAGAACGGCAGCTGCCGGCCGACCATGGCGGAGAGCGTGAGCAAATAGCTGTCGGTGTTTTGCGTCACACTGTTCAGCACTAAAATCGGTGTGCCGGAGCCGCCGTACGCCACGGGCGCCGTGTTGGCGATGAGCGCCAAACCGGAAGCGGCGAGCGGATTGAAACCCAGACCGATCAGCATCGCGCCCGTCACTGCCACCGGCGTGCCTCCGCCCGCCGCGCCCTCGAAGAACGCGCCGAAGCAAAACGCGATCAAGATAAGCTGCAAGCGCCGGTCATTGGTAATGCCGCCGATGGAATCTTGCAGCACCTGAAACAAGCCCGCTTTCACTGTCATGCGGTACAAGAACATCGTGTTGAGGATGATCCAACACGGCACCGTAATCGCCCATGAAGCACCAAACAGCGCGGCCTTACTTGCCATACCCGCCGGCATGCCGAACACGAAAACCGCGATCGCCAGGGCCGCGATCATTCCGGCCACGGCGGCCAAATGGGCGCGCACATGAAAAAATCCGAGGCCGCCGAGAAGTATCAACACGGGCAACGCAGCGAGCAGTGTCGACAACACCACGCTCCCCGTCGGGTTGTAGTTCTGTTGCCAAAGCACGAGCGGTCTCCTCTCGTTGTTTTTTTGCGACCGCGCATTATCGGAATGCCCGCTTAGGCGGGCCTTACAGAAGGCTGACAGGCAACGATATGCCTATACCACCATAGGGATAAAGTAAGAAATACCGTCCTTAAACATTATTGGAGTTATCCAGATAACAGTACTTGATCTTGCCGTGCAACGAGCGTCGAAAGTGGCGAAGGCGTATGACGCAGCCGGCGATCGAAAAATTCCGGTCGATGGGGGCGAACCCTACTTGGCGAACAAGCGTCCGATATCCTTGAATGCCTTGAACTCCAGGGCATTGCCACAGGGATCGAGCAAGAACATGGTCGCCTGCTCGCCGACTTCTCCTTTGAAGCGGATGTGCGGCTCGATGATGAAACGCGTGCCGGCGGCGCGCAGCTTCTGCGCCAATGCTTCCCACTGCGGCATCGGCAGCACGGCGCCGAAATGGCGCACCGGCACGTTGTCGCCGTCCACTGCGTTGGTGGAGCGATGCCCAGCCTCCTCGGGCGCTAGATGCGCCACGATCTGGTGACCGAAGAAATCGAAGTCGACCCACTCGGGCGAACTGCGGCCCTCGGGGCAGCCGAGCAGCGCTCCGTAGAACGCGCGAGCTTTCTCCAGACTGGTGACGGGAAACGCGAGATGGAAAGGCGGCATGATGACAACAAGGAAGTCGTTTGCGCTGATTTTATCAGCGAGCATTTTGCGCCCGCACTCAGGGCACGCTGCGCTCGGGTTTCCTGGCCGGAGGTTGTTTGGTCGATTCGCTTGCCGCGTGACCCGCGAGTATTGCTGCCAACAAGAGCAAGTACGCCACGGCGTGCAGTAAGGCGCTCAACAGCGACGCACCCGCGCTGATGAGCGCGACGCGCGAGGTGTTGCCGCTGCGGATGCTCGACATGACCAGCGCTTGGATCGCTGGCCCGGCGAAACAAAGCGCCAGCGCAAGCGCAAAACCGGCCACCGCCCACTTAGTCACCTCCGGCGCCAGCGCCGGCTTGGTGAGAATCACGGCCAGCGCGGCGATACAGGCGAGCAGTATCGGCACCTGAATCGCTAAAGCGGAAAGTACGCTGATCCAATCGGTTGTTTCCATGCTCGTTGTCTCCCTTCGTCGTTGCGGCAGTGCGCGCGTTTACTTAGGTGCGGAAACAGTAGCGCGAGTGTCAGCCAGCACGACCGAGGTGTCGCGCTGGCGCACCGGTATCGACCAATACTTGTCGAGCAAGCGGTCTTTCTCCGCGCCGGGCACCAACTCGAATCCATGCCGCTGATAAAACCGCACTGCCCACGTCGCCGCCGCCCAGGTGCCCACCAGCAGCCGGCGCGTGGTCTGCGTTTGCAGGAAGACGAGTAGCGCGCTGCCGATGCCTCGGCCTTGCTCGTTAGCGCGTACGTATGCGTGCCGAATGAGGCTCACGTCTTGCACATCCTGCAAACCCATCACACCGAGCAGCTCGCCGCCGTCCCGGTAGCCCCAGAACACGACGCCCGCCTCGATCTCGCGCCGCAGCGCCTCGCGCGGCATATACGGCTCGTGCCAGCAATCGGCGGGGATGACACCGCGGTAAGCTTGCGCGGCGTCGTTGACGATGGCATAGATCGATTCGAAGTCGGCCGCGACAGTGCGCTCGATCTTCACTGCTCGATTGTCGCACCGGAGGCTTTGACGACTTTGCCCCATTTGGCGATCTCGCTCTGAATATGCTGGGCGAACTGCGCGCGCGTCATGGGCAGCGGCTCCGAGCCTTGCTCCACCAATCGTGCGCGCACTTGGGCATCGGCGAGGATCTTATTGATTTCACTGTTTAGCTTGTTTGCCACATCCTCGGGCGTGTGCGCCGGCGCGAGCACGCCGAACCACGACACGACTTCGAATCCGGGCAAACCGGCCTCGATGACCGTCGGCACCTGCGGCAATTGCGGGATGCGCTTGCCCATCGTCACGGCGAGCGGGCGCAGCTTGCCCGCTTTGATCTGCGGCAGCGCGCTCGGCAGATTGTCGAACATGAACGGCACCTGGCCGTTGACGACCTCCGCCAGCGCCGCAGCGCTGCCCTTGTAGGGGACGTGCTTAACGTCCAAGCCCGCCATGCTCGCGAACAGCTCGCCGCTCAGATGCAGCGAAGTGCCGTTACCGCTGGAGGCGAACATGAGCTTGCCGGGCTGCGCTTTGGCCAGTGCGATCAGCTCTTGCATCGAGTTCGCCGGCAGCTTTGGATTGACCATCAGCACATTGCTTACGCGCGCAACAAAAGCGACAGGCGAGAAATCCTTGATCGCGTCGTAGGGCATCTTCGGATACAGCGTCGGATTGATGCCGTGCGTGCTCACCGTGCACAGCAGCAGCGTGTGCCCATCGGCGGGCGACCGCGCCACAACTTCACCGCCGATGTTGCCACCGGCCCCGGGGCGATTCTCCACCACGACCGGCTTGCCCAAGCGCTCGTGCAGCTTCTGCGCCAGCGTGCGCGCCATGAGGTCGGTGGTGCCGGCAGGTGGAAACGGCACGACGAGTTTGATCGTCTTGCTTGGGTACGTTTGCCCAGCCACGGGCGCAGACGCAAGCAGCAGCACGCAGCAAACAAACGATGCGAGGCAAGCGTAAGACAGGAAGCGCAAATTCATAGCAAGTGTCTTATACATCGCACAGGATAATCCGATCAATGGCTAAAGCAATCATTCAACGCCGTATACTGGCCGTTAACCTGAGATGAAAGGTATATTGGCGGTGAGCGCAGCGAACCCCAACACGTCATCGCATAGCCTTCTCACGATGTTGGGGTTCGCTGCGCTCACCACCAACCTACTTCACTGCGCGAACGCCTCCTCGCGTGTGCGTCGCACCGCTGGCGCTATTGTCAGCAGCAGCAGTAGCAAAGCCAGCACAAGCAGCGTCGCACTGATCGGGCGCGTCACAAACACGCTGAAATCGCCGTGCGAAAGCAGCAGCGCACGGCGTAAATTCTCATCCATCATGGGACCGAGAATGAAGCCCAACAAAAACGGCGCCGGCTCGCAGCCAAGCTTTAGGAACACATAACCCAGCATGCCAAAGAGCGCCAGCATGCCCACTTCGTAGGCGCTGTTATTGACGCTGAACACGCCGATGCAGCAAAACAAAATGATGGCCGGATAGAGAATCCGATAGGGCACAGATAGCAGTTTGATCCACAACCCGATCAGCGGCAGGTTCAGCACCACCAGCAGCAGATTGCCGATCCACATGCTGCTGATCATGCCCCAGAACAGCTCGGGGCGTTCGCTGATGACGTTCGGCCCCGGCGCGATACCGTGGATCATCATGGCGCCGAACATGAGCGCCATCACCGGGTTGGTCGGAATGCCGAGCGTGAGCAACGGCACGAACGAGGTCTGTGCGCCCGCGTTGTTGGCGGATTCCGGCGCGGCGACGCCTTCGATGGCACCGTGGCCGAAACGCTGCGGTTCTTTCGCCACGCGCTTTTCCAGTGTGTAGGCTGCGAACGAAGCGAGCAACGCACCGCCGCCCGGCAAGATGCCGAGCAGTGAACCGAGGCCTGTGCCGCGCAAGATTGCTTTCCAGGAACGGCGCACATCATCCATGCTCGGCAGCAAGCGCGAGACTTGCGCGGCAAACACACGGCGCTCGCCGCGCTGCTCCAAATTGGCGATGACCTCCGCGACACCGAACACGCCCATTGCGACGATCGCGGGGCCGATGCCGTCGGTCAGTTCAGGAATACCAAAGGTGAAGCGCGGGGTGCTGTCCATCACGTCGGTGCCGACCAAGCCAAGCAACAGCCCCAGCACTACCATTGCCATCGCCTTGAGCACCGAACCGCGCGCCAGCACTACCGCGGCGACCAGACCCAGCACCATCAAGGCGAAATAATCCGCTTGCGCGAACTTTCCGGCCAGTTCGGCCAACTGCGGCGCGAAGAACGCAATCAATAGCGTCGCCACGCAGCCGGCGAAGAACGAGCCGATTGCCGCGATCGCCAGCGCCGGCCCAGCGCGGCCTTGGCGCGCCATTTGGTAGCCATCGATGGTCGTCACGGCCGACGAAGATTCGCCCGGCAGATTGACCAGCACCGCAGAGGTCGAACCACCATACTGCGCACCGTAGTAAATCCCGGCGAGCATGATCAGCGCCGACTCCGGCGGCAAGTTGAAGGTAATCGGCAACAGCATCGCAATCGTGGCGATCGGACCAATGCCCGGCAGCACACCGATCAGCGTGCCCAGCAGCACTCCGACGAAACAATAAAGGACATTCTTTAGCGTCAGCGCGACGGTAAAACCGGTTGCAAGATTCTCGAATAGTTCCATCGGGTGTGGTCCGAGTTATTGTTGTCCGGGCCAGAGCGGCAATGACATGTTCAACCCAAAGATGAATATTGCGGCCATCATCACCGCCAAAGCGAGCGCGAGAATTACGTTCGCCGGCCAATCCCAGTAGCGCCCGGCGACGCGGCACGCGATAGCGACGAGGATCGTGGTGATCGCCAAGCCGATTGAACGCACAAAAAAGGCAAACACCAGAATGCCGATCAGCACCAGCGCAGCGGCAAACCAAGCCAACTCGCCTACGCGCAGCGAACCGCGCAAGAGCGAGCGCGCCGTGAGCGCCGAGCCAAACAAGACCAGCAGCACCCCGACGGCGATGGGCATGTAGGCCGGCCCCATGTGCGCGGCGCTGCCGAGTTTGTAGCCGCGCGCAATCACAATCGCGGCGATGCCGAACGCAGCGAACAGCAGCCCGGCCCAGAAATCTTGGCCCAGTTTCGAACGCATGGCTTAGAGGGAAGGTTGGAGCAGCGGCAAGTTTACGCGAGATTAGCGCAACGACGAAGCAAGCCGTGCAACAGCCTACGCTTCACCCACTTGCAATCCCCAGCCATCGGGAGGAGCAAGCGCGCTCGTCGTTCGGTTAGGATGGCGTAGTAGGCGACCGTTCGGCCTACTAGATCACCGCGACAAATTACCGTGGCGGCGAAGCTTACATGCGCACA
>CAZAWU010000160.1:0-9181 GCA_964488915.1 uncultured Burkholderiales bacterium
GTGCGCGCCGCCTCGATGGCCTCGTTGCGCAGAACTACATCGCGGCTATGCGTGAAAAGGTCGAGCTGCACGGCACTACATCGCCAAGGCCATGCAACTCACACGCGGGCATTAGGACATCGGTGAATCTCAATGGTCGAGTGCACAATCTCCTCGTGCACCGCGAGCCGCTTGCGCACTTCGTCGGGTGTAAGCAGGGCGCCATGCGTGACGAGCGTGAGGGCACAGGCGTAGGCCTGCTTGCCCACGCGCCACACGTGTAGATCGGTGACGCGCGTTTCCTCCTCCGCGGCGCCAGCCTCCACCGCTTGCCGGATTTCTTCGACCACGGGATGATCCATCTCGCGATCCAGCAGCACTTTGCCGGTATCGATTATCAGGCCCTTGGCCCAGTACGCCACGAACATGGCGCCGATGATGCCCATCACCGGGTCGAGCCATGACCAGCCGTAGATCAAACCACCGGCAAGCGCGACGATCGCGAATACGGAAGTGGCGGCATCGGCGATGACGTGCAGATAAGCCGATCTGAGGTTTAGATCATGGTGGTGGGTACTCGTGTGCGCATGGTCGCCGCGATGCGCATGAGCGCTCGCTCCGTGATCGTGATCATGGGCCTTGCCGAGAATCAACGCGCAGACGATGTTGACCACCAAGCCGAGCGCCGCGACGACGATGGCTTGGTTGTACTGAATGGCTTGCGGTGCGAGCAAGCGCTCAACTGATCCGGCCACCATCATGACGGCCACACCGAGCAAGAAAATCGCGCTGGCAAACCCGCCCAGCACTTCGATCTTCCAAGTACCGAAGGCGAAACTCGGATCCTTCGCATAGCGCCGCGCGGCGGTGTACGCCAGTGCGGAAAGTCCGATTGCCACCGCGTGCGAACTCATATGCCAGCCGTCGGCCAGGAGCGCCATCGAATTGAACAGCCAGCCGGCGGCGATCTCGATCACCATCGCGGTGACCGTGACCCACATGACGATGCGCGTACTGCGCTCAGCGGCGCTGCTGCCGCTGTCGAACACATGCTCGTGGACCCAGTGGGAGAGATTTTGAGTATGCATGGCGCGATTGTCTCAAAATGCGGGGCTGCCGACCGGGTTCGACAGCAAAATGCAAGCGCCGCACTAGACGCCGACTAGCGCCGCGGATGAATCTCGGTCCAGATCTGATTCGACTCCCGGTTTGGGTTGAACGCGGGGTCATCGCTCAACACATAGTCGGATCCATTGCTCCAAGCGTGGTTATAGCCATTGGGCAATTCGATTTGCCGCGAGCTGACCGGATCGCTATAGACTTCCACGCCACGCAGCGAGCGGCTGTAGCTGTCGAAGATGCGGTCGTACGCCTGCGAGCGTTTTTGCCAGGACTCGAACATCATGTCACTGGTTTCCGCTTGTGTCTGGCGAATCTGCTGAAAGCGCTCGAAGATGGCGCGCTGCTGGCGCAGCTGGTCGCGCGTGATCACGGCGTGGAGCTTGGTCACGTGCTCATGCCAGGCGGGGTTGTCGCGCCGTGAGGCGGCGATGGTGCGAAACGTCTCAAGCATTTTGTCCATCTCCGTCGCTGGGGCGCGAAAGCTGGTTGGTGCGGTAATCCACGTGATCCCGGGCTTGGCGCTGTAGATACTCGGAATTTCCGCGACGAAGTAATTGATGACCAGCGTGACATCCTCGATCATTGGTTTTCCCGCTGCCGTATAGCGAAACTTGGCGCGCGCGGCATCCGCTTGAGTCTCGTAGCGGTACTGGAATGGCGAGATGCTCGCGAAAATATTCAGGATGAGCTGCTGCCACTGCAGCGCCTCGCGCGCAAGTTCCGGCAACGGTTGCACCTCCACGATCTCGGCGCCGGACACGTCGGGACGATAGTTCGCCAGATACAACTCGCGCAGCGCCTGCTCGGCGCTTGCCGGCGGCATTACCGTAAATCCGTTCTGCGCGTAGCTCTGCTGCAACATCGGGTCCTCCGACCAGAACAGCGAGGTGTGTGGGAATTGCTGGAACACCGCGGTATTGCCCGGGGCCGTGACAGTGAAACTGGTGAACGGCTCGACCGGGAATCGCGTCATGTCCCAGGCAATGCCGCCGTCGAATTGCCAGCCCTTCGGCACCAGCAGGCGGAAGGCTTCTTCAGCCATGCCTTCGGTGTCGTTGACGACGCGAGTCTGCAGCACCACCGGCTCAGCCGCCGAAGTGGGCGCAGCGCCGAAGGCGCAGAAAGCAAGCACGCAGAGTAAGCGGATGGTTAGATTCATAGGCTTGGAGTTTGAGTGGCACACAACTAGCTTGAGCGGGCGCTTTGTTGACACATTCTTGGCGTCATTCCGGCGCAAGCCGGAACCCAGCACGGACGCTCAACAAGACCTGGATTCCGGCTTTCGCCGGAATGACGACGCCTTCAATGTCTTGTGTCGTGAGTTCTTGAAACATCGATAGTGCAAGTCGAAGCGAAGCGGTGCGACTCAGGGACCGCGCACTTCGCGTTCGAAGTAGTACCAGCCGATCGCGCCGTTCTTGATGGTCGTGACGGCGGCCAGGTTCCAGTCTTCGCGTTCGAGCGCGCTAAGTCCATCCGCGAGCTTGCCGTTGCCCAACTGATCGATCGACTGGCGGTCGATACGCTTGAATTGATACGTTGGCGGTGGCCCCGGAAGATTCCAGCGCGGAAAGGTGAAGAGGTGAAATCCTACTGTGCCACTTTCCAGCTCCGAAGTGACCATGAACAAGCGATAGCCGCGGCGGCCGACTTCGTTTAACCCGCTGTCGAATGAGCCGTTGCCTATCGCTCGAATCTCCGCCTCTTCCAATTGCAGCAGACGCGGGTGTGAAGCCGAGGGACTGGGACTCAGTTGCGGACCAAGCGGAGTTGCGCTGGGCCGGTTCGCGCTATCTTGCTGGTCGGCGTTTGCTGGGTTAGCGCTGGACTCGCGCGGCTCGGCGGCGGTTGCGCCGATCATCGTGGCGGCGAGCATCAAACTGACCACGGCGCGATAGCAGTCGAATTGTTTACGCATTGGCACCTTCTCTTCTTGCTGTCTCTCATATCAGCATAGAGAGGAAGGTTGCCGCGCGCGTTGATTTAGCTCAAAGCATCTTGCGATCTGCTGAGCGACGCGAAACATCGGCGTCAGCGGCGAGAGCGGGACGACGGCTTTGTTATTTGTCGGCCGAATGCACAATGAAGCGGCGGCTCATTTCGTTCGCCGCCAAGTCAAGTTACCAGGGCGTCAAAATCTAATACTGCCAAGTAGATACACCGAACATTCCTGTCACATCTAATTCGTAGGCATAAGCTGTGGGCAGCATACACGTAGCGAAGGCCTCGTCAGCCGTGCGTCAGCGGTTGACCAGCGCTCATTTTCTTTTGAGCCTGATCGGCATGATCGCGTCGGGGTTGGTGCTGCTGAGCGAGCCGTCGTCGTTGGCGGCGAGGATCATATCGTCGCCATCGAACGTGACCGTCACGCCGCTCGGTGTCGGCTTGTAGGTGCATGGGCCAGTCATCGGGCCGAAGGAGATGTAGCATTTGCTGCCTGCTTGAAATTCCAGCTTCACCGTGCCGTCCGCGTTCTCCCAATTGCCTTGCAGCTTAGGCACAGCGGCGTTTTTGTTCGCGGCGGCGTTCGCGACGGGTTTATCGGCGTTCGCCGGTGTGGCCGCTTGCGCGGCGGCGCGCAGCGCTTTGCACTCGACCCAGCCGACCGTGGTTGCGCTCGGCGTCTTGACTTGGCACCAATTGCCGTTGACTTTGACCACGCTGCCTTTCTCCGCGACATTGCCATCGACCCAACTGACTTCGCCGGCCGGCATGGGCGCGTTCGGCGTGCCGGCGTTTTGGATGAGGCGCAGCTTCTGCGTATTCACTGGCACTTGTTTGCCGGTCGGCAGCGCGATGACGACGTAGCCCGACGCATCCGGTCCGACGACGACTTCGGCCAAAGTCGGCCCGAGGCCGCTGGTGTATTCCACGAGATCGCCGACGCGAGCGGTTTGCGCGGCGACTGGCGTTGCGGCGCCAGCAAGTGCGGTGGTCAGTGCGATGGCGATGAGGCGGTGTCTCTGCGCGTCGTTCATGATTGTTCTCCTGTGCAAGTTTGGTCGTTGTTCGAACGCGGCGAGCTGGGAGGCGCGTGGCGTCGCCGATGGGCACTCTATCCCCGCGGTGTCGAGCGGTCAATCGCAACGCTCGTCCTCAGTGTGAAGCCAAACTTAACCCGGCTATCATGACGTTTCGCTCAACGGCTAGGAAAACGCCATGCTCGAAATGTTCTCTCTCAAAGGTAAGCGAGCGCTGATCACCGGCGCCTCGCGCGGGCTCGGCTATGCCATCGCGGAAGCATTGGCCGGCGCCGGCGCGCACGCCATCCTGCACGGCCGCGACCGCGCGGCGTTGGACCGCGCACAAGCTGCTTTTGATCAGCGTGGCTGGCCCTGCGCTACCGTTACGTGCGAAGTCACCGATGAAGCGGCGCTGCGCAGCATGGCGCGCGATGTGTTGCGGCAGCACGGACGCATCGACATTCTGGTCAACAATGCCGGCGGCAACATTAGAAAAGGCCTGCTTGAAGCGACCAGCGCGCAGTGGCGCGAAGTGCTGGAAATGGATCTCACCGCGTGCTTCGCGCTGGCGCAGGAGCTGGCGCCGAAAATGATCGAGGCCGGTTGGGGCCGCATCATCAATATTGGTTCGGTCATGTCCGTGCTCTCACGCGCGGGCATTCCAGCCTACGCGGCCGCCAAGCACGGCGTCGCGGGGTTGACGCGCGCGCTCGGCGCGGAGCTCGGCAAGCAGGGCGTTACCGTGAACGCGATTTGCCCGGGCTTCTTCGTCACCGAAGCCAACCAAACCCATATACAAAACCCGAAGTTCAACTCATGGGTGCAGGAGCGCACGCCCCTCGGTCGCTGGGGCGATCCGAAGGAGTTGGGCGGGGCTGCAGTGTTTCTAGCTTCGGATGCGAGTTCTTACGTGAACGGGCATCTGCTGATGGTCGACGGCGGACTCACTTCGTCCATGTAGCGTGGCGGCAAGCGGTCATCTTCTAAGCCTTCTTGAACACATGGTTGTACGCTAGCTCCGGACTCAGCTGCGTGCTCATCCACCAGCCGACCACGCGCTGCGCCCATTTCTTTTGTGACTCGATGACTTTGGCAAAGAACGGATCTTTGGTGCGTTCCGCCATCACTTGGTCCCACGCGGCGAGCTGCGCTTTGAGCACGTCTTGCGGCGTCTGCACGAACTTCACGCCCATTTTTGTTTGCATCTCGATAAAGTCGCTCGAGTTGCGGTTCATCTGATCGAACGCGAGCATGGAGCTCACCGCGTGCGCGGCGTAGCGGATGACGGCCTTCAAATCCGCCGGTAATGCATCGTACTTGCGCTTGTTGATGAGCAGCTCCAGGCATTCTGAATTCTGGTGGTAGCTTTTCTGCATGCAGATTTTCGAGACGTCGGGAAAGCCGATGCTCATGTCCGAACTGGTGTTGTTAAATTCCGCCGCATCGATCACACCGCGCTCCAGCGAGGGAATGATTTCGGTCGGCGCGATGATGACCACGGAAGCGCCCATGAGCTTGGTCATGTCCGCCGCCAAGCCGATGGTGCGGTACTTGAGGCCTTTGAAATCGGCCGCGCCCTTCACTTCCTTCTTGAACCAGCCAAGCGACTGCGTGGCCATCGGCGCGTACAAGAAACCGGAGACGTTCATCTTCATGATGTTGTTTTGCAGCTCGTCGTAGAGCGCTTTGCCGCCGCCTTCGTAAAACCAGCCAAGGTGCTGCCATGCATCCATCGCCACCATCGGGCTGGTGCCGAACAGCGAATACGCCGGATTGCGCCCGAACCAGAAGCCGCACGCGCCGATGCAGCCATCGAGCAGGCCTTTGTGCACCGCTTCGAGCATGTCAAACGTCTTTACCACCGTGTTGGGCGGCAGCTTCTCCAGCTTTAAGCGCCCGCCCGCCATTTCCTGGATGGCGTTCAAGGTTTGATCGAGCGTGTTGTTGAAGAAATCCTTGGGGCTGTTGGCGACTTGGATGCGCCATTTGATCGGCGTTTGCGCCTTGGCGATCATAGGGAAGGCGAGCGTGGCGGCGGCTCCACCGGTTGCGGTGCGCAGGAACTTGCGGCGCGGATTGGGTTTGCTGGCGGGCGTTGTGTTGTGTTCGGTCATGGCCTTCTCCTCTAAGAGTTGCGCGGTGCCGTGTGAAGCGGAATGGCGTCTCAACGAACGCTATTGTGTCAGACGCTAGGTGGAAAGGGTTGGTTCGCCGAGCATGCGGACGCGAGTTCGACTCTTGCCAGCAAAACAAAAAAGCCCGGGACAAGCCCGAGCCTTTTCGGTTTTGGTGGAGGCGGCGAGAATCGGCCTTGCAGGCCGCGCTCGCACCGGTAGGTGCTCGCCGTTCGGCTCCGTCCAAGCGTGCGCAGGCACGCTTGGAGCCGCGGGCCTCACCTCTTGTCCGTACCGGACGCGATTTCAATTCTCGCCCAACTTCATCAAAACGAAAAAGGGCCCGGGACAAGCCCGAGCCCTTTTTCGTTTTGGTGGAGGCGGCGAGAATCGAACTCGCGTCCGCAAGCCATCCACAGGCAGTTCTACATACTTAGCCCAGTCTTTTATTCTGACTCAGGCCGCGCCTCAGGGCTGGCTCGATACCTAAGCGAGTTACCTTAACTTTAGGGCTGAATCGAAGTAACCCCGACTAGCCCGATCCAGTGTGTATGACCATGCTGTGCCCTTGCGAGCCCGGCCCACTGACAAACCGGAGCATGGTCCAGCCGGTATTAGGCGGCTAGAGCGTAAGTGTCGTCGTTAGCGACTATTGCTTTGCAGTTGGTTTTACGAGGTGAACTGCACCTCGGTATGCCCTACGCTGCTTCCTGACCCACGTCGAAACCAGGTCGCCCCCGGTGATCGAAATGTAAAGTTGCAACCACGATTCTACTCGCTTTGACCGCGATAACCGGGTTGGGTTCACGCACTCACGGAATTCCTCAAAGCGACCGATCGCTACGCCAAGACCATCGTCTTCTGCGAAAACATCGACCACGCCGAGCCCTTTAGCGTAGGGCTCGCTTACTTCCGATCACCCCAAGTCGTACCAAACCCCACGCCCGCCGCCGTGCTGCCGCAGCGTCCCGCGCTCGACCAGCGCGCGGAAATGTTGCTTGAGCGTGTTGCGGTTGGCGCCGGTCAGTTTGACGGCCGCGCCGATGGTGATGCGGCCATGCCCGCGCGCGAACTCGACGATCTGCAACGACAGCGCGGGCATCGCCGCCAAGGTGATGCGCTCGCGCTCGAGCTTTCTCTCCAGCCGCCGCCCTTGCTCGGCCAGCGAACGCAGGAAGAACAGTATCCACGGCTGCCAATTGGGCGATTCGGTGCGGATCGTGCCCTGCGTGTGCCGGAGCGCCAGGTAGTAGGCTTCTTTACTCTGTTCGATCACGCTTTCCAGCGAGCTATACGGCACGTAGGCATAGCCGGCTTGCAGTAGCATGAGCGTGGTGAGCACGCGGCTTAAGCGGCCGTTGCCGTCTTGAAAAGGATGAATCTCGAGAAACACGACTACGAATAGGGCGATGACCAATAGCGGGTGCAAGGAAGCCGCTTCGCGCTGCTGATTGACCCAGGTTACCAGTTCGGCCATCAGCCGCGGCGTATCAAAGGGCGTGGCGGTCTGGAACATGACGCCGATCTGCTTGCCGTTATCGTCAAAGGCGGCGACGTGGTTTGAGTTAGTTTTGTAGTTACCGCGATGCCGTGCGTCTTTCTCGCTGTGACGCGATAGGATTTGGTGCAATTGCTTGATGTAGTTTTCGGTGAACGGGACGTCCTGCCAGGAGGAAAACACCAACTCCATCAGCTCGGCATAGCCGGCCACCTCTTGCTCGTCGCGCGTGGCGAAGGATTTGATCTCTAAGCTTGATAACAATTGTTCGACTTCTCGATCGGTGAGCTTGCTGCCTTCGATGCGCGTGGAAGAACCGATGCTCTCGATGGTTGCCACGCGCCGCAGCGCCGACAGGCGATCCGGCGCGAGCGTGCCCAAGGCGCGCCAGGCGCCTTTGAACTCGTCGAGTTTGGCGATGAGCGTGAGGACCTCCGAAGTGATTTGGATGGTGTTGGTGCTGAGCATGGACCAATAATACACCCATTTACACCCATTTAATCCAGCTCATCCAGTGCAACACCCATTTACACCCTTTTTCATTTTGGATCTCATACTGCGATAAGATCTCGTGTAGAAATAGCGTCCTTCATGATTTCCAAAGGCTTACTCAATAGAGTAGCGTGCAGCTTCCGTTGGAACCGAGCCGCGTGCACCTTCCAGATAAGCTTGCAGTTCTAGCGGTGCATCGATGATGTGATCGGCTTGCCAGTCGCGCGGATCGCCGCCGACGCCGAGATAGCCGTAGCGCGCGGCAACGAAGCGCATGCCAGCAGCACGTGCTGCTTGAGCGTCGCGTAGGTCGTCGCCGACGTAGACACAGTGCGTGCTCGGCAGCCGCATGGCTTCAGCGGCTAGCAGCAAGGTGTCGGGATGTGGTTTCAGGCGTGCGGCGCTGTCGCCGCACATGACGCAGGCGACGCGCTCGTTCAAGCCAAGCTGCGCGAGCAGCGGCGTGGTGAAGCGTGAGGACTTGTTGGTGACGATACCCCAAGGTAACCCCTGTGTTTCAAGCTGCTGCAGCAGTTCGTGCATACCATCGAACAATGCGGTGGCGCGGCAGAGATTCGCTTCGTAGATGTCAAGGAACTCATCGCGCAGCGCTTCGTATTGCGTGTGCTCGGGTGTGATGCCGAAGCCCACGTCGAGCATGCCGCGCGCGCCGCGCGAAGCGAGTGGGCGTGAGCGTTCCAGCGCCACTGGCGCGCGCGCGTAGCGTTCGAGCTGCAAGTTGAGCGCATGGCCGAGATCGGGCGCGGTGTCGGCCAGCGTGCCGTCGAAGTCGAACAGGACGGCGCGGATTACCCCACTCACGCCTTGCGGCAACCCATGATGTAGTTGACGCCGACGTCACTTTCCAGCGCGTAGACTTTCGTGAGCGGGCTGTAGGTCATGCCGATGAGATCGAACACCGACAAACCCGCTGCGCGGCAGTGCGCCGCGAGCTCGTCCGGGCGGATGAACTTGGCGTACTCATGCGTGCCCTTTGGCAGCAAGTTGAGCAC
>CAZAWU010000161.1:0-9139 GCA_964488915.1 uncultured Burkholderiales bacterium
TCGGACATTGCGAGTGAGAGCGATTGAGCTTTTTGAGTGGTTATAGCACAAACGCCCTTGATCGGATCGCATCGCAATCGCGCCGGTTTGCTTTGGCTCCGGGCTGCGGGGACTATTGCTCGGCGGGAACGCCTTTCATCCTTTTCACTGCACCGGGTCGACAACGCGTACGGCGATCAGGCGCCGCAGTTCCGGTATGCAGCTGCCGCACTGCGTGCCGCATTTGAGCTTGCTTTTCAGATGAGCGAGCGCTGCGCTCGCATCCGGCGTGAGAGACAGTTCGTTCGCGATCTCTTGCTCCGCGACGTTCAAGCAGTTGCAGACGATTCTGCCGCGCGGAGCAAACTGCCGCGGCGGCTTCGCGCCAGGCGATAGCAGCAACCGCCCCAGTCCCGCGACGCCCTGGCCGTTGTCCAGAAACTCCTTCAGCCAATCTTGCGCGCTCGCATCGCCGGACAAGCGCACAGCGGCGAGCCGTTCGCCATCGATGCGCAGCTTGCGTGCGATGTCGCGGCGCCGGTCCGAATACTGCAGAACATTGCCGCTGCTGTTCAGGCACATGATGGCATCGATTTGCTCCATGAAGCTCGCCGATAACGGTACGCTCGCCGCGGCGCGGAGCACAACGTTGCTGTTCGCCCGCCCGGACAGCGTCAGACTGGCGTACTCGAACGCGCGCATGTGCTCGCGCAGCTGCTCTAGCCGGCATGCGCTCGGCTCCGTTGCCCCGCTCGCACCCATCGCGGCGAACTGCCAGGGCAAGTTGATTTTTTCTACCTGCACCGCCGCGTGCTTGAGTTCCGGCTGTTTCGAAACCGGATCGAAAGCGCTGAGCGAGAGCGCGTTTACGCCGAGGCCGCTGACGAACTTGCTGCCCCAATGCATCGGCAGGAAGACCTGACCAGGCCGCTGCTCGGCGCTCGCCATGACCGGCAGCACGATGCTGCCGCGGCGCGAACTGATGCGCACCAGATCGCCATCGCTTAGCCCTCGCGCCGTCATATCGCCGCGCGCCATCGCCAGCGCCGGTGCGCCGGCGTGCTCGAACATGCGCGCGACTTTGCCGGTGCGGCTCATGCCGTGCCACTGATCGCGTAGCCGGCCGCTGTTCAAGCGCAGCGGGTAGCGCGCGTCGGTCTGCTCGGCCACCGGGCGAAACGCGACATTCGCGAATTTAGCTTTGCCGGAGGCAGTGGGAAACTTGCCGTTAGCATAGAGGCGCGCTTGCCCCGTCGCGGCGCCGGCGGCGAAGGGCCACTGCTGCGGGCCCAGCGATTCCAGCAGGGCGTAGGAAAGGCCGGTGATATCCAAATCGCGCCCGCGCGTGGACTCGCGGTGCTCGTTGAAGATTTCTTCGGCGTTTTGGTAAGGAAACAGCGTCGCCTTGCCGGGCCGCAAATGGCGTTCTAGGCGCTGCGCAAACTCCACGGCGATACGCCAATCGGCGCGCGCTTCTCCCGGCGCGCCGACGGCGGCGTGCACGCGGGAGATGCGCCGCTCGGAGTTGGTGACCGTGCCGTCCTTCTCGCCCCATGTGGCCGCCGGCAGCAGCACATCGGCATAAGCCGCGGTCTCGGTGTCGCGATAAGCTTCCTGCAGCACTACCAGCTCGGCGCGCTGCAGCGCTTTTCGGATGCGCGCCTGATCCGGCATCGACTGCGCCGGATTAGTGCAGGCGATCCACACCATCTTGATGCGGCCTTCGCGCAGCGCCTCGAACATCTCCACCGCCGTTTGGCCGGGGGTGGCCGGTACGCTGTCGATCCCCCAAAGCGCGGCGACTTCCGCGCGGTGCGCCGCATTGGCAAGATCGCGGTGCGCCGAAAGCAAATTCGCCATGCCGCCGACCTCGCGCCCGCCCATGGCGTTGGGCTGGCCGGTGAGCGAGAAGGGACCCGAACCCGGTTTGCCGATCTTGCCTGTGGCCAGATGCAGGTTGATGAGCGCGGCGTTGTTGTCGGTACCGTGACTCGATTGGTTCAACCCTTGGCAGTACAGTGATAGCACCGCGGGGGATGTGCCGAACCAACGCGCCGCGGTGAGTAGATCGGTTTCGTCGATCCCGCAGATGTCGGCCACGAACTTCGGCGTGTATTCGCGTACCGTGGCTTTCAGCGCCTCGAAGCCTTCGGTGTGCTGCGCGACGTAGTCCCGGTCGATCTGACCTTCCCACAGCATGAGGTGCAGCAGACCATTGAGCAGTGCGACGTCCGTACCGGGCAGGATCGGCAGGTGCAAATCAGCGAAGGCGGCGGTGTCGGTGCGGCGCGGATCGACGACAATGATTTTCATGTCTGGCCGTTGCGCTTTCGCGTCCTCGACGCGGCGGAACAGGATCGGATGCGCGTAAGCGGTGTTCGAACCGGCGATGAAGATGAGATCGGCGTGATCGATATCCTGGTAGCAAGCGGGCGGCGCGTCCACGCCGAGGGTCGCCTTGTAGCCCGCCACCGCGGAGGACATGCACAGGCGCGAATTGGTGTCGACGTTATTGGTCCCGATCAAGCCCTTTGCGAGTTTGTTGAAGACGTAGTAGTCCTCCGTGAGGAGTTGGCCGGAAATGTAGAACGCCACCGAATCCGGCCCGTGCTGCTGGATGCAGTCGGCAAACCGCTCGGCGAGGTGATCGAGCGCTTCGTTCCACGCTACGCGCGCGCGCGGCTGTTCGCGGCTGCGCCGCAACTCGGGATAGAGCGAGCGGCCGGTCAGCGCCGTGGTGAGTTGCAGCGTCGAGCCCTTGGTGCACAAGCGGCCGAAGTTGGCCGGGTGCTGCGGATCGCCGTGGACGGCGGTGATCTTCCGCCCGTCGCTTTCGATCAGGACACCGCAACCCACGCCGCAATAGGGGCAGGTGGCCTTAGTGACAGGCATTGCTAAGCGGCCACTCTCGTGTGGCTAGCGATCGCTTGTGCGCTGAGATCGATAAATACGACGCCCTTCTCCACTTTGCATGCAAAGCGCGGTGCGCATCCCTCATCCGGTGCGGCGGCCACCCCATCGCACAGACCGATGGTCCAGTTGTGCAGCGGGCAGGCCACGAACTTGCCGAACACGATGCCTTGCGACAGCGGTCCACCCTTGTGCGGGCAGCGGTCGAGCAGGGCGAAGACCTCATCGCCAGCCGTGCGAAACAGCGCGATGTTGCCGTCGGCACGCTCGATCACGCGCGCACCGAGCGGTGCGATATCTTCCAGCGCGCACACTTCGGTCCAGTCGGTTGGCTTCATACCGTGAGTGCCTCGAAGTCGCGCCGTGCGGTCGCGCCGAAGCGCTGCTTCGCATCCGCTTTCCATGGATCGGTCTCGTCGGCGAGCGCGAAGCGCAACCGCTGGTACAGCGCTTTGCGGTTTGCAGAGTCTTCGAGTACCTTCTGCTTGCAGTAGTCGAGTCCGACGCGTGCGACGAAGTGCACGGTGCGCTCCAAGTAGTGGCCTTCCTCGCGGTAGAGCTGCAAGAAAGCGCTGGCGTACTCGAGCACTTCTTCGCGCGTCTTTACTTTGACGAAAAACTGTGCGACTTCGGTCTTGATGCCGGCATTACCAGCGACGTAAATTTCCCAGCCGGAATCGACACCGATCACGCCGACGTCCTTAATGCCCGATTCGGCGCAGTTGCGCGGGCAGCCCGAAACCGCGAGTTTGACTTTGTGCGGCGCGTACATGCGCCAGAGATCGCGTTCCAGTTCGATGCCCATGTTGGTGGAGTCTTGCACGCCGAAGCGGCACCATTCCAAGCCCACGCAAGTCTTCACCGTGCGCAGCGCTTTGGCGTAGGCGTGGCCGGAAGGCATGTCCAAGTCTTGCCACACGCCGGGAAGATCCTCTTTCTTCACGCCGAGCAGGTCGATGCGCTGACCGCCGGTGACTTTGACAGCCGGAATCTGGTACTTGTCCACTACGTCCGCAATACGGCGCAGTTCCGCCGCCGAGGTGGTGCCGCCCCACATGCGCGGCACGACCGAGAAGGTGCCGTTCTTCTGGATGTTGGCGTGCGCGCGCTCGTTGATGAAGCGCGATTGCGCATCGTCCTTGGCCTCTTTGGGCCATGTGGAGATCAGGTAGTAGTTGAGCGCCGGCCGGCAGGTGGCACAGCCATTCGGGGCGCGCCAGTTGAGCAATTGCATCGTCTGTTGAATTGAGGTCAAGTGCTCCTTGCGTATCGCCTCGCGCACCTCGGCGTGCGTGTGATCGGTGCAGCCGCACAGCGCTTTCTGTTTCGGCGCCGGAGAGTAGTCGCCGCCCGCCACGAACATGAGCAGTTGCTCCACCAGGCCGGTGCACGAGCCGCACGACGATGAGGCTTTGGTGTGCTTGCGCACTTCGTCGAGCGTGAACAAGCCCTTTTCTTTGATCGCCTTGACAATCGTACCTTTGCACACACCGTTGCAGCCGCACACTTCCATTTCGTCGGTCATAGCGGCGGCCTTGTTTTGACCGAGGTGGCCGGTGTCGCCCAAGTTGTTCTCGCCGAACATCAAATGATCGCGAATTTCGGCGACGTTCTTGGCGTCGCGCATGAGCTTGAAGTACCACGCGCCGTCGACGGTGTCGCCGTACAGCACGCTGCCCACGAGTTGATCGTTCTGGATGACGAGTTTCTTGTAAACGCCACCGACCGCATCCGACAGAACGATCTCTTCCGTTTTATCGTCGCCGGTGTAGTTGCCCGCCGAAAACAGGTCGATGCCGGTCACTTTGAGCTTGGTCGAAGTCACCGAGCCGCTGTAGCGCGCAATGCCCATCAGCGCGAGATGGTTGGCCGCGACTTTGGCCATTTCGAACAGCGGCGCGACCAAGCCGTAGGCCACGCCACGGTGATTGACGCATTCGCCCACCGCGTAGATGCGCGGATCGTAAGTCTGCATGGTGTCGTTCACTACCACGCCGCCGGGGCGAGCGGAGCAGTGCAGGCCGGCGGACTGCGCCAGCTCGGCGTTCGGGCGGATGCCCACCGCCATGACGACGACATCAGCGGCAAGTTCGGCGCCATCGACGGAGTTGTGGCCCGGCGCAGGTTTGAAGCGCACCGCGCGTACCGCCCCTTGCGCGTCGCCCAAGATCGCTTCGGTTTGGCGTTCCAGCATGAAGTTGAGGCCACGCTTTTCCAGCGACTGCTGCAGCATCTTGCCCGCAGTTCTGTCTAGTTGGCGCTCCATCAGCCAAGGCATGAGATGCACGACGGTGACTTCCATGCCGCGCAGCTTGAGTCCGTTGGCTGCTTCCAGGCCGAGCAGCCCGCCGCCGATCACCACGGCGTGTTTCTTCGTCGCGGACAATTCGATCATGCGATTGGTGTCGTGGATGTCGCGATAGGTGAGTACGTTGGCGAGGTCGCACCCCGGAATCGGCAAGATGACCGGCTTCGAGCCGGTGGCGAGCAGCAAGCGGTCGTAAGGCGCGTGCGTGCCGTCCTCGGCGATCACTACACGGTTGACGCGGTCGATCTTGGTGATTTTCTTGTTGAGGTGCAGCGTGATGTTGTTGGCGGTGTACCAGTCGACATCGTTCAGCATGATGTCTTTGAGTCCTTGTTCGCCAGCCAGCACCGGCGAAAGCAAGATGCGGTTGTAGTTGCCGTACGGTTCGGCGCCGAACACGGTGATGTCATAGATTTTGGGTGTGAGCTTGAGCAGCTCTTCCAAGGTGCGAACCCCGGCCATGCCATTACCGACCACTACCAACTTGAGTTTCTTCATTGCCCCGCCAAGCTGAACATGGATGCGCGCCGCCGAAGCGCGGCGCATGCCGATACCTGGTCAGCAAGAGCAGTGCCAGGCCAGATCTGCAAGGCAAATCAAGGCGCTCGTGTGTTGGCTGGTCGAATGCCGCGCACCGTTTCAACGCCGCAATTGTTGCTATGCACCATCAGGGTGCGCGCGCATACCGCTGCCTCTGCTCCGGGATCGATCAAGCGCGCGTCCTCCTCGAGAGATTGAAGCGTCGCAACTCGTTGTGGCACATTCCAAATGTTCGATCCTTCGCTGTTTGCTAAGTGCATTTGCTGCGGTGCGGCATGCGCTTTGCTGGAGATCTTCTCTGAGTGATTTCGGGAGAGGCAAGTGAAGACTTCGTTTTGGAAGGCCGGGCACGCACCGACGCTGTTCGCTGCGTTTCTCTATTTTGATTTGAGTTTCATGGTGTGGGTCATGTTGGGGCCGCTCGGCGTGCAGATCGCGAAAGATCTGGGCCTCGACGCCGCGCAGAAGGGACTGATGGTCGCCACGCCTGTGCTCGCGGGCGCGCTGCTGCGCATCGTCATGGGCGTGCTGGTCGACCATCTCAAGCCGAAGCGCGCCGGTATGATCGGTCAAATCATAGTCATCGTGGCACTGATGTGCGCTTGGTATTTCGGCGTGAAAAGTTACCAAGGCGTACTTGCGCTCGGTGTGTTTCTCGGCGTGGCAGGTGCGTCGTTCGCGGTCGCACTGCCGCTGGCCTCGCGCTGGTATCCGCCGGAGCATCAAGGCACTGCGCTCGGCATAGCCGGCGCGGGCAATTCGGGAACAGTGTTCGCTGCGTTGTTTGCGCCTTCGCTGGCGGTGGCGTTCGGCTGGAACAACGTGTTCGGGCTGGCCGCGCTGCCGCTCGTGCTAGCCCTGGTCGTTTACATGCTGGTGGCGCGCGATAGCCCTAACTGCCCGGAGCCCAAGCCGCTATCCGAATATTGGAAAGTGCTGCGCGACCGGGATGCGTGGTGGTTCATGTTCTTCTACAGCGTGACCTTCGGCGGTTTCGTCGGCCTTGCGTCTTCGCTGACAATTTACTTCAACACGCAATACGGGCTGACGCCGGTCACCGCGGGATACTTCACGGCCGCGTGCGTGTTCATGGGCTCGATGATGCGTCCGCTTGGCGGCGTATTGGCGGATCGCGTCGGTGGCATCAAGTCGCTAAGCTTCATGTACGTGCTTGCGGCGGTGTTCCTGGTGATTGTCAGTTTTGCGTTGCCGCAGGCATGGATGGCGCTCGCGGTGTTCGTGTGCGCAATGCTTTCGCTTGGCATGGGTAACGGCGCAGTGTTTCAACTCGTGCCGCAACGTTTCCGCAAGGAGATCGGTGTCATGACCGGGCTGGTCGGCATGGCCGGCGGTGTCGGGGGTTTCTATCTTGCCTCGAGCTTGGGCTATTCGAAGCAATTGACCGGCAGCTATCAAAGCGGTTTCATCATCTTCGCACTGTTGGCGCTGTTGGCGTTAATCGGTTTGTCGGCGGTGAAGACGCGTTGGCGCACAACGTGGGGCGCAGCGCATTTAATCGGTGCGAGAATCTGACGGGATGCTTGCGACGGACCTACCCGCGACATTCGTTGAAACCGGCAGCGCTCACGTATCGCTGCGTGTGGCCGTCGGCCACGCCAGCCTTGCGGGCAAGCGCGAGTCGAATCAAGACTACGTAGGTATAGTCCAGCCAATCGCGTCAGAACTGAATGACAAAGGCATCCTACTGGCAGTAGCGGATGGCGTGTCCGGCAGCGGCGGGGGACGAGAAGCAGCCGAGTACACCGTGCGCGGTCTGTTGTCCGACTACTACGCCACGCCTTCCGCGTGGGACACGGCAGTGGCGCTGGACCGCGTGCTGAACGCGATCAACCGTTGGCTGCTGGCCCAGTCCGCGGCGCATCCCGAGCGCGAGGGCATGGCGTGCACGCTCTCCGCGCTGATCCTGCGCCAGCGCAGCTATACCATCGTGCACGTGGGCGATACGCGCGTCTATCTGCTGCGCAACGGCAAGCTCACTAAACTGACTACCGATCACGTCTGGGACCGCCCCGAGATGCGGCATGTGCTCACTCGCGCGATCGGACTCGATACGCGTCTCGTGCTGGATTACGGCGGCGGCGATCTGACAGTGGGCGATCGCTTCTTGCTGGTCAGCGACGGTGTCTGGCACACCCTCGGCGATGTGGCGATGCGTGAAGCGCTGCTTGCGGCTGCCGATGCCGCTGGTGCCGCGCAGCGGCTGTGTGCGGCGGCGCTGCAGGCGGGCTCGCAAGACAACGTCTCCGCCGCAGTGGCCGATGTGCTGGCGCTGCCCGCCCCGGAGTTGGCGGAGAGCACGCGCGCGCTTGAAGCGCTGGGCGCGCCGCCGCGGCTGCGCGCCGGCGAACGCATCGACGGTTACGTCGTGCAAGAGCTATTGCACAGCTCGCGCGTCACACTGCTCTACAAAGTGCTCGACAAAGTGCTCGACAGCGCGAGCGGCCGCGTTTGCGTACTGAAGACGCTCACGCCGGAGGCGGCGGCGGATGCGCAAGAACGCGCCGCGCTGGCGCATGAAGAGTGGCTGATGCGCCGCGCCGTCGCGCGCTTCTTCCCGCAGCACATCGCCGCGCCGGCCGAGCGGCGAACGTACTTGTACTTGCTCATGACTTGGCACGAAGGCGCCACGCTGCAGCAAAAGCTCGACGTGGACACGCATTTCAACGTGCCGGAAGCGCTGCAATTGGCGGTCAAGTTGGCGCGCGGCGTCGGCGCGCTGCACCGGCGACAGATCCTGCACCGCGACATCAAACCGGCGAATGTGCATCTCGGCACGGACGGCGAAGTACGCATCCTCGATCTCGGCGTCGCGGCAGTGCTGCACAAGCCGACGGAAGCGTTGCGCGCTCACGCCGGCACTCCGAGCTTCATCGCACCCGAGCAGTACGCCGGCGCCAAGCCGAGCGAGCGGATGGATCTGTACGCCCTCGGCGTGACGCTCTATCACTTGCTCACGCGCAGGTATCCGTATGGCGAGATCGAACCGTTTCAGCGGCCCAAGTTCGGCGAGCCGGTGCCGCCGACGCGCTACCGCGCGGACATCCCGCCTTGGCTGGAGAATGTGATCCTTAAAGCCGTGGCGCGCGAACCCAAGCAACGCTTCGAAACCGCGGACGAGTTCTTGCTCGCGCTGGAGCAGGGCGCGGCGCGCCCGCTGGCCGCGCCGCCGAAACTGCCGCTGGCGCAGCGCGACCCAGCGGCGCTCTGGCGCGCGGTTGCGATCAGTGCGATCTGCATTTGCATTTTGCTGCTTTATCTATTGGTTGCGCGCTGACCGGCCCGCGCGTGAGAGTCAGCTCTCTGCGGGCAAATGCGCCGGCAGGCCCGCCAGCAACGGACCCAGTTTGGGCGGGCTCGCCTCAAAACCCACTTTCACGCCAT
>CAZAWU010000162.1:0-9060 GCA_964488915.1 uncultured Burkholderiales bacterium
CCGGCGCCGATGACGCCGATTGTCCTGAGGTCCATGCACGAAACTCCTTAAGAAAGTCTTTTGTTGTTCACGCTCAGTTTATCCTAGACAGATCTGCGAGCCGCTCGCAATCCCCGCCCTCTGGGCTTGCCGGCCCTTGATTGAGCCATTAAGCTCGCATGAACTTCTTTTGATTTCATGAGGAGCTGCATCATGGCACGAGCGGTGGTGATCGAACAGTACGGCGGGCCCGAGGTCTTGCAGGAGAAGGAGGTTCGCGTCGACGCGCCGGGGCCGCAGCAGGTGCGCTTGCAGCACACCAGGATCGGCGTGAACTTCCACGACGTCTACGTGCGCTCGGGTCTGTACAAAACCCTTGCACTGCCCGGCATTCCCGGGATCGAAGCTGCCGGCGTGGTGACCGAATGCGGGCGCGATGCCACGCGCTGGAAGATGGGCGACCGGGTTGCGTACATCACCGGCGCGTACGGCGTGTACGCTTCGGAGCGCGTCATTGATGAAGCGCAGTTGCTGCGGGTTCCGGCAGGCGTCAGTGATGAGGTCGCGGCATCCGCCCTGCTGCGTGGGTTAACGGTGGAAATGCTGCTGAGACGGGTGCATCACGTAGTGCCGGGTTCCTGGATCCTCATTCAAGCAGCGGCGGGCGGCGTCGGCCAGCTGTTGTGTCAATGGGCATCGCACATCGGGGCGAAGATTATCGGCACCGTGGTAGACGAGGCGCAAGCCGCTGTCGCCTCCGCAGCGGGCTGCCATTACACCATCAATGCCAAGCGCGAGGATGTCGTTCAGCGTGTCAAAGAACTCACGCAAGGCAAAGGGGTCGCGGCGGCCTACGACGGCGTCGGCAAGGAGAGTTTTTCCGCTTCGCTCGACAGCCTCGACTACTGCGGCCACCTCGTTAACTTCGGCCAGGCTTCGGGCTCGGTGCCGGCTTTTGAGGTTTCGCGCTTGGCGGCGCGCTCGAACAGTCTTACGCGGCCGATCATCTTTCACTACGTGCGCGAGGCCGCGCAGCGCGAGGAGATGGCGGCGAACGTTTTCCAGGCGCTGGAGAAAGGCTGGTTGAAGGTCAAACCGGCGCGCACATTTCCGCTGGCGAACGCCGCGGAAAGCCATCGGGTGATCGAATCCGAGGGCGCCACGGTGCCGCTTGTCCTTGTGCCGTAAGCCTGCCCGCTGCCGGCGCACGGCAATGTCGGCGATGTCCTGCTGGTCCGACATGTCAGCAGCAAGCAATCTAACGAAGGAGAACCATAGTGGCTGATCCACGACACAAGAGCCGCGCATTGCTAGAAGGGCCGGACCGCGCGGTGGCGCGCTCGATGATGAAAGCGGTCGGCTTCACCGACGACGATCTGGCGCGCCCGCAAATCGGTGTATTTCATTGCTGGATCGGCACCATGCCGTGCAACTGGAACCACCGCGAGCTGGCGCAGCAAGTCATGCAAGGGATTCGCGCGGCGGGCGGCACGCCGATCGAAGTCAACACCGTGGCGATCAACGACGCCATCACCACTGGCCACGAAGGGATGAAGACGTCCCTGGTGAGCCGCGAACTGATCGCAGACTCGGTCGAACTGGTGGCGCGCGGCCACATGTTCGACGGCATCGTCACCATTTCCGGTTGTGACAAAACGATCCCCGCGATGGGCATGGTGCTGGGGCGTCTCGACATTCCCGGCGTCACGCTCTACGGCGGTTCGATCGCATCGGGCGCGTGCACGAAACCGAACAAAATGTTCGCCGGTCGCAAACTCACGATTCAGGATGCGTATGAGGCGCTTGGCGCGTTCAACGCAGGCAAGATCACGGCAGAGGAGTTCAAAGACGTCGAAGACCACGCCTGCCCCGGCGCAGGCGCGTGCGGCGGGCAGTTCACCGCGAACACCATGGCAACGGCTTACGAAATGCTCGGCATCGCGGCCATGGGTTGGAACGACGTGCCGGCGGTGCACGCATCCAAGCGCAACGTCGCGTTCGAATGCGGCAAACTGGTGATGGAGCTGGTGCGCAAAGGCATCACGCCGCGCTCGCTGGTCACGCGGCGCAGTTTCGAGAACGCGATCACTGGTGTCATGGCGACGGGCGGCTCCACCAACGCCGTACTGCACCTGCTCGCGACCGCGCACGAATTCGGCGTCGAACTCGCGCTGGAAGATTTCGATCGCATTTCGCGCAAGACACCGGTGCTCGCCGATCTGCGGCCTTGGGGTACTTACACGGCGCAGGAGATGTTCGAGGCAGGCGGTATGCCGGTAGTCGGCAAGCGGCTCGTGGAGGCGGGTCTGCTGCATCCGCAAGAAATGACCGTCACCAGCCGCACACTCGGCGCGGAAATCGAGCGCGCAAACGAGCCGGCGGGCCAAGCAGTGATCAAGCCGCTGAGCCAAGCACTCAAACCCGAAGGCGGGCTCGCGATCTTGCGCGGCACGCTAGCGCCCGGCGGCTGTGTCATCAAAATCTCCGGGCAAAAGAAGACCCTGCACCGCGGTCCGGCGCGCGTGTTCGAGAACGAGGAGGATGCGTTCGCCACGATCAAGAACGGCCGCATCCAGCCGAACGACGTCATGGTGCTGCGCTACGAAGGCCCGCGCGGTGGACCTGGCATGCGTGAGATGCAACTAGTCACGGGCGCGCTGCAAGGTTCGGGCTTGGGCGAAACGGTCGCGCTCATTACCGACGGACGTTTTTCCGGCGCGACGCGCGGTTTTGTCATCGGTCACATCGTGCCGGAAGCGTACGATCGCGGCCCGATCGCGGCGTTGCGTGATGGCGATACCATTATCATCGACGTGACGAACCGGCGCTTGGATGTGGAACTGAGCGAAGCGCAATTGCAAGAACGCCTCGCCGGATGGCAAGCGCCGCAAGCACGTTACAAGAGCGGTGTGCTGGCGAAGTACGCGCATCTGGTGGCCAATGCTTCGCGTGGGGCGGTGACAGATCCGGCGGCGCGGTAGTTGACGGGGTCGGCCGGCTTCCGGCTTGATCGCGGGGAGTAAATGCGCGCTCGCGACCCCTATGCGCACATTGAAACTATGTGCAGTTGCCCGGAGCAAATCTCGCCGGCCCGACGGTAAAGCTGCTTTCGAGCGGGCGAGAAACTGCGCATAGTTATGGTGCTTGCAGGAAACGCATTGGCGAATCCAGTGGGCGATAGCGATGACGCTTCGTGCCTGGAGCTTGTAGTCGCGCCAACGGCGAATTGCTTCGAGGAATTTGCCGCGCGGGACATGCATGCAGCGCACAACGCCCTCGTCCGCTCCTCCCGGTTTCTTAACGTTGCGGAACCAAACAAGGTTGCCGAATTCTTGCCATTACGATCGCGGCGAAGTCCAGGCACAATGCTTGCCGAAAGCGCCGAGCCGGTTAAGGGGCAGGCGTCGGCGACACTGGCTCGCCGCCCGCCCAGGACAATCTAGGGCTCAGCTTGTTCCATGGTTTCTAGCGTGGGGCCGATCAACGGAATGGTGTGACAGCCCGTACAAGTCACGAAATTTGCCGCATCTCGAACGGAATCGGTGCCCCGAAGCGTGGAATGAGGAAAGGTGGAAGGGTCGGCTCGGCGAGCAGACGCAGGTCGAAGCGACGAATGACGGCCGCGAGCACAGCGACGAACTGCAGCTGCGCCATGTGTCGGCCGATGCACTTGCGCGGGCCTTCAAGGAACGGAACGTAGCTGTACGCGACGGCCGGTGAAGTGGATGACAGCCATCGCTCGGGCTTCATCTCAAGCGCGTCATCGCCCCAGAACTCCGGATGATGGTGCAGCGCATAGAGTGAGATCATCACTTCCGAGTCTGAAGAAATGCGCTCGCCCGCCACTTGCAGGTCCGTCCCGGCGCGACGCACCACGCCCATGGACACCGGGTAGCGGCGCAGCACCTCGAGCATGAAGGCATTGGTTTGCGGCAGTTGCTGCAGGTCGGTTCGCGTCGGCGCACGCTCGCTCCCCAGCACCGAAGTCAGCTCGCCGCGAAGCCGCTCGGTCCATTTGCGACTGCGCGCCAACTCGACGAGCGCCGCGGTGACGATGTAGTCAATGGCGTTGAAGGCGCCGTACAGATGATTGATCTCGTTCGCCAACTGCGACGGCGGCAATCCCGCTTTGCGGAGTAGCTTGACCCATCCGAAGCGCCCCGATGTCTCCGCATCCGCGCTGAGCACGCTCTCGAGGGCGGCCCGCACATCCTTCATCTTGCGCCACATCGTGAAGATACCGGCAACAGCCCAGGGAAGCGCCAGCCAGCGCGCAATACCCGAATCGAAGCGGTCAAGCCGGCGGCGCGTATCGCTGCCCATCGTGAACTGCTTGTACGCGACGAGCGCGCGCGCCAAGCGATTGGCGTTCGTATCGGCCGGATCGAGGCCGTAACCCATCGCCAGCACCGACTCGGCCCCCAAGTCCAGTATCGCGCCGTACAAGTCGACACCACCACCGTTTTCCTGCCAACGCCTAGCGTGCGCGGCCGCCATGTCGTGAAGCACGGTGGGAAATGTGTCCACGCAGTTTCGATGGAACACCGGCGCCAGCGCACGCACGCGCGTGCGCCAGGCCTCACCGTCCTTGAACAGGATCCCGTCCGCTCCCGGCAGCTTGCCCATGAGCTTGTAGGTCCGAGGGCGCTGCTGCGTATTCGCGCGATCCATTAGCAGCGCGCGCACGAGCTCCGGTTCACAGGTGATGATCGCGCGCTGATGGCGGTACGTCTTACCGTAGCGCAGGGCAAGATCGAGAAAGGCCTGCTGCCCTTTTTGCTTGAGCAGCCTGCGCACGGCCGCTGGTTCAGCTGCTCTCATACACCTCAGGCCGCGGAGAGAACCTCGACGGTGCCTCGAGTGCCGTCAACACGGATGAAATCACCCGAGCGAATGCGACGCGTCGCACCTGCGACCGCGGTCACCGCGGGGATGCCGTACTCGCGCGCGACGATCGAACCGTGCGACAGCGGCCCGCCGACGTCCACCACGAGAGCCGATGCGCGCAGGAAGAGCGGCGTCCAAGCGACGTCGGTGACCGGCGCCACCAGAATCTCTCCCGGAGCGATCGCGGCGTGCGTCGGATCGAGCACGATGCGCGCGCGACCCTCGGCGACACCGGGGCTCACCGGCACGCCGGCCAAAGCGTTAGTGCGGCGATCCAACTCTGCGCCGATGAAGCAGCGCGCGACGTCCTGCTGAACCTTCGGCACGGACACGCCGAGGCACCACTCGAAGTCCTTTCGCCGCGCGCGAACCCGCTCCTGCACCGCGTCGCGCGTCCACTCGCCGCGAAGGATGGCGGCTACTTCGAAATCGAGCAGGAAGTAGATGTCATCCGGATCGAAAAGCGTACTAGCCAAACGTTCCTTGGACGCTGCGATCACTTGCCGCGTGAGGTGAAGAAAGCGCAGCAGGAGGTCCTTCATCTCCTCGCGCGCCGCGATGTGTGTGCGAGTCGACGTAAGGACGCTCTCGAAAAAACGGCGCCTCCATCCGGATAGTCGCGACAGTGCCTCGCGCCGCACGGCCTCGCCGACAGCACGCTGTCGCTCGGCAATCGTCTCCGGTGAAACGCTTCCGGGGGCGAGATGCACTCGCACCTGGGCGAGCGCCGCGCTCGGCTGCTCGGCCCACACCGGAGCGCGAAACTCCGCTTCACGATAGCCGCGATGCCCGAAATGGGCGATGAAGTCGTCCAGCGCTGCGACGAATCCCGCGGCGCGCTGATCGCTCGTGGAGCGCAGGCGTGCCAGCAACCGTTCGTCATCCGGTTCCTGCGTGAAGAGCGACAGCAGCGCCGGCTCATCGGCCACCGCCCGCGCCAAGGCGTAAAGACGGCAGGCTGGGTTCGCGCTGGCAAGGGAGCCGATTCCGGTGACCAGCGACGATGCCAGCGCGCCGTTCTCGTCTCCGAGCCACTTTCGAGCGAGACTGCGCAACGTCGAGAAAGAGGACGTTGCGAACTGCGACGCACGGATATGCACGATCGCCGGCAGAAGCGCCGATTCGTCGGGCGCGAGCCACTGCGCAAGCTCCGCCGACGAGCGCTGCGTCGGATCGACCTGATCGAACTTCTGCCGCTCGATCTGGTAGCGTCGGCGGCAGGCGTCGATATCCATTTCCAGCCGCCCCTGCATAGAGAGGAAGCGCAGGAACATCCGCGCCGCTTTCCACAGCCGCCAGGGTAGGAAATCACTCGGGCGCCAAGCAGGATGCCGCTCGTGGGGCGGTCCGATCAGATCTTCATAGACTGTGTCGCGCGAGGCCCCGGGAGAATTGTCGGCGGCCGTCATGAAGTACGACACGTTCAGGTACACGCGATGGTAGAAGAAACCCACCACGATCGGCGCGGCGCCCACATCGGGCATCGAACCTACGGATTGCGCGAGATGACGGAAGGAGCGTTCGACGGCTTTCGAGAACATGCTGTACGTCAACGGCGTGACGCAGCCCGGCAGGATCTCGCTCACGTTCCCGTTTGAGTAAAGCGGGAAGCGCGGGTCGATGACAGTGTTGAGCTGCGGCACCCATCCAGGAGGGGGAAGCGAAGCCCTCGCATGCCTTGAACCGACCTCTGTGACGGGGCGAGCTTGCAGCAGATACACCTGTCCATGCTGCAATGCCCATTCGATATCTACGGCCGCGCCTCGGTGGGCTTCGACACGACATGCCAACGCGGCGACAGCGCGAACCGCGGTATCGTCGAGGCATGCTCGGCCGCCGGCAAGCCGCCGCTCGATGCGCTGTGGCGATCGCTTCTCCACTGCGAAGCCATCGGGTGTAATCCGGCCACCGACCACCGTTTCGCCAAGGCCCGCAGCAGCGTCGATCACCACGCGGTTCTCCGCCCCACTGATCGGGTCAACACTGAAAGCCACTCCGGAAACGTCGGCGTCCACCATGCGTTGCACGAAGACAGCACCGCCGGATTCATCAAGACCGTGTCCCCGGCGATAAGCCTGTGCGCGTACGCTGGAGAACGAGGCGAAACAATGGCGGATCGCCTGAGCGATCTCGTCGATGCCGCTCACGTCAAGTACGGTGTCGAACTGGCCGGCGAAGCTGGCCTCCACGGAGTCTTCCGCGCGGCCGGATGAGCGAACCGCGAAGCTGGTGCCGGGTCCCTCGCGTTCGATCATGGCATGAAGGTGCACGGCAAGATCCTCGCTCGCATCTGCTACCGCCGTCACCACAAATCCATCGGGTACCGGAAATCCCGCCGCGCGCAATTGCGCCAGTGAGCTCGCCTTGCCGCCCGCGATCGCCGGATCCCGCGCCGCTGCGCTGTCGAGTGGAATGATCATGGATAGAGGCGCTCGAGGAATTCAGCAACTCCGTATCCGGTACGTGTTCCGCAACGATAGCGTGCGCGGCCGACGCTATACATCGACGAAAAACCGCGTCCGGCGATCGGCAAAGGCACGTTGGCGAGCACCTCACCTTCGATGTCGTAGCGGACTCCGGCCGCGGTCAGTCGAAGCCGAATGTCGCGGCCCGCGAGACCAGTGCTGTCGAGCGTACTCTCCAGCTCCAACGCTTGCAGCGGCGTGCAGCACCCGTCGCACCAGACATAGCCGTTGGTGACATGCGTTCCGGCGATCGTTAGGTACATGGCGTTGAACGCGAAGCCATCCATTTGGCCGCTCAGCCAGCGCCAGCGATGCGCCGCGGACCAATCGCGCGGTCCCCAGGAATGATCGCGATGCCCCGTGCCATCGAACGGCAATTGTTCGGCCGCGATAGTGATCGATCCGCGCACCTGCATCGACTGCTCGTAGTGGCGTCCGCTGCGAGCGTTGAGCGCGGACACGATCTCGCGCGGTCTATGCAACGCGCGCCGGAGCCTCCGCGCGAAGCTGACAGGTGATCGCTCGAGATGGGGTGGGCCGGCCTTTGCTTTCTGATACGCGGGGTAGTAGAAGGGTGCGTGCAGGCCGACGATTTCGAGATCGACCGTTACACGCTCGGTTACCGCTGGGGATGCGCTCGAATCGACGCTGGCGGGTATCTGTGCGGCGCCATCGAAAACCAAGAGATCCCCCTCGTAACGGATGCGCCAGCGCCGCAGCGGCTCGAGGCATTCGTGCACCAGCGCTCGAGTGCGCACCCCACCGTTGTTCGGCGGCTCGATCAAGTCGAACCAATGCGTGATGCCGATTTTGCCGTGCGGAAGATGCAGACAAACCAGTCCCTCAGCCTGTTTGCGCAGCGGATGCAGAGCGAGGCGGGTGAATCCGGCGAGCGTTCCAGCGCGGTCGGCGAAATTCAGATAGAACGATTCGCTCCACAGCGGGTCCTTCGCTGGCACATGCAACGCCTCGTCTTGCGGTGCAACCGTGATGGCGCCCTGCTGCATCAGTAGCTCCGATCGAGAATGAACCATCCGAAGGCGCGCAAGCGCACCTTGAAATGGGAATCAGGAATGACGGGATCCACCTCCGCCCAGGCCGACTCGATGAGATCGCGTGCTTCGCGCTCGCAGGCGTCAAGCGCCCCGCAGCCCTCGATCAGCGCAATCGCCCGAAGGATGCTCGCCCGCTCCGCCGGCTTCGAGGCGAGAATGGCGGCAAGCTCGCGCCGCTCGGCGCGCGCGAGTAGTCCCATCGCTCTTGCCACCGGCGCTGTAATTTTGCCGGCTGTGATGTCCTCGCCACGGCTTTTTCGATTCTCCTCGAACCCGCGCAGGTTTAGGACGTCGTCGACGATCTGGAACGCGACACCGAACGCTTCGAACAATCGGCCGACGCAGTCCGCCTGCTCGGGCGTGCCGCCGCCGACGATTGCGGCGACGCGCGCGATGGCGCCCGCTGGAGCGCCCGACTTAAGACGGTGCGTGGCGAGCACGCGCGCGCTAAGCAGCGCGCCGTCGTTGCTTTCCACTACTTCGGGCATTAGCCGTGCGAGGCCGTCGATGTCGAGCGCCTGCCCCGCATGGGCGGCGCGCTGCACGTCGAAGTACGCCTCATAGATGCGTACTGACAATGCGTGGGCTAGTCCGGCGCGCGGAATAGGAATCTGCGCCAGGAAATAAGCCGTGCAACCGGCGTTGATCGCCAGCGCATGGCCGTACAGCTTGTG
>CAZAWU010000163.1:0-9052 GCA_964488915.1 uncultured Burkholderiales bacterium
AGGGTTCCTCACCCGTTGAGCAAGCCGCGCTCCAGATGCGTAGAGCGCGCCCGCCGGGATGCGCCGGAATGACTGTTTTGGCGAGAAACTCAAAGTGCTTGCCTTCACGAAAGAAGTAGGTCTCGTTGGTGGTGAGCAGGTCGATCGCCGTCTGCAATTCAGCCGCTTGGCCGGTGCTGGTGATCAAGCGTAGGTAAGCGCCGTAGCTCGGCAAGTTGTAGTGGCGCAGCCGCTTCATCAAGCGGCCGCAGACCAGTGACTTCTTCGAGTCCGATAGGCTGATACCCGCTGCGTCGTAAATGAAGCGTTGCAGCGCGTTGAACTCCTGATCGGAGATGTTGAGTAAAACTTCGCTCATGGTTACGCCGCTGCTGCGTCTGGCGCGGGCAGCGCTTGCACGGTCTGCCCCATGAGTGCCATGTCGTCGATAGAGAACACTTTGTCGACATCCAGCACGATCACGAACTTGCCATCGACTCGCCCCATGCCGCTGATGAACTCGGCGCGGATGTTGGTGCCGAAAGCGGGCGCCGGCGCGATATCAGCCGGTGGGATCTCGATGACTTGATTGACCGCATCGACCATGACGCCCAAGTCCTGACGCTGCTCGTTGGCCATGACTTCGACGATGACGATGCACGTGCGCCGCGCCGGCACGGTCTCGCCACGCGCGAAGCGCAGCGAAAGGTCGATCACCGGTACTACGCGTCCACGTAGATTGATGACGCCGCGCACAAAGCCTGGCATCATCGGCACGGCGGTCAGACCACCGTATTCGATGATTTCCTTGACGCCCAAAATGCCGAGTGCGTAGGTTTCCGCGCCGAGGCGAAAACTCAAGTACTGATGCTGCTCCTCGCTCTCTTCCTCGAGCGAGCTATTGCTACCCAACAGTGCGGCCATGCTGGGCTCCTAGAAGCGTACGAATTCGTTGGAATCGTCTCCGCCGCTTGCCGCGACATCCGAACCGGCGACGGCCTTCGTCTTGCCCGTGCTCACCGGCTTGACGCTCGGCGCCGCGCTACCGGAGAGTTTGAAGAAGGCCATGTCTTGCTGCAGTTGCTGCGCCTGACTGCTGAGTTCCTCTGCGGTCGCCGCGAGCTCTTCGGAAGCGGAGGCATTCTGCTGCGTGGCTTGGCTCAACTGGCTCATGGCGGCGTTGATCTGGCTGACACCGCTGGCTTGCTCGCCGGAGGCCGCGGAGATTTCCTGCACCAGGTCGGAGGTCTTTTGAATCGCCGGCACCATGCTTTCGAGTAGTTTGCCTGCGCGCTCGGCCATGCCGACGCTGTTGGTAGCCAGGCCACCGATCTCTTGCGCGGCGATCTGGCTGCGTTCCGCCAGCTTGCGCACTTCAGTGGCGACCACGGCGAAACCCTTGCCGTGCGTACCGGCACGCGCAGCTTCGATGGCTGCGTTCAGCGCCAGCAAGTTGGTTTGGTAGGCAATGTCATCGATGATGCTAATCTTCTCAGCGATGCGCTTCATCGCTTCGACGGTTTCAGTCACCGCTTTGCCGCCCTCAGCGGCTTCGCGCGAAGCTTGCTGCGCCATGCCGTCGGTGATCTTGGCGTTCTCGCTATTCTGATTGACCGAAGCGGACATTTGTTCGACGGAGGCGGAGGACTCTTCCACGCTCGAAGCCTGCTCGCTTGCGCTTTGCGACAGCGACTGTGCGGTGGAGCTGACTTGCTCCGAGGCGCCCGCCAGCGAATCGGCGATGCTGCGCGCGTTGCCGATGATGCCGCTCAAGCGCGCTTGCATGTCGCGCAACGTATTCTGAAGCGCGGAGGCTTCGTCTCCGCCGTTGGCCACGGGGATTTCGCGAGTGAAATCACCCTTCGCCATCTCATCACCGACTAGGCTCAACAACTTGATCGACGAGGAAATCCGTCGCACGGTGAAGAAAGCGATGATTAGAGCAATGGAAGTTCCTCCGATCACGATCCCCAGGAACAAATGCTCGCTCTTGGCCTTGAGCGCTTCGGTGGCTTCGTACGTTGCTTTGGCTGCGGTGATTTGCATGTCAATCATGGTGGAAATATGTTCGCCAACGGGATCGATGGCGGGATACATTTCCGAGATAGTGAAGTTCGCTAGACCGTCTTGGTCTTTGTCCTGCAGCAGCAGCTCTAATTTGTCAAGAGATGCGTCCGCTACTCTAGAGGCTGCCGCCACTTTAGCTGCCGCTTGCTTCTCGCGCTCCTCCAAAGGCATACCCACAACTTTCTCCCAAGTGGTTTTGATTTCGGCTCTGGCAGAGCGTACGCTTTTTAGGGCCTCTTCGATTGTGATATTGCCGTTACGAGCTTTGTGACTGGTGTCGACGATGTTGACCGCATAGAGATCGGCGATGCGCTTTAGATTTGTGATGTGATGTATGTTGTCCTCATACACTACCTCTAGGCCCTCAACCATTTTGTGCATCGCCTGCCAACCAATCGCCGCGATACTGAATGTGACAGCGCACAAAATGCTGAGAACGCCAAAGAGGCGCTGCGCGATAGAGAGATTCTTAAACACGGAAGACTCCTTTAATCAGAACGAATAGATAAGCCAAAAGAATGCATGTACGGTGATCAAGCAGCAGCGGGCGCCGGCGCTGTAAGCGCCACCGGGCGTTTATCGCACGCGCTCTGGATCAATCCGGGTACGTCAAGAATCAGCGCAACGTCACCGCTGCCGAGGATCGATGAGCCACTGATGCCTTTAACGCAGGCAAACAGCTTGCTCAAGGGTTTAATGACGGTCTGTGCTTCGCCCAACAGCTCGTCGACAACGAGACCCGCCTTCTCGCTGCCGAAGCGCAGCACGACGATGTTCTCGCGCCGTGGCGTCTCGGCTTCGATGGCGAAGAGATCACGCAGCCAAACCACCGGCAGTACGTCTCCGCGCAAATCGACATAGCCTTGCCGGCGCGCTAGATCGCGCGTTTGATCAGCGCATTCCAGGCACTCGACCATCATGTCGAGCGGAATCACGTAGTGCGAGCGCGCGACGTTGACCAAGAATCCGTCGATGATCGCCAGTGTCAGCGGCAGCCGGATACGCACGGTAGTGCCGAGGCCTGGTTTGCTGTCCAATTGAACGGTGCCGCGCAGGGCTTCCACATTGCGCCGAACGACATCCATGCCGACGCCGCGGCCGGACAGGTTAGAAAGCTGATCTGCCGTCGAGAAGCCCGCTTCGAAAATGAGGTTGTAGACTTCGCTGTCGGTCAGGGTTTGTGTAGGGCTTATCAAACCGCGCTCGATAGCTTTGTTGAGAATTTTGTCCCGCTTCAACCCGGCGCCGTCGTCCGAGACTTCGATAACGATGCTGCCGGAGTCGTGGTAGGCGTGCAGTGCAACCGTGGCCTTGGCGGGCTTGCCGGCGGCGAGGCGCGCCTCGACCGATTCGATGCCGTGATCCATGGCGTTGCGCACCAAGTGCATTAAGGGGTCGCCGATCTTCTCCACGACGGACTTGTCGAGTTCCGTTTCCGCGCCGCTGATGGATAAACCGATGTCTTTGCCGAGTTCGCGGCTGACCTCACGCACGACACGCTGAAAGCGCTGGAACGTGCCGCCGATTTGCACCATGCGTAGACCCAGGGCGCTGTCGCGCACCTCCTCCACCAATCGCGCCAGCGTTGACATCGATTCGACGATTGCGGTTTGCCCGGCGCGCCGCGCGAGAAGTTGAGAGCCGGCCCCCGCGATTACCAGTTCGCCGACCAAATCGATGAGCTGGTCGAGCTTGTCGGCGTCCACGCGCACGGTGCGCGCCTCCTCGCTCTTGCTGGCGCGGCTTTGCTGTTGCTTTTCCAACGCAGCGCTGATCACAGCCGGTTCGACTGCTTTCTGTTGGACCAGAATTTCCCCGATCGGCTGAGCGGTGGTGCCTGGTTGCGGATTGGCCGCCGCGTGTGCTTGTAGCTGCAGGGCGGTAGCGAGTTCGCTTTCGGTTAGCGCGCCCGCTCGCACTAGAATTTCGCCCAAGCGCTCGGTGGCTTCCGGCAGCGATTGAATGAGATCGACGTAGTCGGACAACTTGCTGCGCGGCGGCAGTATTTGAATGCGGCAATCGTCGCGCACGAACTCGAAGGCGCTCTCGATGGTGGCTTTGTCGGCGCCACTGTCCAGTGCGATCTCGAAGCCTAAGTAGCAGCATTCCGGGTCGACTTGGTCTGCCGCCGGCATGGTGTCGAGTAGCGTGGTCACATGCAGCACGTCGCCGATGGTTCCCAGGTAGCGCAGGAACGACAGCGGATCCATGCCGTTGCGTAGCACTTCCGTGCCGAATCGCAGCGAAATGTGCCAATGTTCCGTGCTTGCCGTGTGTGCATTGCGCTCAGGTTGCGGCTGTTGTTCGGCCGCGACCGTGGCTGCGCCACCCTGGTTGGGGGTTGCGGGCTTGGACTCGCCCGGTATCTGAGCAAGTAGCTGCTGCCCGGAGACGATTACATCTGGCAACGCTTCTTGGCCGCTGGCGATAGGATCGATCAACGCGCGGATGTGATCGCCGCACCGCAGCAGCAATGCGCCGAGCGTGCTATCGAAAGCCAGTTTGCCGGCGCGAATGCGATCGAGCGCGCCTTCTACCTGATGCGTAAAGGCGACGATCGCGTCGAACCCGAATAGTCCAGCCGATCCTTTGATCGTGTGCGCGGCGCGGAATACGGCGTTGATCAAGTCGCTGTCGCCGGGTGTGTCTTCCAAGCGCAGCAGGGCGTCCTCCATGGACTCCAATAACTCGCTGCTTTCGGTCAGAAATGTTTGGATGCCAGGATCGAGACTCATGCGATTGCTCCTTCCGCTATTGCGCCGAGGCGGCAGCCGGAATCAAGACCGGATCGCCGAAGTAGGCTTCCATGCGGTAGAGCTCCAGCACTTGACGTGTCGCTTCGCTATGGCCCGCGAGGCGCAGTTGCTTGGCCAGCCGCAGCGCTTCGCGCTTGGCGAGATAGAGTTGCTGAAATCCGGCGCTGTCGAGCTCGCTCACCTCGGTGAGATCGAGCTCGAGTTCATCCGCTTGCGTTAGCGCGGACTGCAACGCGGTCATGAGTTCGCCGACGTGGTAGATGGTCAGCTCACCGCTCAAACGCAAGCGTGTGACGGCTCCGAGCGATTCGGTAGCGATCTCCATGACTACCTTCCTACGCTAAACACAGCTTGGACACGGCGTTGAGCATTTGCTCGGGTTTGAAAGGCTTCACTACCCATGCTTTGGCGCCGGCGGACTGGCCTTCGAGCTTCTTGCCCTCTTGCGACTCGGTTGTCAGCATAATGATCGGCGTGAACTTGTAGGTGGCGTTCTTCTTCACCTCTTTGACGAAGGTGATGCCGTCCATGATGGGCATGTTCACGTCGCTGATAATCAAATTGATTTTTTGTCCCTTGAGCTTGCCCAACGCATCCTTACCGTCCACGGCCTCCAAGACGTCGTAGCCCGCGCCCTTGAGCGCGGTGCTGACGACTTGGCGCAATGAAGCGGAATCGTCGACGATGAGAATTGTCTTTGCCATGCTACGTTCCTTAGAAGAAAGTAATCTCTGATTCTTGCGGCTTTGTGCCGCGCTGGCCGCGATGGCGTGCGACTTCTTCGGCCATCGTGTAAGAGCCCTCGAGCTCGGCCAGCAACTGCTTGACGGTAATCGCTTTCGGCGTTCCTCCGCTCCATTGCAGATCTTCCGAGAGCCGCCCGATGCTCGATTCGACGTGGTGCAATAGCTGGCTGACGCGGTCTTGGAACTGGAATTCGACCAACGAAGCAGCGACGTCGCCTCTGATCGTGTCGCTGTCCGCCCGCAGCGCGTCCGACGCGTCGGTTAAGCTGCGCGCGACTTCGCGGAATTCACCCAATACGCCGCGAATCATCGCTTCGGAGCGTTTGATCGATGAGGCATCCTGCTGCGCGGACTCTTGCACGCGCAGGGAGGAAGAGGCGATAGCGTCGCTGATGGTTTCAACCACCTGCGTCATGCGTCGGCCTGTATCACCCGAGCGTGTCGAAAGCTTGCGCACTTCGTCGGCGACCACGGCGAAGCCGCGCCCGGCTTCACCGGCGCGCGCCGCTTCGATTGCGGCATTCAGGGCAAGCAGATTGGTCTGCTCGGCCAGGCTGGCGACATTGGCTGCCATCGCCTTGAGATCGTCCGTCATCTGAACCAGCGCATTGATTTCGTTGACGAGCTTGGCACGCTCTTCGAGCGCTTCGGTCAAGGACTGGATCACTTGCGATAACTTGTTCTCGCCACGTTCGAAGATGTTTTGCGTTTGCTGGTCGTCCTTCGTCGCGTGGAGTCCGGCGGCACGGTAGGAGTTTTCAACCGCGTCGCTCAATTGGCGAACGATGCCGTCAAAGCGTTTGGTCAGCGCGGTGATCGCAGCTTCCATCTGTCCGCGCGCGTCCGCCATGTGTCCAGACCAGATGGGTAGCAGTTGCGCGGAGACATCGGACACATCGCGGCAGACGATGTCCATTTGTGCGGCGTGTTCGGCGCTGAGGGCTTCGCGGGCGTGTTCGACGGCTGCGTGTACTGTTTGGGCCTGACGCTGCGCCTGCGTGTAACTCAGCACAAGGCCCAGCAGCATCAAAACAGCCGCGGCGCTGGCAACGATGGCGGTGGAGCATCCAGCCGCCTGTGCAGCGAACAGGGCGAGCACACCGAACACGGCACTAAGCCAAGGTCCGCGGCACGTCGCGAGGGCGGCGCCGAAGCCGGGGGCGTCCGGCTGACCAACAGATAAGCTGTCCCCGCCGCAGTTGTGCTGCGGCTCGGTTGAGAGCTGCGGTTCGACGGTGCCCAATTCGGCAGGAAGATCGCTCATTAGAACCTCAGTAGTTGGAACGGCAAGAATTCCGATCGATGCGCGCGCAACACGGCCCAGCCAGGAATCTGGCTGTGGCCAGTATGGTTACGGCCGGCCGGCGGTGTTCTTTAAAACTCGAGCAAACGAACTGCGGCATCGCAATTTCTCTAGTTCGATGTGGGCTCATTATCGGAGCGCGGCCGAGGTATTGAAGGCACGAATAGCAAGGGCTTTTCCTGGCTTTTCCGGTGTCGGTGTGCCGCGCGTTTTCGGACGGTTCGACAGTAACCCGGTTCATTTCCTACAAGAACGCAAGCCAAAGCCTGTATTAAGAACCCTAAGGGGTTCCCGTTACTTCTCAGAGCCGGCCGGTGGGACCGGTTTCAACGCCCGTGTGACTGAGATTTGGCCTCGAGATGCCATTGCCCGAACGCTGCCTAACTAACTACCCGGAAAGTGCAAACGCCGGGACCGCTCCTGCGGCCGCGCTTCCACAGCCACCGGCGTTGTCAACCGAGGAGTTCCAGCGAATCACCAAGCTTGCGTACGCGCAAAGCGGCATTGTCTTTGGCCCGAACAAGCAGCAAATGGTGCAAAGTCGCCTGATCAGCCGGCTGCGCGCGCTGGGTTTGAGTTCGTTCGGGCACTACTTAAATTTGCTCGAGCGCGGCGATTTGTCAGAGCGGCAAGAATTTATCAACGCACTCACCACGAACCTAACGTATTTCTTTCGCGAGCCACACCACTTCCCGTTCTTGGGTAAACACTTGACTGAGGCGCGCTTTAGTCACGCGCACCGGGTGGTGTGGTGCGCGGCTTGCTCAACCGGCGAAGAGGCGTATTCCATTGCAATCATCTTGGTCGAGCAGTTCAACAGCTTTAATCCGCCCGTTAAAGTTTTGGCGACGGACATCGATACCCAGGTCTTGAAGCGTGCCAAAGAAGGGGTCTATCCGCTGTCCAAGTTGACCGAGGTTTCGCCGCAGCGATTGCAACGCTTTTTTGTCGTAGACAAGGCGGCAGGCACCGCCACGGTACGCCCGGAACTACGCAACATGATCGTGTTTCGGCAAGTCAACTTGCTCGACGCGACCTGGCCGGTGCGCCCGCCTTTGGACGCGATCTTCTGTCGCAACGTTATGATTTACTTCGATCGCCCGACGCAGGAGAAGCTGCTGCGCAAGTTCGCGGTGCTCATGCATCCGGAGGGCCTCTTTTTTGCCGGGCACTCCGAAAACTACACTCGCTGTGGGGATCTGGTGACGCTGTGCGGCACTACGGTGTACCAGCTTGCCGGACAAGGCAAGGCGTTGGCGCAACAAGCGATGAGCAATTGGCGGCCGGCGAGCTCGTGGTCCGCGAGCTTGGGCGCGACAGCAGCGGACAAGTCGCGCAATCCGGGCGGACGTTAGCGTGCATCGCACCATCATCGTTATCGGTGCATCCACCGGCGGGCCGGAAGCGCTCAAACTCGTGCTCGGAAACTTGCCGCGCGCCTGTGCGCCCGTGGTTATCGTCCAGCACATGCCACCCCAGCATATCTATAACCTGGCGCGCAGCATGGATCAGATCAGTGCGCTGCACGTAAGCGTGGCGGAAGACGGAGTGTGCCCTCGGGTTGGCCAAGCCTTTATCGCCCCCGGCGAGTCTCACCTGAAGCTCTGCAGGGACGTGCAAGGGCGCTTCATGCTCAAACTCGACCACTCGCCGCCGCTGCGGCATCACCGTCCAAGCGTCGACGTGCTATTCGAATCGGCGGCAGTGAGCGCTGGGGCGAACGCGATTGGGGTGCTGTTAAGTGGTATGGGTGCGGATGGCGCCGCGGGCTTGTTGGCCATGCGCGCAGCCGGCGCGCTCACCATCGCCCAAGAAGAATCGAGCTGCATCGTGTACGGCATGCCGGGCAGCGCGGTCAGGCGCGGTGCTGCCCGCGAAGTTCTCCCCCCTCTGCAAATCGCCGCACGCTTGTCAGGTGTCAGCGCGCGTTCCGCCACGGACAATCTCGCGCTAGGCCGCCTCAGCGCCGTCAACATTGTCTTGGCAAACGGCTGATGCCATCGGAATCTAGTGTAGTGCTTCACTCTTAATGCTACTTATGTGAGCATCCATGCAGGCGGGAGCACGAACAAAAATGGCGAAAATCGAGTCAGACAAGGCGCAAACCGCAGCGAGGTTGAACACCTCGCGAGGATTTGCAACGCGGTATGGCTCGATTTCTTGCCATCTTTTGTGGCATTAAGAGTGAAGCACTGCACTAG
>CAZAWU010000164.1:0-8880 GCA_964488915.1 uncultured Burkholderiales bacterium
GATCTTACCCAAACGGCCTTCGTTGTAGTCGGTGATCGCTTGCTTGATCTCGCTTTGCGTATTCATGACGAAGGGACCGTAGCGCGCCACCGGTTCGTCGAGCGGCTGCCCCGCCAGAAGCAAGAACTGTCCCGCGCTCGCCGCCTCGGCTGACACAGCGCCCTCCATTTCGAACAGCGCCAACTGCCCTTCCGCTGCTTGCAGCCTGTTTGCCCCGAAGGCAAAAGCCCCATCGATCACGTAGCACATCGCGCGCAAATTGGGCGGCACATCGATCGCAACGCTCGCGCCCGCGTTCAGCTTCGCGTGCATGAGCATGATTGGTGTGCGCGTGGCGATGACCGCGCGTTTGCCGTCGTGTTCGCCCGCGATAACACGCACCGTGGCGGCGCCGTCGGCACCGACCCATTCGGGAATCTGCGCGGACGGAATTTCCTGGTAACGCGGCGGGATCATCTTGTCGCGCGCCGGCAAGTTCACCCAAATCTGAAAGCCGTGCATGACGCCGCCGCGCTCATAAAACGCGCTCTCCGGCATCTCCGAATGCACCACCCCTGCGCCCGCCGTCATCCATTGCACATCGCCAGGGGTGAGCTTGCCCCGGTGGCCGGCGGAATCTTTGTGCTGCATGGCGCCTTCGAGCAGATACGTCACGGTTTCGAAACCGCGATGCGGATGATCCGGCGCACCGATCGCCTGCCGCGGCGCCCAGTTCACCGGGCCAAGGTGATCGAGCAACAGGAACGGATCGATATGTGACAGGCCGGCTACTGGAAACGGCCGGCGCACGGGAAAGCCACCGCCTTCGAGCGTGCTAACCGAGTCGATGATGCGGGTAACGCTGCGCAGAGGCATGGGGTCCTTTCGAGCACCAAGGCGGCGCCACACATTGTGGCGCGTTCGGGGGAAGCGACCACTAACGTTGGGGCTGGCAGACAAAGTTCAACCTCGGGCCTGCGGACGCTGCCGGCCGCCCGGGCATTAATCCACTTCTGCCTGCGGCGCGTGCGGTTTCAGCGCAGCGCCACCCGCACCCACGACCACGGGTGTACGCACGGGTTGCGGCGGCGCTTGCCGAACGACCTCACCTTCATCGGTAACGATTCGTGCTTGGGTCGGCACCAGCAGCGTATACGCCACCGGGATGATGAATAGCGTTAGCAATGTGCCCAACAACAACCCACCGACGATCACCACGCCGATAGCGTTGCGCGCTTCCGCGCCGGCACCCGTTGCCAGCGCCAGCGGCACAGCACCGAGCACCATCGCGGCGGTAGTCATCAAAATCGGTCGCAATCGCAGTGCCGCAGCTTCGATCACGGCTTGATACTTGTTCTTGCCTTGCTCGCGCAGTTGGTTGGCGAACTCCACGATCAAGATGCCGTGTTTAGTGATCAAGCCCACGAGCATGACCAAGCCGATTTTGCTATACACATTCAAGGTACCGCCCACCGATGCCAAAGCTTCGGGCGGAATATCCGCGCCGAACAGCGAGCCGATCAGCACCCCTGCCCTGTTGTTGGATAGGAACAAGCCCAGCAACGCCCCTACCAACGCCAGCGGCACAGTCAAAATGATGACGAAGGGACTAACGAAACTTTCGAACTGTGCTGCCAGCGCCAGGTAAATGAACACGATCGCCAAGGCAAATGCTACCCAGAGCGTGGCGCTGGACTCTTTCATCTCGCGCGAGCGGCCGTCGTAGTCGACCTGTTTTTGTGGCCCCATGACGTCGGTGGCGATCTTATCCATGAAGTCGAGCGCCTGACCGAGTGTGGCGCCCGGCGGCAGGTTGGCTTTAATGATCGTCGCGCGCTGGCGGTTGAAGCGATTCAGTTCCTTCGCCGCCACAGTTTCGCGCACGTGCACTAGATTCGATAGCTGGATCAACTCGCCCGCCTTGTTGCGCACGAAAATCGAAGTCAGATCGGTCGGCTGCGTGCGCAGGCTGTCTTCGACTTGCACGATGACGTCGTGCTGCTTGCCGTCGCGCTGGAAGCGCGTGACTTGGCGTCCGCCGAGCATCGTTTCCAGCGTGCGGCCGATGTCGTCGACCTCCACACCGATACTGGAGGACTTGTCGCGGTCGACGCTTACGCGCAGCTGCGGCTTGTTGAGTTTCAAGTCCGAATCCGGGTTCGCCACCGGCGCGCCGGGCTCGCGAAGCCTCACCATGATCTTGTCATGGTACTCGGACAGCTTCTCATACGTCGGTGCTTGAATCACATACGCCACCGCGGTATCGCGGAAATTCGCGCCGAGCGACATCGGCGGGATCGGAAACGCCATCACGCCGGCCAAGCCGCCCAATTTCTTGCCCATCTCGCCGACGATCGCCAGGGTGTTGCGGTCACGTTCGCCCCAAGACTTCAGCATGTTGAACGACATGGCGATATTGACAGGGTTGGGTTTTTCCAATCCGGGCGCCACCACGACAAAGCTCTCGGTAATCTCCGGTACCTGCGTTTGCAGAATGCGCTCCATTTCCAACGAGTATTCGTTGGTGTAACCGACGGTGGAGCCCTCCGGCGCGATCGCCATGGTCATAAACCAGGAGCGGTCTTCCATCGGCGAGAGTTCCTCGCGCGTCTGCTTGAACATCCACCAGCCCGCGAGCGCCACGACGCCATACACGATGGCGAAGAACGCAAGCCGGCTCGGCAGCGCCGCGTTCACCAAGCGCCCAACCGTGCGCTTGTAGCCGTTGTTCATCGCGTTGAAGAAACGCTCGGTGACGTTGTAGAACCAGCCGTGCTTGGCTTCGTGCTTCAGCAGCCGCGAACACATCATCGGCGTCAGCGTCAGCGCGACAAAACCCGACACCAGCACCGCCGAGGCGACAGTCAACGCGAACTCGGTAAACAAGCGCCCGGTGTTGCCTTGCATGAAGGCTAGCGGCGCGAACACCACGGCCAGCGTAATGGTCATCGCCACCACCGCAAAGGCAATCTCGCGGCTGCCCTGCAGAGCTGCCTTGATCGGCTTCATGCCCTCTTCGATGTGGCGGTGAATGTTCTCCAAAACAACGATGGCGTCGTCCACCACCAAGCCGATCGCGAGCACGATACCTAACAACGTCAGGATGTTGATGCTAAAGCCGAGCGCGTAGATGAAGATGAACGAACCAATAAGCGACACCGGAATGGTGACGAACGGGATCAGCGTCGACCGGAACGAGCGCAGGAACAAGAAGATGACCAGCACCACGAGCACCATCGCTTCCGCCATGGTCTTGTACACCGACTTGATCGCCTCGTCGATAAACTTCGCGGAGTCGAAAGCCACTTGCAGGTTCATGCCTTCCGGCAGACTAGCGCGGATCTTCGGTACGATGGCGCGCACCGCGCGCGCCACTTCGACCGTGTTCGCGGTCGATTGCTTGACCACCCCCAAGCCCACGGCTTCATTGCCGTTCACGCGCACGATCTTGCGCCAGTCTTCCGCCGCCAACTCCGCCCGGCCCACATCGCGCAGTCGCACCGAGTAGCCGCCGACTTCACGGATGATGAGATTCGCGAACTCTTCCTCGTTGCGCATGTCGGTCTGCGTCATCACGGTGAATTCACGGCTCTTGCTCTCGATGCGTCCGCCCGGCACTTCCAGGTTTTGCCTGCGCAGCGCGTTTTCGACGTCGAGCGGCGTCAAACCGAAGGCCGCCAAACGGTCGCGATCGATCCACAAGCGCATGGCATAGCGGCGGTCGCCGCCGATTACCACCGTGGCCACGCCCGGCAGGATCTTGAGCTGGTCGATGACGTAGCGGTCCGCGTAATCGGTGATCTCCAGCGCGGTATCTTTCTGCGACGAGAACGCCAGCCAGATTATGGCCTGCGCGTCAGCCTCGATCTTCTGCACCACCGGTTCGCGAATGCCCTGCGGTAGGAATTGGCGCGCGCGCGCCACGCGGTCGCGCACATCGTTGGCGGCTGAGTCGGCATCGCGCGAGCGGTGGAACTCGATGGTGATGAGACTCACCTCTTCGCGGCTTTGCGACTTGATCGCCTTGATGCCCTCGATGCCGGAAAGTTGATCTTCCAGCTGCTGGGTGACTTGGCCTTCGATGATCTCGGAGCTCGCGCCAAGATAGACCGTGCGCACCGACACCACCGGCGCGTCGATGTTGGGATACTCGCGCACCGTCAGGCGCGTGAACAACATCGCGCCGACCAGAACGATGAGCAGACTCATGACGGTGGCGAGCACCGGGCGTTTGATGGATAGATCGGGTAGGAACATAGGAACCTCTTACATGTGCTTTTGCTTCGTCCGGCGGCGGCTTTGAAGTTTCTGAGCGGGAAACGCCTCACTCCAACCCTCTCCCCATGCCTGGGGTGAGGGCAAAGAACTTACGACTTCGCGCCGTTCGGCTTCGCTTGCTGTGGCTGCGCGGGCGCAGGTGCGGCGGCACCGGGCCCACCCGGCGCGGCGGCTGCGGCCGGTGCCGAAGACGGCAGAATCATTACTTTGGCGCCCGGCATCATCATCAATTTGGCCTGGCCGTCAGTGACCACAACGTCGTTCGCGGCCAATCCCTCCAACACTTGCACTTCGCCGGGGCGGCGCGTGCCGAGTTTCACCTTGACGACTTCGGCTTTTTCGTTGACGACCTTCAACACCAGCGAATCATTGCCCTTCGGCACGATCGCTTGTTCGGGAATCACAATAGCATCGCCCACTTTCTCAAGAATGAGCGACACGCGTGCGAACATGCCCGGGCGCAGTTTGGATTCCATGTTCGGCACGTTGGCGCGTAGCCACACGGTGCGGGTCTGCTCGTCCAAGCCCGGTTGGATCGCGTAGATCCGTCCGGCGAAAGTTTCAGCCGGATAGGCGTCGACGCGCACCTGGACTTCTTGATCCTTCTTGATGCGCGACAAGAAAGTCTCCGGCACCTTGAAGTCCAGCTTGATCGGGCTGGTGCTTTCTAGACGCACGATGTTATCGCCCGCCTTGACGTATTGGCCGGGGCTGACCGAGCGCATGCCGATGGTGCCGGTGAACGGGGCGCTGATGACCGTTTTCTTTAGCCGCGCCGCCGCCTCTTCGCGGCGCGCGTTCGAGCGCGCCAAGTTGCCCTGCGCTTCGTCGAGCGCTTGCTGGCTGATGAACTTTTTCGCGAACAAATCCTTCGCGCGCTGCAAACGCTGCCGGTCCAGCACCACGTCGGCTTGAGCCTGCGACAGGCGCGCTTTGTATTCGGACGGCTCGATCGTCACCAAGTGCGCACCGCGCCCGACCGATTGGCCCTCATCGAAGTGGATGCTCTGGATCAGCCCGTCAATCTCGGGACGCACCGTAATGGCTTCGTTGGCGAGCAGCGTTCCCACCGCGGTGACATCGTTGGTCACCACTCCCACGCGCACCGGCACAGCCTTGATCGGCACCGTCGGCGGGCCACCCGCAGCCGGCCCCGCCGGCTTATCGCCCGGTTTTGCCGCCGGCGCTTCCCCAGGCTTGGCCGGCGCGCTCACCGTGCCAACCGCAGCGGGGCCGTCTTGCTTGGCCTTATCTTGCGCCCACAATAGACCTACGCCGATTACCCCGCCGGCAACCAGCGCCGCCACGACCATACGGGCCGGTTTGGATATGCGCTCCACCATCTGTCTCCGAGACTGTAGTTATCATTGTCGCCGGCTCGCCCTCCCGGCAGAGGCACGGCTAGCCAGCGTCACAGTATAAACCCTTACGCTTTGACGCGTCCGAGCGGCCAAAGGTGCCCCGGTGTTGGTGATTTTGGTCGCGCGTTCTTAACAACCCAGATGTATGATTTTAAGAATCCCTTTAATATTCAGCGATAGGCGTATCCAGGCATGAGTATAAGACTCAAAGCGCCCTCCCGTTCGGCTTCAGGCGTACGCCCCGCCGCAACTTGGTCCAGCGGTATTCCCCAGGATCAGCCAGCATCGCACCGGGCGCTTTCGCTGAGATGATCTCCTGCGCGATCGGTGCGAAGTCGGCGCGGAAGTGCACTGAGCTCTTGTTGACCAAGATCGCCTGCTCGGTCGGCTCGATGCCGACATAGCGAAACATCTCTTGATCGGCACACTGCACTTTCACGCATGCGACGACGATGCGCACGCCGTCGATGCGCAGGCAAGCCGAAGGGCCTAAGTCCATGCGCGCGCCGCGGTAGAACGGGCCTTTGCAGACGAATTTTCCATCGGACAGGCTCTCCACGAGGAAGCGTCCTTGAAGCGGTGTATCACCGGGCAGGCCGTGCTTGCCGCCGAGCGCGGCTTCGATAGTTTTGCCCACGCCAGCGCGATGCGCCGCGTGCGCGACTTCCGCATCGACCATGATGCCCACCGCGCTGCGCTTAAGCAGCGCGACTGCGTCCACGGCGGTGCGCTCGGCGCCAGCTTTGAGCAACGCGCGCAGCATACCGGTCGTGTCGGAATCGCCACCCACACCGGGATTGTCTTGCGTATCGGCGATAACCACGGGCTTGCTCGCGCTCTGCGCCGCGCGCATGGCGCGCTGCACGGCTTCGTCCGCCTCGAATACCGGATAGTCGAACTCGCTCTCGGCGCGCTCGACGAGGTCTGCGATCGCATCGGCCGCCTGCTGCGCCGCCGTCGCATTCGCCGAGTAGGCGAACACCGTGCCGCCGCAGTATTCGATATCCGCCGCCGGAAAGCCCGGTGTGAACGACAACGTGCTGAGCGCCCCGCCCTCTCGCCGCGCCAGCGCGTCATACACCCCGCGCAGCGGCTGCAAGTCGGTGCACTGCGCGTTGATAGGGATGATGAAGGGGATGCGCCGCACCGCCACGCTCGGCTTGCTCATGCCCTCGAACAACTGTCGCAGCAACAGCGCCGCGCGCGCGCCGGTGTCGGCCATATCTATGTGCGGGTAGGTGCGATAGGCCACCAGCACATCCGCCAATTGCAGCATCGCCGGCGTGACGTTCGCGTGCAAATCGAGGCTCGCCACAATCGGCACGCGCTCGCCCACCGCTTGGCGCACGCGCCCCAGCAGTTCGCCTTCGCCGTCGTCGAGATGTTCGGTCACCATGGCGCCGTGCAGGTCGAGATAGACGGCATCCGGTCGCCGCGTCCGCAATGGCTCAACAATCATGGCGGCAATGCGCTCGAAAGCATCCTCGGTGACGTGCGCCGACGGGCTTGCCGCCGCCCACGCGGTCGGCATAAGTTCGTGCGGCGATTTGCGCATCGCTTCAATGAAGCCGGCGATCGGAATGTTGATGCCGGCCACAGCATCGAACATATCGTTGCCGCGCTGCAAAGCGGGCCAGCCGCCGCCGCGCTCAAAGTCGGCGAAGCTCGCTTTGGTGGTGGCGAATGTGTTGGTTTCGTGTTGGAAGCCGGCGATGGCTATTCTCATGAGATTAGGGGCTTGGGATGATGTCGTCATCCCGGCGCAAGCCGGGATCCAGGTTCTTTGCGGCGTCCACACCGGATTCCGGCTTGCGCCGGAATGACGCCTAAGCTCGAATCGGTGTCACTCATAGCAACGTTGGATACACATCGCTCCATTCGGGATTTGTTTTCTCGATCAACTCCAACTTCCATTTCCGTAGCGTGTGCATACCATAGCGTTTAGTAGAAGCCTCGACCAGATCCTCCTTGTGTGGCCAGACGCGCTGGAGCAAGTCGGAGGTGACGCCGACATATAGTGTGCGATTGCGTTTGCTGGCGAGGATGTAGACACAGGGTTGCACTCGTCATGTCCAACCAGTCCGTTGCGTCATCCCGGCCACCGAGGCCGGGCAAAGCTCGGCCTTGCCGCCTTCGCAGGCCGGGATCCAGGCTCTTTTGGCATCGCCGCTGGATCCCGGCTTTCGCCGGGATGACGGCGGGGTCCAAACTCAAAATGCCGCCCTGGCGCCGCCGCCAACAACGCCTGAGTATACGCATGCAGCGGCCGCTGAAAAATCTCCGCCACATCGCCCTGCTCGACCACGCGCCCGTGCTGCATGACCACCACACGGTCGCAGATTTGCGCGGCGACACGCAAGTCGTGCGTGATGAACAGCATCGTCAGGTTAAGTTTCAGGCGGATCTCGTCGAGCAACTGCAGCACGTGTGCCTGCACCGACACATCGAGTGCGGACACCGCCTCGTCGGCGATCAGCAGTTCCGGCTCGCAGGCCAGCGCGCGCGCGATGCAGATGCGCTGGCGCTGTCCACCGGAAAACTCGTGCGGGTAGCGCTTGAGCGCATCCGGACTTAAGCGCACCAGCGTCATGAGTTCCTCGGCGCGGCGCCAAGCAGTTGCGCGCGTGGCGCCGAAATTCATCGGTCCTTCAATGAGCGCCGCGCCCACTGTGCGGCGCGGATTGAGCGAGCGGTAGGGGTCCTGGAACACGATCTGCACGCGGCGGCGGAAGTCGCGCTCGTTGGGGCCGATGGCGCGGCCGTCCTCGCGTGCGTACAGCGTGGCCGTACCGCCGCTGGCGTCAACGAGATGGGCGACCAGGCGCGCCAGCGTCGACTTGCCCGAGCCGGATTCACCGACTACGCCGAGCGTCTCGCCGCGGCGCACCTCAAGGTGGATATCCTCGGCGGCAGTGACGCTGTGGCGCCGCCACCAGGAACCTCCGTGATAAATCTTGCTCAGGTCTCGCACAGCCAGCGCCGGTGCCGCCTTGGCCGCAGAATCGGGTGCCTGCTTACGCGGCGTCAAACTCGGCACGGCCGCCAGCAGCATGCGGGTGTACTCGTGCTGCGGCGCGCGCAGGACCTGTTGCGCCGCGCCCTGCTCGACCAGCTGGCCGCGCTGCAGCACAGCGACCTCGTCGGCGATCTCGCTCACCACGCCGAAATCATGCGTGATAAACAACACGGCGGTGTCGTTCTCGCGCTGCAGTTCGCGCATGAGTTTCAAGATCTCCGCCTGCGTGGTGACGTCGAGCGCGGT
>CAZAWU010000165.1:0-4086 GCA_964488915.1 uncultured Burkholderiales bacterium
GATGATCTTGATCGGCTTGCTCGGGTAGTCCTCCGCGTGGGCGCTATTCCATAACACTAGCGACAGGATAACGGTGAGAGTGACATTCAATGAGACTTTCAAGCCTGTACTCCTAGGTAGTGTTGGCTAGTCGTGCCCAATCACTTCGCCGAAGCGCACCCAGCGCGCGCCGTCGAAGCGCAGCATCTGCATTTGCTCGATCGGGTGATAGTCGGTGGGGGACGTGTTGAGCAGAATGCCGGGCAGCAGCATCGGGTTCTGCACGTTCTTGAGCGTCGTCGCTTGGCGCATGAGGTTCTCGCGCGTGAGCTCGTCGCCGCAGCGTTGCAATAGATCGGCAAACGACAGAGCGGCGGCGTAGCCGTAGGAGTTGGCGGCGTCGTTCGGATCGCCGTCGGGGTAATACTTCTTCATGAAGGCCAGGTAATCCTGATAAGCGGGATCGTCCTTGAAAGTTGCCGTGTCCGCCTTGGTGTAGTACGCCGTAATTAGGCCGGTCGACTTTTCCAAGCCGGCGGGTTTGAGCACCGTTTCCACGGAAGACGCTGTGTAGCTCAACAGGAAGGTCGGCCGCCAGCCGATGTCGTAGACTTTGCGAATGGCCTGCGCGCCGAATTTCGGCGTCACAGCGGCGAACAAGGTGTCGGCGCTGGAAGCCTTGAGTGTGATGATCTGCGAATCGATGGTCGGATCGCTCGTCTCATAGCTTGCTTCGGCGGCGATCATCGAAGCCGCTTTCTCGCCTAGAGCAGTCTTCAACCCGCGCACATAATCTTTACCGAGATCGTCATTCTGGTAGAGCACGGCGATCTTAGCCGCCGGCTTCTCCTTCAACAGCCATTTGCCGAACACGCTGCCATCCAGCGTGGCGGGGGCATTCCAGGGCATGGTCCACGGAAAATTGCGCGGATCGGCGAGCTTTTCCGAGACAGCCCCGATAAAAAGCGCCGGCACTTTCCTGGCGTTGGTGTATTTCTGAATCGCACTGTTGGGCGCTGTGCCGATATTCTGAAACAGCGCGAACACTTGATCCTGCTCGACCAAGCGCCGTACCTGCTCCATCGTTCGCGGCGGACTGTAAGCGTCGTCCAGCGAAATGAAGTTGATCTTGCGCCCGTTGATGCCGCCCTCGTCGTTGATCTTGCGAAAGTAAGCGGCGTGCGTTTTGGCGATGGTGCCGTAAGCGGAAACCGGCCCGCTGTAGGGTGCGGTGTTACCGATTTTGATTTCGGTATCGGTCACACCCGGGCCGTACTTCTTCTCGGCCCAAGCGGCCCCGGCCAGAAGACCGCAACACAACAGTGCGGCGCAGCGTGAAACGAGATGGTTCACTGTTCTCCTCCGTTTGTTAAGCAAGTCATCCGGACCGAGCGGGCTACTCCTGTCCAAGAATCGGGCCGAAGCGCACCCATTTTGCACCATCGAAGCGAATCATTTGCGCTTGCTCTATCGGGAAGTAGTCGGTCGGGCCGGTGTTGATTTTGATGCCGGGCAACAACATCGATAGTTCGAGGTTCTTGAGGTTGGCCGCCTGACGCATGATGTTCCCGCGGGTGAGATCATCGCCGCATTGCTTGAGCACTTGCACTAGCGTTTGCGCGTGCATATAGCCCGCCACGTTGAAACCTTCAGCGAGGTTGCCATCGGGATAGTATTTGGCCATCCAGGCGCGCCATTCTTTTACCGCGGGATCGTCGCTCCACTGCGGATCGTGCACATCCTTCTGCAAACCTATGGAAATGACGCCAACCGCTTTGTCCAGCCCGGCGGGCCTGAACACCGTCTCGATCGAGGAGGCGGTCAGCGGCGTGATGTAGAGCGGCTCCCAACCCAGATCGCGCACTTTGCGCAAAGCCTGCGCGGCGGCCTTCACCGCGGCAAAGCCGATGAAGGTGTTGGCGCCAGAGCCTTTGAGCGCGATGATCTGCGAGTCCACCGTTGGCTCGGCGGATTCGTACGTCGCTTCCGCGACGATCATGGCACTCGACTTGGCGCCCAGTCCGTCCTTCAGTCCCTTGAGGTAGTCCTTGCCCAAATCGTCGTTCTGATAGAGCACTGCGATCTTGGCGTCAGGCTTGTTCTGCAAGATGTAACTCGCGTAGATGCGCGCTTCCGTTTGGTAGGCGAGCTGCCAGCCCATCGTCCACGGGTAGTTCTTCGGGTCGCCCCATTTGGTCGCGCCCGTCGCGAGAAAGATGTGCGGCACCTTCTTGGCGTTGACGTACTTGTGAATGGCACTATTGGTGGGTGTGCCCAAGTTGCCGAACAAAAATAACACTTCTTCCTGCTCGATCAGGCGGCGCGTTTGCTCTACCGTCTTGGGCGGCTGGTACGCGTCATCGACACTGATGAACTTGATCTTGCGCCCGTTGATGCCGCCTTCGGCGTTGATCTTGGCGAAGTAAGCCGCCTGCGCCTTGGCGATCGTCGCGTAGCCGGAAAGCGGTCCGCTGTATGGGTAAGTCTGCCCGATCTTGATCTCGGTATCGGTTACGCCGGGGCCGTATTTCTTCTCCGCCCACGCGGGAAGAATCAACCACGCCGACATAGCAAGCACAACGCAGCGGGACATGAGTTTGAACATGGATCGCCTCTTTTTTCGATGCAATCACTCGAAGCGCCGGCCGCCACGCAAAAGCATTGGGAACGGCTGCTTCTCTTTACTTTGCAGCATCACCCCTCTGTACCCCGGGCCCGGACTGTGCTCCGCGTGCCAGGTCATGGCGGAGCTCCGCGTTTGCAGCGCCTGCACTTGAACTGGATTTCTTCTCCGCCGCGGAAGCGCTGAAAAGAAAGATCATCGCCACCATGATAATGATGCAGGAACGCAGGTTCATCGAGTGTCCTTTTGGCGAATTAACGCGTGGCACATGCTAGCGTGCGTACGGCGCGGGCAAAATCCCACATCTGTAGGCTACATTCGGCCTAGGGGCGCCGCTGGGTGAGTTAATCAATACGCAAGCCCAGCGTTTTGACGATCTGGCCGTAGCGCTCGTAGTCGGCCTTGAGCCGTGCCATGGCCTCCTCGCTCGTCGTTGGTGTGACTTCGTAGCCAAGCTCGTCGACGAATTTGACCCATTCCGGGGAGCGCAGTACGGTATGGAACGCTTGCTGCAACTTGCGCACTCGCTCGGGCGGCGTGCCGGCAGGCGCAGCATAGCCAGCCCACATGCTTTCGTCGTAGCCGGTCACGCCAGCCTCCGCCAGTGTTGGTATTTCTGGTAGTGAGGGCAAGCGCTGCGCTGCGCTCACCCCAAGGGCGCGCAATTTGCCTGAACGCAATTGCGGCAAGGCCGAAGCGGAGAAACCGAATGCCACATCGACTTGTCCCGCTAAGAGTTCGGGGTAGTACTGCGCCTCGCCTTTGTACGGCACATGCAGCAGATCGGTCCCCGTCAACTGCTTCAGCCGCTCCATCATCAGGTGCGCCGGAGAGCCCGCACCGCCCGAGGCGTAAGACAGTTTGCCTGGTTGCGCCTTCGCTGCTCGAATCAAATCTTCCACCGATCGGAACGGCGACCCCGCGCGCACGAGCAGGATGCCTTGGAATTTCACAGTGAGTGTGATCGGAACGAAGTCACGCAGCGGATCGAAGCCAGGGTTGCTGTAGATGTGGGGGTTGACCACCATGGTGCTGGTCAAGATGTAGCCCAACGTATGGCCATCGGGTTCGGACTTGGCGAGCAAGGCCGTGCCAATATTGCTGGCAGCACCGGGACGATTGTCGACAATGACCGGCACGCCAAGTTGTTGACTGAGCAACGGCGCAAACTTGCGCGCGCCGACGTCAGCCGAGCCACCGACAGGGAACGGCATCATGAGCTTGATCGCCTTGTTGGGAAAGTTTTCGGCAAGGCTATTGGTCGTCAGCGCCACTAGAAAAACAAGACTAGAAACAAGCCATGGTTTCATGATCGGCTCCTCGAAGTGTTGGTGGTAGTTGGTGCAACGCCCACATCATTTGCGCAGAATCGAGGTCTTGAGGTGCGGCGTTGGGTCACCGGTAAGCGGTAACCACAGTGGTCCGCGACTTAATCGATGCGCAGCCCCAGCGCCTGCACGATCTTCTGGTAGCGCTCGTAGTCC
>CAZAWU010000165.1:4186-8823 GCA_964488915.1 uncultured Burkholderiales bacterium
ATGGCGCTGCGGGTCGTGGAACTCGGTGAGGACGCGCTGCAGCGTATGCACGAGCTGGTCGCCCGCTACCACGATCAACCGATGGACTTCGCCGACGCCTCGCTGGTTGTGCTGGCAGAGCGCACGAACACACAGGCGATCGCCACGATCGATTCCGCTGGCTTCAGCGTTTTTCGCTGCGGCTCGGGCAAGCACTTTCGGTTGGTATTTGGCTGAAATCATGATGGGTCAATTCAAGCCCAGGCCAAGGGCTTTGACGAGCTTGCCGTAGCGCTCTTCGCCGCCTCGCCGAATCTTGCGCTGATCGGCGAAGACGAGGGCTACCTCGACTCGCTGGAAGCGGTGGTGGTCAAGGAAAAAGCGCGGGGCGGTGCGATTCAAGATGCGCGCATCGCTGCGATTTGCTTGTTTCACGGCGTCACGCAGTTGTGGTCGGCCGATTGAGATTTCTCGGGCTTCACTGCGCTCAAGGTGCGCAATGTGTTGGTGGCGCGGGTACACTGATCACTCCAATCGTAAGCCGAGTTGTTTAGCCAGCTTACCGTCGCGCTCGTAATCCGTTTTCAACTGCGCCGCCGCTTCCTCCGGTGTGCCGCCGACCGCTTCGTAGCCGAGCCCGTCGAAGTAAGGCTTCAGCTCTGCTGATCGCAGCGCGAATTGCAGCGCTGTATGGATCTTGCGCAAGCGCTCCGGCGCAATCTTCGCAGGCGCGGCGAAGCCGGACCACATGATTTCCTCGTAGCCTGGCACGGCTTCAGCGATAGGCGCAACACCCGGTAGGGGCCGAACCGCTGCATGGAGCTCACGCCAAGAATGCGCAGCTTGCCGCCTCTGACGAGCGGTAGCGCGCTTGCGGAGTAAGCGAACGCCGCCTCGACTTGGCCGCTCACCAACTCTGGCAGAAATTGCGAGTCGCCTTTGTATGGGATGTGCAAGAGATCGATGCCTGCCGCTCGCTTCAGGCGCTCCATCGGCAGATAGGTCGGCGCGCCCGTGCCGCCGGATGCGTAGCGCAGCTTGCCCGGCGCCTCCCTCGCGGCGCGGATGAGATCGGTCACCGTACGAATTGGCGAATCCGCCTTCACCAACAGCAGCGCGGGACCACGATAAGAAACGATGATCGGCGCGAAGTCTCTAAACGTATCGAAGCCGGTGTTCGCGTAGATGTGCGGATTGAGCGTCAGCGTCGTGCGCACGAAGTAAGTGATGGTGTAACCGTCCGGCGCGGCCTGCGCCCCGAGCGCGGTGCCGATGTTGCCTGAGGCGCCCGGGCGGTTGTCGATGACGATCGGTTGGCCGAGGCGCTGCGCGGCGAGTGCGGCGATTTTGCGTGTGGAGATGTCCGCCGCGCCGCCGACTTGTGCTGAAACGATGATCTTGATCGGTTTGGCGGGAAAGTCGTCCGCCGGCGCCGCCGGGGCGATGGCGAGTAAAGCGCAGCTACATACCCAATACGTTAGAAGTCGCATGAGTCGCATATAACCGTTACTGCGGCTGCAGGCCGATCTCGCGCACCAGTGCGCCAATGCGCGCATGCTCGCGCTTGATCCAGGCGGCGAACTTTTCGGGGCCGTCCAAATTGAGCGTCACCAGCTGCGTTTCCTGGCGCGCCTTGAACTGTGGGTTGCTCGCCGCGGTACTGATCTCGCGAAAAAGCCGTTCGACAATCGCGGGCGGTGTGCCGGCAGGAGCGACGAAACCGGCCCAGTTGGTCCATTCCAGATCCGGGTAGCCCGCTTCTTTCATGGTCGGCACCTCCGGCAGGACGGAAAGCCGCTCATTGTTGGTGACGGCAAGGGCGCGAAGTTTGCCAGCCCTAACTTGCGGTAGTGCGGCGGTCATGGTCGAAAAAGACCAATTGATTCGAGCGCTGACCAAGTCTTGCACCACTTCGTTGTCGCCTTTGTACGGCACATGTACCACATCGATCTTGCCCGCCGCGCGCTTGAACGTCTCTGCGGGAAGAAAACCGACACTGCCGATCCCTGAAGAGCCGTACAACAGTTTGCCGGGTTGTGCCCTCGCCGCCGCGACAAGCGAGCGAACATCCGCGTGCGGGGACGACGCAGGCACAACCAGCAACATCGCTTGCGAGCCCAATCGGATGATGGGCGCGAAATCGTTGAGTGCGTCGTAGCCGGGTTCCTTGACCAGATGGGGCGCCATTGCCATCGGCCCGTTGAATGTGTAGAGCAGCGTATAGCCGTCCGGCGTCGCGCGTGCAGCGAAGCTTGTGCCAATCGTTGACCCTGCGCCGGGCTTGTTTTCGACCACTACCGGTTTGCCGAGTTGTTGTGCAAGCAGTGCGGCGATTTCACGTGTGCGCAGGTCGCCGGGTGATCCGACCGGGCCGGGTACGATGATTTTGATCGGCTTCGATGGATAGTTGACGGCAAATGCGTTCGAAATAGGTACAGCTATGAGCATAGCTGCAAAGAAAAGAACCCGAGCGATTGACGAAAAGATACTCATAAGTCCTCTCTTGTGTGAGGCTTGATTGGAACTATCTCGATGCAGGTGATTTGACATCATGATGTCGTCGCGATAGCATCTCCACATGCGGACTACTTTAACGTTGGACGACGACACTGCGGCTAAGCTGAAAGCCGAGATGCGGCGCAGCGGTAAGTCGATGAAAGAGACGTTGAACGAGGCGCTGCGCCGCGGCTTCGCGCCTAAGCGCGCGCGTGGTGAAACGCGCCCCTTTCGCATCCATGCGCGAGATCTCGGCCAGCTGAAGCCCGGGTTGAATCTCGACAACGTCGCGGAACTGCTTGAACAGCTCGAAGGCTCGTTGCACCGTTGATCCTCATCGACGCCAACCTGCTGCTCTACGCTTACCATCCGCGTTCGCCTTTTCACGAACGCAGCCGCAAGTGGGTCGAGACAGTTTTTTCGGGCCGCGAACCGGTGCGCCTGTCGTGGCCGAGCGTGCACGCGTTTCTACGCATCGGCACCAATCCGCGCGCTTTCGAGCAGCCGTTGAGCATGGCCGAAGCGGAAGCCGCGGTGTCGACCTGGTTCGATGCTCCCGCTGTGGACATCATCGAACCGGGCGAGCGGTATTGGGCGATCTTGCGTGAGTTGTTGCTCGAAGCGCAGGTGAACGGCCCGCTCGTGACTGATGCGGGGCTTGCCGCGCTGGCCATCGAGCATGGCGCAACGCTGTGCACTAGCGATCGCGACTTCAGCCGTTTTCGCGGGGTCAAGCTGCAGAATCCGTTAGCGTCGTCGTAGGTGTCCACCGGCACCTTCATTGTTGAGTCGCCCTAAAGCTCACTCCACCTTCAACCCAATCTCCCAAATCAAACCGCCGTAAAGCTGATAGTCCTTCTTGATCAGCGCGGCGAACTCGGCGGGCGAGCTGTTCACCATTTATCAGTTCGCCTAAGTACGCATAGTCGCGCTTGAGAAACGCAGCGAATTCTTGCGGCGTGCTGTTCACGATTTGTGGATTGCGAGCCAGGCTATTCAACATGGGCTGACGTTGCTCACGCACGACGTGAAAGATTTCCGCGACGTGCCCGGTCTCGAAGTGCTTGCTTGGCAAGCGACGAGCCGTGGTTGATGTGAGACATCTATGACCACCGGTGGAGTGTGCGCTGGCTCGGGAGGTCTCTCGACGAACTGGAAGGTCCGCTGCATCGTTGATGCTCACTCCGACTTCAAGCGCAACTTGCGAATCAGCTCGCCGAGATAGGCATAGTCGCGCTTGAGAAACGCAGCGAATTCTTGCGGCGTGCTGTTGACCATTTCGTAGGCGGCGTCGCGATAGTCCGCTTGCATCTGCGACGTATTCGTCACCGCTTTGATTTCTTGCTGCAGCTTCGCCAAGATGTGCGGCGGCGTGCCGGCCGGGGCGACGAAGCCGCCCCAGTTGATCCATTCGAAGTTCGGATAACCGGATTCCGCAATCGTCGGCACGTTCGGAAAACTTGCCACGCGCTCACGCGTAGTCACCGCCAGCATCTTCAACTTGCCGCTCTTCAAGTGCGGCAGCGCGGCGGTGATAGCGCCGAAGCTCATGGTGATGCGTTCGTTGACGAGATCGAGTGTCATCTCTGCATCGCCCTTGTACGGCACGTGCAGCAGATCGATCTGCGCCATGTTCGCGAACAGCGCGCCGGCCAAGTGCTGCGGTGCGCCGATACCGGATGAACCGTAGGTCAGCTTGCCCGGCTGCTTCTTGGCGAGCGTAACCAGTTCCGCAACGGTATTCGCGGGATGCCTGCTGCTCACGAAAAGCCCCGGCGGCGCCCTCAATACAACCGTGATCGGCGCGAAGTCGCGCAGCGTGTCATAGGACAGAGAAGGCGCGAGATGGCCGGTGATCGGCAGCGTGCCGCGATTGGTGAAGAGAATGGTGTAACCGTCGGGACGCGCTCGAGCGACGAACGCGTTCGCGATGATCCCGCCTGCCCCCGGCTTGTTGTCGACGACCACGGCGACGCCGAAGCGTTCAGCCAGCGGTTTGGCGATCTGGCGCACGCGCAGGTCGGCTGAGCCACCGGCGGCGGCGGGGACGACGATGTGGATGGGTTTTACCGGGTAGTCGGCGGCGGCGTGGCCGCCAAGCGAGAGGCAGAGGATAACGACCTTGAGCAGCTTTGCGTGATTCAGCACGTGCTCTCCTTTTT
>CAZAWU010000166.1:0-2571 GCA_964488915.1 uncultured Burkholderiales bacterium
CGCGCGGAAATGCCGAAGTTCTGCGGAACGCCGCCGATCAAAAACCCCGGCTGCAAGCCAGCGTACTCGAGTATCCACGCCAGCATCGATGAAGTCGTTGTTTTGCCGTGCGTGCCCGCAACCGCGAGCACCCAGCGCCCGCGCAGTACGTTTTCGTACAGCCACTGCGGCCCGGAGGTGAAGGCTAGCCCGCGGTCAAGAATTTCTTCCATCAACGCATTGCCGCGCGACACGACGTTGCCGATGACGAACACGTCGGGCCTCAGCTCGATTTGTTTCGCGTCGAAACCTTCGATGAGCTCGATGCCGAGCGCTTCGAGTTGCGTGCTCATCGGCGGATACACGTTCGCGTCGCAGCCGGTGACGCGGTGTCCCGCCTCACGCGCGATTGCGGCGATGCCGCCCATGAAAGTGCCGCAAATGCCGAGGATGTGTAGATGCACGCGCGGACCGAAGGTTAAATTGGCAACAGGCTGGGTGGGCGAATTCTAGCAGGTTGCAATACGGTCTCCGCCGCGCGTCTCACTATCCGGTTGGGTATCGATCGAGCTTCGGCAGCTGATGCGCGTTCTCCATCCACCCGATTCGCTCGGCGACTTGGATGTGGATGCGCGCGGGTACCGCATCGGGATTGTCGTACGTTGCACTTTGAACGTCGACGATATCCGGAAGCACTTTCGCGTTGAAGTAAAACAGCCCAGTTCCGCACTCCCCGCAAAAGTGGCGCCGGCCGTGCTCGGACGACACGTAGACCTTTGGACTGCCTTTGGTCAGTTTGACCGCGTGAGCGGGATACATCGTCCAACCGACCATCGGCGCGCCTGCGTGGCGGCGGCAATCGGTGCAATGGCACAGCGCGTGAGTCATCGCCTCACCGTCTATGCGATAACGCACTGCACCGCAATGACAACCACCGTCGATTATCATTCGGAACTCCCAGCCCTTTGATGCGTCACTCTACCATGCGAGTAAGCTTGTGTAGCACAAGGCATCGGCGAACACGCTGCGTTGAGTTCGGAAAGGCGTTACTCTTCGCTCTCGGAACGTAGAGGGGACGCGCATGAGTTTCGACTTACTCATCAAGAACGGCACCATCGTCGACGGCAGCGGCGCGCCGCGCTACCACGCGGACATTGCCGTAGCCGGTGGCAAGATCGCGGCAATCGGCAAGATCAGCGATAGCGCAGCGCAAGTGATCGACGCGGCCGACTGCGTCGTCGCGCCCGGTTTCATTGACCCCCATACTCACTACGACGCGCAGATTTGCTGGGACAGCGCACTCACGCCCTCGCCCTGGCATGGCGTAACCAGTGTGGTGTTCGGCAATTGCGGCGTCGGCATCGCACCCTGCCGCCCGGCCGCGCGCGAAGTGGCCATGCGCGATTTGGTGAACGTCGAAGCGATCCCGTTCGATGTGCTGGAAAAAGGCATCACCTGGAATTGGCAGACTTTCCCTGAGTACATGGATGCCGTCGGCCGCGCCCAGCCGGCGCTGAACGTCGGCTTTCTCGCACCGCTGACACCGTTTCGCCACTATGTCATGGGCGAAGCCTCGCTCGAGCGCGCCGCCACGCCGCAAGAAACGCAACAAATCGCCGCGCTGCTGGGTGAAGCGGTCGATGCCGGCGCCTTCGGCTTTTCCAGCACCCTGCTCAATCAGCACATGGGCTACGGCGGCAAACCGCTCGCCTGCCGCAACGCCAGCCGCGAGGAATACCAGGCGTACGCGGGTTTGCTGAAAGCGCGCAATAAAGGCGCGATCGAAGTAGCGCTGACACGCCAGATTGCGGTGCTGGAGGACGATGGCTACGAACTGCTCGATCTGCTGCTCGAGCACAGCGGCCGGCCGGTGACTTTTATCGCCATGTTCGACCGCGACGACATTCCCGAAGCGGTGCGCGATACGCTGCGCAAAGCCGCACCGCTGATCGCGCGCGGCGCGCGACCGCAGACTTCGCCGCTGCCGCTCACGCGTGAAGTGAACATGCGCAATCCGTTTTCGTTCGCGCCGTTCCCTTCTTGGAAGCGCGTGTTCGCGGACCAATCGAAGGCCGCGCAAGCGGCAGTGTACGCGGATCGAGCTTTCCGCGATCAATTCCGCGAAGAACTGAAACGCCCGGTGAGCTTCGGCAATTGGTCGCGCGTGCGCGTGCACTCGGTGCGCTCGCCCGACCTGAAGCGCTACGAAGGCAGCAGCGTCACAGAGATCGCGCAGGCCCAAGGCAAAGATCCGGTCGACGCATTCTTCGACCTGACGCTCGCCGACGACTTAGAAAATGAGTTCGTGCTCTCCACTTTCAATCACCGTGTCGAGCGCATGAAGGAAATCCTCGCTAATCCCGACATCTTTATCGGCCTGGGCGATGGCGGCGCGCACGTCGATATGTTGTGCGACTGCGGCTATCCGACTTACTTGCTCGGTACCTGGGTGCGCGAGCACCAAGTGCTGAGTTTGGAACAGGGTGTGCGTCGCCTGACGAGCGACCCGGCGGATTTCTACGGCATCAAAGATCGCGGGCGCTTGCAAACCGGGCTCGCCGCCGACATCGCCATTTTCGATCCGGCCAGCGT
>CAZAWU010000166.1:2671-4937 GCA_964488915.1 uncultured Burkholderiales bacterium
GCTTCGGCGTTTGCCGGCGACGTCACCACGGCACGGCTGATCAACAGCGAGAAAGAGCCGGGAAACTGGCTCAACCACCACGGCAACTTGGAAGCGCACCGCTTCTCGGGCCTGGATCAAATCAACACCAAGAACGTCAAGAAGCTCAAGGTCGCGTTTACCTGGGCGATGGGCGGCACGCAGGGCGGCGGTAAGGAAATTATCAAATGGCCGTTTGCGGGCTTGGAAGGCACGCCGGTGGCCGAAGATGGTTTCCTCTACATCACCACCGGCTGGGGCGTAGTCACCAAGCTCGACACGCGCGGCGGCGTGCCGCGCATGGTGTGGCAGTACAACCCCGCGCCGGATCCAGATTTTGCGACTACCGTGGCCTGTTGCGGCATCAACAACCGTGGCGCGGTGCTGGCTGGCGACATGGTGATTTCGCCGGTCATCGACGGGCGCATCCTGGCGCTGAACAAGGTTGACGGCACCAAAGTTTGGGAAGCGCAAGTGGCCGATCCCGGCAAGAGCGAAACCATCACCGGCGCGCCGCTGATCGTCAAAGACATGGTCGTCACCGGCATGGCGGGCGCGGAATACGGTGTGCGCGGCTGGCTGGAAGCGATGGATCTCAAGACCGGCAAACGCCGCTGGCGCACTTACACGATTCCTGGACCGGGCGAGCCTGGCCACGAGACGTGGAAAGACAAGAACCAAGCCTGGAAAACCGGCGGCGGCACGACTTGGGTTACCGGCTCGTACGACCCCGAACTGAACATCATCGTTTGGGGAACGGCGAACCCGGGTCCGGATTGGGACGCAGCCTATCGCCCCGGCGACAACCTGTGGACCGACTCGACGCTCGCGGTCGATGCGGACACCGGCAAGATCAAGTGGGGCTTCCAACACACCCCAAACGATCCGTATGACTACGACTCGATCAACGAGAACACCTTCGTCGATACGCAGATCAACGGCAAGTTCGTGCGCTCCACGCTGCATGCCAACCGCAACGGCTATGCGTATGCGCTGGATCGCAAGACCGGCGAACCGCTGTGGTGCACGCAGTTCGTTCAGGACCTGAATTGGTCGGGCGGCTTGGATGCGAAGTGCAAGCCGAAGACCTACGATCCGAAGAAGGATGTGCAAACCTATGTCCCGGGCACCGCTGCCGGCCGTGGTACGGCGACCAAAGGCCGCGGCACCGTGGAAGGCGTCTTGCGTCCGGGTCACATGGGTGGTAAGAACTGGCCGCCGACTACCTACAGCCCGCAAACCAATCGTTACTACATCCCGACGATTGACGGCTGCAACAAAGCGTTCACCGAAGTCACCACCGAGCCGCCTGGTGCTAAACGCGCGTTGTTCCTCGGCGGCGCGCCGTTTACCACCTTCGAAGATCAGGACTGCGGCCGTATTTGGGGTTCGATCACGGCAATCGACGTCGCCACCGGCAAGGTTGCGAAGAAGCACACGACCAAGCACCCGCAATTGGGCGGCTTGATGTCCACCGCCGGCGGTTTGGTGTTTGCCGGTTATGCGGAAGGCCAAGTCGTGGCATTGGATGCCGAAACCCTGGAAGAGCTGTGGAAGTTCGAGACCGGCTCCGCCGTCAACGCTCCGCCGATCAGCTACATGGCCGACGGCAAGCAGTACATCGCCATCGAAGTAGGCCTCGGCGGCGCATGGCCGCAATGGTTTGTCAGCGCCACGCCGGAGCTGAAGGGCCAGGTGCCGAGCAATATGCTGTATGTATTCGCTTTGGACGACTGAAGCGTTAGCTGAACCAGTAGTCAGTTAGTAGCGCGGGGCCGGGATTCGTCTCGGCCCCGCGCGTTTCGGCGCGGCGACTAGTCGCTGCAATTCAAGTTAAACAGCAAGGGCAGAAGTAAATGACTTTTTTTCGCAAAACGATAGCCATCCTGCCAGCCGCTGTGCTGTGCGCCTTCAGCCTTGGGCCGGTGCTGTATCCGATGACAGCACGCGCTGAGACAGAGACGGGCGATCGGCCGGTCATCACTATCCCTCGCGCCGGTGGGCGAGCGGCGTTTGAAAAGTTCGGCTGCATTACCTGCCACCTAGCCGATGGCCGCGGCGGCCAGAATGAAGGCGGCTACGGCGCCGACCTGCGCATCACCAAGCTCTCAGAAGCAGAACTGGTGCAGGTGATTACCGAGGGCCGCGCCGGCAAAGGCATGCCCTCCTTCAAGGGCATGATCAACGACGAGACGCTGGTCGATCTCGCCAAGTTCATCAAGGACGATCTAAAGCTGAAGTAAAGCAG
>CAZAWU010000166.1:5037-8739 GCA_964488915.1 uncultured Burkholderiales bacterium
TCGATGAGTTCGCGGGCGAACTTGCGCGCTTCGCTTAGGTCACCGATCTCGCGCCCGCGATCGAAGGCGTCGCGTCCTTGAACGAACAGTTGAATATTCTTGTTGTTGTAATCGCACAGCTCCTGCGTTTCTTCCATGCAGACGAAGGCGTCTTTCTTTTCTTCCTCAGCGGAAGCTGGTCCGGCGGCGAGTGTGGCGCAGACCGCGAAAAGCGCGGCTCTCGTTTTGTTTCTAAACATGGTTCGCTTCATGCCTCTTTGTTTGCGTAAATTAACGAGTACTTAGGCCCGTGGCGAGCGGGGCCGCTACCCGATCGGCATCGTACCATCGGCGCGCGTTGACACCGGCTCCGGGTGTGCAAACAAGCAGCGCCGAGTTATTGTAAAATGTACAGACAGATGTACATGAAAGCAGGATCATGGCCAAGAGTTACTCAGTCGCCGAGGCGCGCAGCAGCCTTCCGGCGCTGATCGATGAAGTACAAGAAGATCGTCCAGTCGAGATCACCCGCCGCGGCAAACCTGTGGCCGTGCTTCTTTCCAGCGCCGAATATTCGAGGTTGAGGAGTGTCGGCCAGCGCAAAAAGGGGCTTTGGCAGGCGATCGAACGCATTCGCGGCCAACCTGGTTTTGCCGGCATCGAGGCGAATGAGCTGGATTTCGATTCGCTACGCGATCGCGGCGCGGCCAGAGACTTCAAATGGGAGAACTGACCTTTCTCTTGGATACGAATGTCATTGCGGAGCCCATGCGCCAGCAGCCTGACAAGCAGACACTGCGCAGAATCCGCCAGTACCAATATCGAATTGCCGTTTCGTCGGTGACATGGCATGAGTTATCGTTCGGCGTCACGCGAATGGTTCAAAGCGCGCGGCGGCGCGAATTGGAGGTTTATCTTAACCAGGGAATAAGAGCTGAGGTTCCGATCTTGCCGTATGACGAGGCGGCGGCCGCCTGGCATGCTCAAGAGCGCGCCCGCTTGTCAGCGCGCGGCAAACCACCGACGTATGCCGACGCGCAGATCGCCGCGATCGCGGCCACTCAGCAGCTCATATTGGTCACGCGCAACGTGGCGGATTTCGCCTTGTTCGCGAATCTTCAAGTCGTGAATTGGCACGGTTAGCGTTGCTCGTCCATTAGGCGCATGCTGAATCGTTTCGTGCCCCCGTTTTGATTGCAACGGTGCTTTGCGTCATTGCCAAAGAGCCTCTCAAATCGCCCGCAGAAACCTGATCAGCGCATCGCGCTCATCTTTGCGCATGCGCCGAAACGCTTCGCGCGCTCCTTGCGCTTCGCCGCCATGCCACAAAATCGCCTCGACCACATTACGCGCACGCCCATCGTGCAGTAGCGCGCCGTGACCATTCACGATTTCGGATAACCCCAATCCCCACAACGGCGCCGTACGCCAATCGCGCACGCCGGCTTCGAAGTCGGGGCGCCCGTCCGCCAGCCCTTCGCCCATGTCGTGCAACAGCAGATCGGTGTAAGCATGGAACGTTTGTCGCGAAAGCTGCGGCATACGCGAATACATGTCGGCGGTGGTGAGCGTGGGCACGTGGCAGTGCGCGCACTGCGCGGTTTCGAACAAACGCGCGCCGCGCTGCACTTGCGCGTCATCCCAGTTGCGCCGCTGCGGTACGGCGAGGCCGAGCGTCCAGAGTTCTAATTCGTCCCATTGACCGTCGGTGAGTTCGGGGTCGTTGCCCGGCACCTCGCGGCGGCACAGCATTTGCACGTCGGTGCAGTTCTGCCGCGGAAACAAGTTCGAGGTCACGCCCATGTCGCCCCACGCCGCCGCGGCGATTTGCTGGCGCACGCTCGGTTGGTTCGCTTTCCAGCCGAAGCGCCCCAGCGTGCGGCGCTGGTTGGTTTCATCCCAGACGTAGTTCGGCCGGCCATTGAACCCGCGCATGCGCTGGCGCTTGGCGAGTTCGAACAGCGTTTGCTCCGGTACCGCTTCGAGCAAGCCCAAGCCGAAAATCGGCGGCGCGTTGCGTAGCGACAGCATCGTTTCCGCGCCGAGCGCGCCGAAGGCAAGCTTGTCGATGCGCAACTTCGGTTTGCGCAAACGCGCCGTCTCGCCGTCGGCGAACGCGACGCTGTGCTCTTCCCAATCCAGATACAGTTCGGCCTCGGCCGGCACGGGCCCGTAAGTGTCCAGCGTCTCGATAGTTTGACTTTGGAGCGCGCGGTTTTGCAACTGATCCCCGTAGTGTGGGTGCGGCTTCGGGGCACCGTTCGCGGTTTCTCCCGGCACGCTCACGCGCACCAGCATGGAGTGCAGCTGCTCATCGCGCGCGGCCGGCGGCGCGCCGCGGCCGCCGTTCGAGTGGCACGCGCCGCAGCGGTCTACAACGAAGGTGGGACCGAGCCCCCAATCGCCGCCACTCAAGCCGAAGATGACCCACGGCCGATTGAAGTGCGCGTCGCCGCGAAAGAAAATCTCCCGCTGCCGCTCGCTCAATGCCGGCGCAGGTTGCATATAGGCCTGCGCGTCGCTGCGCTGCGTAGTGAAGGGGCCCGCGGAGAACGTAGCGTTCTCATCCGCGGCGTACGGCGTGCCGGCCAAGGCACTCAACATCGAAACAACGGCTATGGCGGCGTTACGCATGGTTGTGCGTAATTCTATCGGCACCGTGCAACGGCGCGAGGAGCCGCCTTCACCGTGAGCGCTACAATCGCTCGCGGAGGAACATGAGTATGAACATCGTCGTCATCGGTGCGGGTGCGCTCGGCTCAATCTACGCAGGTTATCTCGCCCGCAGTGGGCACGAGGTTACGTTGATCGCGCGCGGTGAACGCGGCGCGGCGCTGGCAAAGCACGGCGTGCGCGTGAGCGGACCGGAGGAGTTTTGCGTCCGCTGCAACGTGCTCTCGCAACCGCAGGGCATGAAGAGCGCGGACGTGCTCATTTTGGCCACTAAAACCTACGACACTCAGGCGGCGTTGCAGCCGCTTCGCGGCATGGAGATCGGCAGCGCGTTTTCCGTGCAGAACGGCGTGCTGAAGAACGATCAGCTAGCCGAGGTGTTCGGCGCGCAAGCGGTGCTCGGCGCGGTCGCCATGCTGGGTGGGCAAGTGCTGCCGCCCGAAGGCGATCTTCCCGGCGCGGTGCACTACAACATGCCGGGTGTGACTACCGTAGGCGAGTTGGCGGGTGGCGAGTCTGAGCGCGCCAAGCGCGTCGCCCAGTTGCTCGTGGATGCTGGGCTGATGGCGCAGAGTTCGCAGCGTATCGCTTCGGTCGAATGGTCGAAGTTCGTCGGCTGGTCGGGGGTGAGCACGCTGGCGATCTTGACGCGCCTGCCTACTTGGCGGTTCCTCATCGATGCCGATACGGCCTTGATCGCCGCACGAGTTATGCGCGAAACCGCGGCGGTTGCGCTTCGGCACGGCGTTGCCCTGCTGGACAGCGGGTTTAGCAGCCCGGCGTTTCTGAAAGCGAGCGAAGAAGAGGCCGTGAAGATCGTTCAAGCGCACGGCGAGAAACTCAAGGCGAACGCGCCGAGTTTTCGTCAATCCATTCTGCAAGACGCGGATCGCGGACGCCGGCTTGAGGTCAACGAAACGCTGGCGCATACGCTGAAGCTCGCGCAGCAATTGAACGTCCCTGCTCCCACTCTTGATCTTTGCTGCCGCGTGCTGCGGGTAGTCTCGCGCGCGTCCGAGTTAGGCGATGCAAGGTAAGAGTATGCCTCGC
>CAZAWU010000167.1:0-5475 GCA_964488915.1 uncultured Burkholderiales bacterium
CACCGGGCTAGGAGTTGCTTGAGAAGTTTCAAGGTGAGGCTCTCACTGCTGCGATATAGACGACTGCGTGTGCTACGGCTGCGCTTGGTTACCAAGCGCGATCTTCGTGCTGAGGCGCAGTTTGGTAACAGGTATGGACTGCGTCGCCAAAGATTTTCGCGGAGCCGTGAAAGTTGGCTTCTGCTGCGTGACGAGTTGCGGTTTCTCGGAACGTACCACTGGAACCGACGCTGCGGGCGTGCCGTTTTGTTTTAAGGCTGGCGTTAAGGAAGCACTCGGTGTCAGCCCTGGCTCCAGTCTCGCGGCGGGTGACGGGGCAACCGTAGCCGCTGGTTTAGGCAAACGCGGGGCAACATTGGCATTGGGAGCCGGGGTGCGTCGCATTCTCAACTGTTCTGTTGATTTGGCAACAGTCGCCAACCCGAAATCGACTTTGCAGCGAACGCCCGCGGGCAAGGCGTTTTCTGGATTGGGCAGTTCGAGACGTACGCGAAAACTGTTGCTGGCCGTATCGATCACGCGGTCGACCAAACTCACTGTAGCCTGACGGTCGCTGGTTTCGGGAAGATCGGGTTTGATGGTGACGCTCATGCCCAGGGCGATCTTGTTGTAGTACGCCGCAGGAACGATCACCTCCACGCGCAGTGGGTTAAGCGTGGCAACTTTGGCAATCGTCTGTTGTTCTACACGCTCGCCGGTGGTGACGTAGCGCTCCAGTACGACACCATCGATCGGGCTGGCAATGGTGCGCTGAGCAAGCTGCGCGCGGGCTAGTGCCAGTTCTCGATGCAGCACACGCTGATTCTCGCGTGCTTGCAGGAGCTTTTGTTCGGCTAGCTCGGCCTCGGTGCCGGCTTGGTCGAGCGCTTGCTGAGAGATAAAGTTCTGTTGCTGGAGATCGACACTGCGTTGCAATTTGCGTTGCGCGAAATCGTGATTGGCTTGTGCGGAGCGCAATTCGGCTTCGGCTTTGGCGCGGGAAGAAGCCAGACTGGTGGCAGCTTGTTCCACGTCAGCCTTAAGAAACACAAGCGGTTGACCGCGGCGCACTGCGTCGCCGCGTTCAAAAGTGACGCGCTCAATCACCCCGACGACGGCAGAGCCGATCTCGGCGATGTGCGAGGGCTCGACCAGACAGCCCTGAAGTTGGGCCGCGCCGAGCCTTGGTACGCCTAGGGCAAGCAGACAGCTTAGCCCCAAGCGCCACACTTTCGTACGCTTGTTCAATAAGTTAGTGGTCATCTCTCACGCTTGGTTCAGCGCTCGGGGAGTTCCGAGAAAACCGCTGATTCGATGTCTGGCGCCCGCACTGCCAAACACTTGCAGCACCTAAGCAGTATCTGTACCCACTTGACAAAGGAAGATTGCAACAATCCGTTAAACGCCAAGATGGGCGTCGCGCCCGAGGGGCACCGACTAATAACGGTTGTACTTCTCCAGCGCCTTGAGCATCGATTTTTCTTGCTTGATGATGGGGATCATCTTGCTTTCTTTGGCGTCGTACTCGCGAATCAGTTCCACCGCGCGCACGCCGTGCTCGAACGGTACGACGACCACACCATCCCAATCGGCAACGATGTAGTCTCCCGCACGTACCCGCACACCGCCACAGATGACTGGTTCGTTTTTCGTGGTCGCGACCAAGCGGCCAACGGATGTCGCCGGCGTGACGCTGCGGCTGAACACAGGAAAGCCGATCTGCGTAACTTCTTCCACATCGCGCACGCCGCCATCGATGACCGCGCCGGTCAGTCCGCGCACTTTCGCTGTGGTGGCCATGAGATTGCCCATGCCGGCGATGTCGAGCCCATCCTCCAGCACATACACGAGTACGCTGCCTGCCGGCGCTTCGTCGAGAATCTGCAGGGCCGTGCTGGCGTAGGCACGCGTATCGTTCTTCAGCACACGCCTCAAGCTCGCGGTCCAGGCGCGCCCGACGAACTTTGCTTTGAAGATCGGTTTCATGTCGTGAGACATAAAACCTTTCGCGCCGGTAATCTCGTCGACCGCGTCCGCGAGATTACCGGTGGACACGCGCGCAAACTCGACCATGATCTCCGGCGGCGTCATTTCCGCGGCGGCCTTTCTGTCTTGCGCGAACACGCCGGCTGCCGCGCAAAGCGCAAGGGCGCAGACTAATACCCTATGCAGGATATTCTCGAAAGTAACCTTCATAACCATTCACCAAATTATGCAGTCGATGGTATTAGGTGACACGCACGTTTTTGAACTGCCACGCATCGCTCGTATCGACATCTTCCGGAAACAAGCGGCTGCGATCAAATAGTGGTGTCCAATCGGTGTAGTGCCCGACCAGCTGACCAAGATACGGCCGCATGATGCGCAGGATGTATTCGTGCGGCAGATCGTCCGGATCGACCACGCTCTCGTTCGGATGCTCGATCGCCCAAATGGTGGCGGCGAGCACCGAGCTGGTCACCTGCAAGCTGGTCGCGTTGTTGTACGGGCACAGCTTGCGCGCTTCGTCGATGGAGAGCACCGAGCCGTACCAATACGCGTTCTTGCTATGCCCGGCGATCAACACGCCGAGTTCATCCACACCGCTGACGATGTCGTCGTTGATGATGCGCCACTTCTCCTGCGGCTGCCAGTTGCGTCCGGCGAGTTCATGGATCGACATCACCGCCGCGTCGCACGGGTGGTAGGCGTAATGCACCGTCGGGCGCGAGACGACTTTTTCGCCCTGCTTCACGGTGAAGTAATCGGCGATGGAAATCGACTCGCCGTGCGTGATGAGAAAGCCGTGGATCGGACCTTGGCGCGGCGTCCAAGTGCGCACGCGCACCGAGGCGCCCGGGCGCTGCAGCCAGATCGCCGCGCGGCAGCCGAAATCGTGCTCTTGCCCGTCATGCGGCATGTGCTTTTCATGCGCGCCCCAGCCCAGTTCCGCCGGTTGTGAGCCTTCACCGATAAAACCACCCACCGACCACGTATTAACGAACTCGCCCACACGCTTCGGCGTCTTCGAGACTTGCGTATCGCGCTCGGCGATGTGCACGACTTTCATGCCGAGCTGCTGCGCGAGCCTGGCCCAGACGGCCTTGCTCTGCGGCGCGGAAATCTTCAAACCGGTGTCGCGCGCAATATTGAGCAGCGCTTCTTTCACCAAGTGCGACACCATACCGGGGTTGGCGCCGTGCGTCAGCACCGCCGTGGGACCACGCGGGTTCTTGCGCCCGACTTCGAGCGCGGCTTCGCGCAACGCGTAGTTGGAACGCCGGCCCGGAGCGACGTTCGGATCGGTGTAGCCGCCGACCCACGGCTCGATGCAAGTGTCGAGATACTTGATGTTGCGCGCGGCGCAGTACTCGATCAGCGCCACGCTGGAGACGTCGATGGACAAGTTCAGCAGGAAGTCACCGTTGCGCAGCAGCCCGTCGAGCACGCGCACGTAGTTCTCGCGCGTGAGCGGCTCGAGCATGAAGCGCACGCCGTAGTGCGCGGCCTCTTCGCGGCCGTGCTCCTCGGCAGTGACGATGGCGACGTTGGCGGCGGGAATATCGATGTGGCGTAGCAGCAGCGGCAGCACGCCCGCGCCGATCGAACCGAAACCGACGATCAAAATGCGTCCATCGAACTTCACATGCTTCACTTCATTGGCCATCAAGCTACCTCCAGTCACAAATTGCGAAAGAAACGCCCACAACAACCGGCCGCACCGCAAGCAATATCACGGCAAAAGGGCGCGCATTATACGAATTCATCAGCAAATGAAAAGACCTGCGCCGGCTTGAACCGCAAATATTTGTGGAACTTCGCGCCGAGCCCGCGGTGCGCCCCGCACGCGGCCGTGACGAGCCGGACCCTAATTGGCGCGCAAGAAACTCAGCAGCGCGCCGTTGAATGCCGCGGCTTGTTCTATGTTCGACAGATGCGCGGCGCGCGGAAGCACCACCAGCTCCGAACCGGGAATCGCCGCCTGGATTTCTTTCGACATCGCCACCGGCGTGCCGGGATCGTCTTCGCCGACAATCACCAGCACCGGGCAGCGGATCGCCTTCAACTGATCGGTAAAGTTGATGCGCGCGATAGCAAAGCCGCAGTTAGCGTAACCTTCGACCGGCGTTGTACGGATCATGGCGCCGATGCGCTGCATCGTCGCCGGCTGGGCGTTACGGCAGCTCTCGGTGAACCAGCGCGCCAGCGTGCTTTCCTCCAGCGCTTGCATACCCTGCGCGCGCGCCAGCGCGATGCGCTCGGCCCAGATTTTCTCCGCGCCAACCGGTTGGCGGCTGGCAGTATCGGCGAGCGTCAGGCTGAGCAAGCGCTGCGGATGCCGCAGCCCCAAGCTCTGCCCAATCATGCCGCCCATCGACAGGCCGACGAAGTGCGTTTTCTCTACCCTGAGGGCGTCGAGCAAACCGCGCACGTCTTCGGCCATCTGCACGAAGTCATACGGCCCCGGCGCGGCCGCGCTTTGGCCGTGACCGCGGGTATCGAAGCGCAGCACGCGGAAGTCTTGCTTCAACACCGCGACTTGCTCGTCCCACATACCGCTGTTGCAAGCAAGCGAATGTGAAAATGTCACCCACGGCCCACTTGCGCCGTCAATGGTGTAGAAAATCTCGATGCCGTTGACGTTTGCCTTCATGGCAACGCTCCAATGAAACGGGAACCAGAACGTGGTACGAATGATCGTAACAGATCGCGCACACGCGCTGCGATCCCTCTCGAACAGGATGGATTGACGTAACCTATCTTCTGCTTGAATAGCGTTTCTCTTGCCAGCGCATCATGCTCATCGCCCAACTCAGCGATCTCCACATCTGCCGCACCGGCGAGGCGGTTTTCGGCGGACGTGATAGCGCCGCTTCGCTAGAGCGTTGCATCGACGCCGTCAACGCTCTGCAGCCGAGCCCGGACTTCGCCGTGCTTTCGGGGGACCTCGTCAATATGGGACACTTTGACGAGTATATGCGGCTTAAATCAATACTGGAGAGACTTACGGCGAGATACTACCTCATGCCAGGCAATCATGATGAGCACGCGACGTTGCGCCGAGCGTTCCCCGAGCATCGCTATTTGGGCGGGAGCGGGCCGATTCAGTACGTTCTCGACCACGCCGGCTGGCGCGTGATCGCGCTAGACACCGTCGTGCCTGAATGCGAGCACGGCGAACTCGATGCCGCGCGCTTGGCCTGGTTGGCGCGAACGCTGGCGGAGCAACCCCAGCGCCCCAGCGTCGTTTTCATGCATCACCCCGCCTTCGCCACTGGCATCGTCGAAATGGACAGCGGACGCGTGCGCGCGCCGGGGTTTTGGAATCTGCTCGCGCGCCACGCACAGGTCAAGCGCGTAAGTTGCGGTCATGTGCACCGCGCGCTGTTCACGCTGCACGAGGGCGTGCCGGTCTGTATCGCACCGAGCACGGCCGCCACGCTTAGCCTACAACTCGACGCCCAGCGCGCGCTCGCCGTCACCAGTGAACCGGTCGGATTCCTCCTGCATCAGGCC
>CAZAWU010000167.1:5575-8718 GCA_964488915.1 uncultured Burkholderiales bacterium
CAGGCTTATCGGCGAAAAATCCAGAGCAATATGGACAACAGCACCGACACGACGATGCTGGTGGTGATCGGGAAGTAGAACGAAAAACCCTCTTTCTTGACCGCGATGTCACCGGGCAAGCGGCCGAGTCCGAGCTTCGCCAGCCATGGCCATAGCAAGCCCAATGCAACGCAGACGATACCTACTGTAATCAGCCATTTCGCCATAAAGCCTCCTGTGATGTAGGCGCGGGGGAACCCCCTGCCCCCGCGCTCGTTCTGGGAAACGAAGTCGACGATACTGAGTGCGCAGCGCGCACTTTGAGGCGAAAAGCAACGGCGGCTGTAGGACGGCGTGCCGGCAACCCGAAATGCTCGGCCGTCGTTGCCTTTTACATCGAGGTGCGCACAGCGCACCCACTCCCATCGACTTCGCCTCCAACAACGAGCGCGGGGGCAGGGGGTTCCCCCGCGCCTCCTTACTCCTCCCGCCGCTCAAACACCGCCTGCGCGAGTGTGCCGGTATCGACGTGTTCCAACTCCCCGCCGAGCGGCATGCCGCGCGCGATACGCGTCACCTTCAAGCCGCGCGCCCGTAGCAATTCGCCCACGTAGTGCGCCGTGGCTTCGCCCTCGACGGTGAAGTTCGTCGCCAGAATGACCTCCTTCACCACGCCGTCGGTTGCACGCGCGACCAGCTTGTCCAGTTGAATCTCTTTCGGCCCGACGCCGTCGAGCGGCGAAAGCCGCCCCATGAGAATGAAGTAAAGACCACCGTAGATTTGGGTTTGTTCCATCATCAGCGAATCGGCCGGCGTTTCCACCACGCACAACAGAGCAGCGTCGCGCCGCGGCGAGGAGCAAAGCTCGCAGCGGGCTTGTTCGCTTAGAGTGTTACAGCGTTCGCAATGGCGCAGACGCTTAAGCGCTTCGCCCAGCGCCGCTGCCAGACGCTCGGCGCCCGGGCGGTCGCGCTGCACCAGGTGGTAGGCCATGCGCTGCGCGGACTTGGGCCCCACCCCCGGCAGGCAGCGCAACGCCTCCGATAGCGCCTGGAAACTGGACGGCGGTTTGCTCAAAAGCGCCTACTTATCAGAACGGCAGCTTAAGTCCGGCTGGCAGATTCATGCCGGCGGCGAAGCCGCCCATTTTTTCCTGCTTGATCGCTTCGGCCTTGCGCACGGCGTCGTTCATGGCGGCGGCGACTAAATCCTCCAGCATCTCTTTATCGTCGCCGATGACGCTCTTGTCGATGTTCACGCGGCGCACGTCGTGGTGGCAAGTCATGGTCACTTTTACCATGCCGCCGCCGGACTGGCCCTCGACTTCAGTGCGCGCCAACTCTTCTTGGGCTTTCTTCATATTTTCTTGCATCTGCTGGGCTTGCTTCATCAGCCCGGCCAGTTGTCCTTTGATCATCGCGTTCTCCTAAAGCGGTTTGATCGAAGACTCGATCAACTTAGCGTCCAGATTATCAACCATCTCGCGCACGAACGGATCAGCTTCGATCGAAGCGATCGCTTTTGCCATACGCGCCTGCTGTGCTTGTCCCTCGACTGCGGCAAGCGAGGCCCCGCTGCGCTCACCCACGGCGATATTGACGCGCACCGACGCGCCGAGTTTCTTGCGAATCGCGAGCGTGAGCTTTTCCTGGTAAGCGGGATCGAGCAGGTGTCTGTGCTCCGGGGGCACTGCCAAGTCCAGGCGCTTGCCGTCATAGCTGTTCAACTCGCAGTGGCGCGCCAGCATTTGCGCCATGCCGCCGGCCTGCAGCCCGGAAACCAGCGCGAGCCAATCGTCGTTCGAGCTAAGTGCGCGGACACCGCTAGCCTCACTTTCCGCCGCATCGCGCTGGACCGCCGGCGCGGGCGCCAAAGCTGGCGCAGAGCTCGTCGCCGACGCGCTCACCGTACGCTCCGGTGCGGCTTGTGCAGCGCTTGCTTGAGCGCCGCGCGCCGCGCCGGTCGCACTTGCAACAGGTGCTGGGGCTGTTAGTTGCCGCGTTGCTGCTTGTGTAGGCTCGAAAGCGAGCATACGCATAAGCGTCATGCTGAAGCCGCCAAACTCGTCTGGCGCCAGCGGCAAATCGCGCCGGCCCGTCAGTGCGATCTGATAGTACAGTTGCACCAGTTCCGGCGCCAGGCGTTGCGCCAATGTTTGTATGCGCTGCGCGTCGGCTTCCGCGTCATCGAGCGACGGCGCCACTTGCGCCAACGCGACACGAGTCAGCAGTGCGGCAAGCTGTTCGAGCACCAGTTCGCACGAAGCGTTGCGTTGCATCAGCGCTTGCGCTTCTGCCATCACGGCTTTGCCGTCGTTTGCCGCCAGATGCTCCAGCAGGCGGAACAGATACTCCTGATCGACGCTGCCCAGCATCGATGCGACCTGCTCAGCGCGCACCGCGCCGGCGCCGAAGGCGATCGCCTGGTCGAGCAAACTCAGCGCGTCGCGCACGCTGCCGCGCGCAGCGGCACCAAGCAACTGCAGCGCGCCCGGTTCCGCTTGTACGCCCTCTTGCGCCAGCACGTTGCTCAGATGCCCGGCAATGACCGCCGCGGGCAGTTGCTTGAGGTTGAACTGCAGGCAGCGCGACAGAACCGTAATCGGCACCTTCTGCGGATCCGTGGTGGCGAGGACGAATTTAACGTGCGCGGGCGGCTCTTCCAGCGTCTTCAACATGGAGTTGAACGCCGAACGTGAGAGCATGTGCACCTCGTCGATGATGTACACCTTGAAGCGCCCGAGCGTCGGCATGTACTGCGCGGAGTCGAGCAGATCGCGCATCTCCTCGACTTTGGTGTTGGTCGCGGCGTCCACCTCCATGAGATCGACGAAGCGTCCCGCGTCGATATCCTTGCACGCGTTGCATTGCCCGCACGGCGTGGCGGTTATGCCGGTTTCGCAGTTGAGCGCTTTGGCGAATATGCGCGCCAGCGTGGTCTTGCCGACACCACGTGTGCCGGTAAACAAGTAGGCATGGTGCAGGCGCTGTGCCTCGAGCGCGTTCACCAGCGCGCGCACCACGTGCTCTTGGCCGACGACTTCGGCAAAACTGCGCGGTCGCCACTTGCGGGCGAGGACGAGGTAGCTCACGGGATCTGCTTCAGAAACGGTAAACGAAGCGCATGGAAGCGAAGTTTATACCGTCGTTGGGCTGCTTGAGGC
>CAZAWU010000168.1:0-7206 GCA_964488915.1 uncultured Burkholderiales bacterium
GCGCAAGCCAATCAGTACGATCTCATCCTGCTGGACATCATGCTGCCGGGTATGAACGGCATCGATGTCTGCCGCCAACTGCGCGCGCGCAACATCCACACACCGATCATCATGCTGACCTCCAAGTCGACCGAGATAGACCGCGTGCTCGGCCTGGAGATGGGCGCCGACGACTATTTGACCAAGCCGTTCAGCATCCCCGAACTGGTCGCGCGTGTGAAAGCGATCTTCCGCCGCGTCGACAACTTGAGCAGCACCGGCGCGCAAGCCGCTACCCAGGTGATCGGCGCCGGGCGCCTGAGTATCGATGGCGAGAAACGCAATGTCACGCTCAACGGCAAGGCGATCGAACTCACCGCGAAGGAATTTGACCTGCTGTTTCACTTCGCGAGGCATCCCGGGCGCGTGTACACGCGCAGCGAGCTGCTCGACCACGTTTGGGGCTACACGCACAGCGGGTATGAGCACACTGTCAACTCGCATATCAATCGCTTGCGCGCCAAGATCGAGCGCGATCCCAACAAACCCGATTTCGTGCAAACGGTTTGGGGCGTGGGATATAAGTTCACCGAAACGCCGCCGAAGGACTAGTTCCATCCTAAGCTCATGAGCCTTGCGCCGTCATCCCGGCGGCAGCCGGAATCCAGGTTGTTGCTGCGTACGTTCTCGCTAGATTCCGGCTCCCGCCGGAATGACGCCTGACCTCGCGATTGCGAAGGCTAGCCTTCTCTCGACGCGCAGCCCTGCCCCCCATGCACCCATTCGCGATATGAAGACCTTGTACGCAAAGTTAGCGTGGGTACTGATCGCTTCATTCACCGTTATCGGTGGTGGTCTGATTTTTATCTGGGCGATGGCGAAGATGCTCACCGGGCGCGAAGTGAGCGAAATCGTCATCGGCCTGGTGCTGGCGATGCTCGCCTTCTTGATCATCATGGCCTTTGCCATGCATTTCTTGGTCACGCGCCGCGTGGGGGCGCTGTCCCAATCGATGCAGAGCTTTCAAGATGCCGGCTTCAAGCAAGCGCCCGCGCTGCAACCGCTGCTGGAAGGCGGCGACGATGAGCTGCATCGGTTGACGCGCTCCTTCGCCGGGCTGTCGGCGCGCATGACCGATCAGCTCGAGCGGCTTGCGCAGAACGATGCGCAGCGGCGCGAGTTGCTCGCCAATATCTCGCACGATTTGCGCACACCGCTCGCCTCCATCCGCGGTTATCTCGAAACGATACTGCTCAAGCAACGCAGCCTAGACGCGAACGAAATGCGCAACTATCTGGAAGTTGCCACGCGCCAGTGCGACCGGCTACACCGGCTGGTCAACGACTTATTCCAGCTAACCAAGCTCGAAGCGCACGACGTCACCTTGCAGCGCGAACCGCTCTCGGTGGCCGAGTTGGCGCAAGACGTCGCGCAAAAGTTCGCGCTCAAAGTCGAGGCACAGGGCTTGCGCTTGGAAACGGACATCCCCGAAGATCTGCCGCTGGTGGACGGCGACGTCGGGCTGCTCGAGCGTTGCTTCGACAATCTGATCGAAAACGCGCTGCGGCATACGTCGGCCGGCGGCGTGCTGCGTGTGACGCTGCGCCGCAGTGAGCCGGACGGCGTGCGCGTGCGCATCTCCGACACGGGTTCAGGTATCGACGAGCGCGACCTCACGCGCATCTTCGACCGCTTTTACCAAGCCGACCGCAATGAAGCCTCGGCGGGCGGCGGTGCAGGTTTGGGACTGGCGATCACCAAGCACATCATCGAATTGCACGGCTCGCGCATCGATGTTGAAAGCCGCGTGGGTCAGGGCACCGCTTTTACTTTTGCGCTCCTTGCGGCGCAAAGCTAGCGGTTTTAGCGTGGCAACGCTATATACTGGTAACTGATAGATCTGTTCAATCGCTCTGGTAAACGGTGACCAGACTACACTGACGCGTGTACGGTGCCCTGCCGCTCTTCTCCCGGCAAGTGTCTGCGCTCCAATTCAATCGCCGCGCGCTCTGCGATCAGCTTGAGCACGCTCCACTCGGGTTGTTCCGGTCCCATCGGCTTGTCGTCGATGATGGCGATGTGTCCGATCACGCGTCCGTCGCGATCGCGGCAAGCGATGCCGATGTAACCTTCCCAGCCCAAGTGTTTATCGCGCGGCCAGCGTTCGCCCACTCCGCGCGCACAATAGAGCTCCCCGCCGGTACCGATGACGTCCTCACACGGCGTGCCCGCTAAATCGAACTCACTGGACGGCATGGCCGTGGGGTTCTTCCAATGCGCCAGCATGTGCACCCGTGTGGTCGGATAGTTCATGCACTCGGTGATGAAAGCCTCGCTCACACCAAGCGCAATGGCTAGGCTGCGCGCTAGCTCGGTGAAAAACTCTTCGCCGCGCAGGCTCGAGACGCGCTCGCTCAGCCCATGCAGCGATTGCCATACGCGTTGACGCTCCAATTCGAGCGCGGCGCGCTGCGCGAACATTTCCAGAATCGCGCGATCCGGCAGCTCCGAATTCAACGGCCGGTTATCGAAACAAGCGATGTGGCCGATCACCTTGCCCGCCGAATCGAAGCATGGCACGCCCAAGTACGACTCGCGCCCGAACGGTTTAGCAGGCGGAAAACGCTCCCCCACTCCGCTCTGGTAGACGCAGATCCTGCCTTCGTTGACCGTTTCTTCGCAGGTCGTACCAGCGAGGTCGTACTCGACATTCGCTTCCAAACGGCCATCGCGCCACCAAGCCAGCACACGCAGGCGCTTCACTGAATCTTCGAGGCATTGCGTCACGATGGCCTCGCGCGTGCCGACCACTTTGCAGAAATTTTCCACCAAAGCCTCGAAGCAATCCTGCCCACGGCGCGAAGCCAAGCGCGTAGCAAGGTCGGTCACGACTTGCTGCACGCGCCGGCGGCGCAACTCCGCGCCGGCGCGGGCCGCGAAAATGCGGTAGATGGAGGTCAACGTTCCGCTCTCATCGCGCTCTTTATCATCCAGAAACGCCAAGTGTCCGAGCACCGTATCGTTGGAGTCGGTGATCGGCACACCGAAATAGCTTTCCAGCCCTGCAATCGCAGCATCTTCCGGGAATAGCCGCGCGACGCCTTTAGGATACTGGCACACCTTGTTGTGCGCGATCACACCCTCGCAAGGCGTACCGCGCAGTGCGTATTCCATCTCGCGACCCATGTCGCCGCGCTGCCAATAGGCCAGCGTGCGCACGCGCGTTGGGGGATGATCGACGCATTCAGTGACGAACGCGATTTGCACGTCCAGCGCCTCGGCAAAGTGCCGCACCAAAGAGCGGAAGAACGCTTCACCGGTGACGCCCGAGGTACCTTCCGCAACGTGCGCCAGCGCCTCTTCCATGCGGCGCTGCGCGGTGATGTCGGTATCCAGGCCGGCGACTCTATAGGCCTTGCCGCTGGCATGGCGGATCGCGCTGCCACGCGAAAGCACCCAACGCGCCTTGCCGTCTTGATGCATCACGCGATGTTCGCTCTCGAAGCGCGGGCTCGCGCCATCGATATGCGCCTGCAATGTCGCCTCGACGCGCGCGCGATCATCCGGATGAATGCGCGCTCTCCAGGCGTCGACTGTGTCCGGAAGTTCGTCTTCGGCAAGCCCGAGCATTGCCTTCCAGCGCGGTGAAAGAGCCATGGCACCGCTGGCGATATCCCAATCCCACATGCCGTCACCTGCCCCGCTCACCGCGCGCACGTAGCGCTCCTGGCTCTCATGCAGTCCCTTGCGCGCCGCATCGAGTTGCTGCACGGTCAGCGCAGCCTGCTCCTGCGTTTGACGCAGCCGCTCGCGCAAGCTCGATACTTCGCGCGTGAGCGTGCCCAATTCCGGTAAGTCCTGCACAGAGGTACTCGCACCGTCATCCACCAACGCTTTGCGTAAGCGGCGCACGTGATAGCCTGCCGCAAACCAGATAGCGAGCAGCAAAAGCGCTAAAGCCGGCAGCAGAACTTGCAGCAGTTCGAACTCTTGCTCCCGGTTGAGGTGGTGCGGCCCCCACCAGAGAAAAAGCGCGGCTAGGAGTGCGAGCGTGAGCGCAAGTGCGGGAAGCAGGACTTTGGTTTGGAAACGCACGATCGCGAGTGTCCCAAATAATGGGTGATGCAGACGTTCCGCCCGCGCCTCAAGCGGATCAGGGGCTCGGCAGAGCGCCTTTAACTCAGACTAACACACTCGCAGTTGAGTTGCTTAAAGCGTCCCGTCTGCTCCGGCTGCGTGTCTATTATCGAGCTTTGCATCTTCGCGAGACAGCGAGATTGCGTCTTATGCGATAGTCACCCCCACCCTAGGCCTCCCCCATTAAGGAGGAGGGAGAGGCATCCCTTTCCCCTCGACGGGGGAAGGTTGGGATGGGGGTGATCTGTCACGAGTTTTAGTAACACGCAATAGTAGCGCAGCTGCGTGCATGAATACCGCCGCGCGCAGCAGCAGGATCCGCCGTCAGCATGACAAAGACGAGCGCACCAGCCGCGGCGGCTAGGCGCAAGATCACATCTAAACCAATCCGTCGACGCATGGCAGCTTGCCTCCGCTTCAGACTGAAACCGCACAGAAAAGGCGAACGCAGGCCCGCACAAGGCGGACCTGCATCCTATCCCACGATCGCGCTACGGCTTGCCTTGCCCGGAGAGCAAACTGAGCGTGTAATTGACGCGCTGACGGCGCTGCGCTTGGTCGAAGACCAACCTCACGCTGATGCTTTGACCGGGATTAAGCGCTCCGTCCGGCAAGAACACGCGCAGGTACGGCTCGCCGGCTTGCGTTACGCCGCTACCGTTGTCCAGCTTTGCGCCATGAGTAACGCCCTTGGCGATCACCAGCAAATGCGTATCGATGATCGTTGTACTGTTGTTGGTGATCCGATAGACATCCTCTTGCCGATGTCCGCCACGGCGCGTGTTCGACTCGGTTAGCGCGATCACCGCTTGCGGCGTCACATCGAGGAACTCGAGTCCCATGTCACGTCTCGAGAGAGGATCGTCGTTGTCTTGCGGCCGGCCACTCCCCGGACGCCCGTCTACCGCGCCGAGCGCCGCCAGATCGGGGCGATACACCGAGTACTTCACGTCGCGCTCGTTCAACTTGATCGTGTCCGTAGGCGAGCTCGGATCGAAATGCACAAAGGAGTGATCGTACAGAGCGTTCTCGACGAAATCGGTGAGATCGTCCATCTGCGATTCGCTCAAACCGAGACCTCGTGTGCCGTCCCCACGCGGGTTGGTGAAGCGCTGCGTCAGCGTACCGGCAGCGGCAGCCTTCGCGTTCTGCGGCACACCGGCGTTGAAGTAGCGCACTACGTCCTTGACGCTCGTAAACGAGCCTCCGTGGAAATAGAACTTGGCATCCTTGACTTGGCGCAGGGTGAGCGTGCGGAACTTGAATGCATGGTCATCGCGGAACGTAATCTCGCGCCGGCCTTCATCGACGTGGTTGGGATCATTGCGCGCCGCGCGGTTCAGTCCCTGCACCGGGTGGTCGTTCAGCCCGAGGTTGAAGAAGTTCTCTTCCACGAATTCTCCAACGCCGGTTACGTCGGGGTCGTCCACCTGTTTGTTAAGCATTGGTCCGCTATGGCAACCAAAGCATCCCGCGCCGCCGTTCTCCGCTTTGGTGAAGAAGAGCCGGGCGCCGCGCCGCTGTTCGGTGGTCAGTGCGCTGTTGTTGCCGGCGAGGAAGTGGTCCCAGGGAGTGTTACGCGTGACCACCGTGCGCATGAACGTGGCGGTCGCGCGGACGACTGTGAGATCGTTGATAAGACTGTTGCACGCCCCGGGAGCAGGCGCAGATTGCGGTACGCATCCGGGCGCTGTGGCGGCCTCCGCAGGAAACGCGTCGCGGAACAATTTGCGATAGACGGGGATTTTCTCCAGTACGGCCGACTGGAAGCGGGTGGGGCCGCGCAGAGGGTCATCGTCAATGAGCCGATGGGCGTCGAGCAGCAACAGCGCCACATTCTCTTGTGCTGTTTGGTTGAACGGATTGAGCGCACCGTGGGTCGAGTCGGGCTCGCCGGCCAGTCCGCCAAACAAAAGGCGATTGTTGTACGCGAATCCGATGATGGAGAGCGGATTGCGCGCCACGCTGTCCAAAGCATCGAGCCGCCCGGTAGCCAACAACTGGATCGCTGCTGGACGCGTGTCAGTCCCATCGCCTGCCAGCGGGCGGCGACCCCGCGCAGGCGTATTCACTTCAGTCGCGCCATCGGCGAGACGGTAGATGTCGGTCAAGGTCGGCAACGCATCCACCAGCGCGTCGCCCACAAACAGCGGAGCCTGCCGCAGCTTCGGCAGATCCGACAGTGGCCGGCGGCGCGCGACGAAATGCCCACTCGCGTCCGTGTAGCCACGCCCTTCCCCGCCCGTGGCGAAGTTGAGCAGTGTGCCGGCTTTCGATGCTGCCTCGCCCAGATGACAAGTGCCGCAGGATGCGGTTCCGCTGTGGGAAAGGATGCCGCCGAACTCCGGGATGATCCGGGTCGCGCGCGCCGGATCGTGGAAAAGCTGCTTGCCGAGGTAACGCTTGGCTTCGGATGTCTGAAATTGCGGGTCGGGGCTGCCATTGGCCAGCCTCGGTTGCGGCAGGTCCTCATTGCTTGCCGGGACCCGCAACTTTTCGATACCACCGACTTGTGCGTCTATAAACTGGCGCAACTTCACTGGGCTGTTGCCGACGGTTAAACGGTTACTTCCGTTGTCGTTAGCAGCGGCGGCTCCGCAAAGCAAGGACAGAGCGACGGCGCTGGCGAGTGATAGATGTTGCTTTCGTTCGTTCGTCATGTGCGTGTGTCTCCTGGCTTAAGTGCGGAAACTCGCGCGCACATCGGGAATAAGGCTGTATTTCGACTGCATATACGAATCCTTTCCTATCGGACGATGGGGTGATCAATAGGCGAGGGTTCGCCTATTTGTGCGTTAGTCTGGACGTGCGAGTTCAAGCACCGCTCACGCCGTTATCACTTTTTTGTCACGCGGGAACTTGGCGCAGGATGCGCACCGCGCACCGGGCCTCGCGAGTAGTCGCTACGCGATCCCCACCCTACTACGTAAGGCCGCTATTGCAGCGGCTTCAAATCCTGCAGCAGCGTCGGGAGCAACTCTGTTACCGTCGGATGAATATGCACCGCACGCGCGATGACGGTGTACGGTGCCTTCGCGTACATGACATCGAGCAGCGTATGCACGATCTCGTCGCCGTTTAGTCCGAGCA
>CAZAWU010000168.1:7306-8693 GCA_964488915.1 uncultured Burkholderiales bacterium
TGATCGTCGACTCGGATGAATCCGCGATCGTCCACCGCAATGCCTGCTGCATCCAGACCGAGATCTTCGGTGTTCGGCTTGCGCCCAATTGCGAGCAGCACGTGGCTGCCGACGATCATCGGCGCACCGCTTGCGCACTGCGCCGACACGGCCACGCCTTGCTTGTGCTCTTCCACATTGATGCACTGCGCGTTCAGGCGCACCTCGATACCTTCGCGCTCGAGAATATCCTGCACCGCCGCCGATACATCCTCATCCTCACGCGCTATGAGACGAGGCGACTGCTCCAGCACCGTCACGCGGCTGCCGAAGCGGCGGTACATCTGCGCAAACTCCAGGCCGATGTAGCTGCCGCCGATCACCACCAAATGCTCGGGCAGAGCATCCACATCCATAATGCTCGAGTTCGTGAGGTAAGGCACGTTCTTCAACGCAGGCCAGTCCGGCACGAATGGACGGCCGCCGACGTTAATGAAGATTTTCTCCGCCGTGAGCTCTCGACCATTCACGCTCACGCTGTGCGGGCTCGTGAAGCGCGCGTGCCCCCAGTAAAGCGTGAGGTTCGGCATGCCCTTGACCCAGTTGGTGACACCGTTGACCGAGGCGGCCACGATCGCGTCCTTGCGCGCCTTAACCGCCTTCATGTCGACGCCAATCGGCCCGCCGATGGTGACACCGAAGTCGGCGTGCCGACGCGCGACGAACGCTGCCTGCGCGCTCGCCACCAAAGTCTTGGTTGGGATGCAACCGTCGTTGACGCAAGTGCCGCCGAAATGCTCGCGTTCGATGAAGGCTACGCGTTGGCCCGCTTGCGTTAGTCGATTTGCCAGCGCGGGCCCGGCCTGCCCGCTGCCGATGATAATGGCGTCGAAGTGTTGAGGCATGCGTGCAAAGACCCCTCAATGTAAGGCGGACAGGCGCAACGCCTTCCGTCGAGATCAAGCTGCTCCGCGCAGCATCGGTTGTTCTGTTCTCAGCGAGCGGAACACAGTTTACGTATTTTGTGCCTTCTTTTTCGTCATGCGATCGCCGTCTGCTTCACTCGCGTTGGGGTTTGCCGGGACACCTGAGTATCTCCATCTCGCGGCTTCGGCCCGCCGGTGATCAAGCGTGTGCCGCTACGCAGCGTCAAATACGCCCAGAACCAATCCCATATCACCGAAATACGATTGCGCAAACCTACCAAGAATGCAACATGAATCACCCCCCACAACCACCACGCCGCCGCGCCGGATATGCGCATAAAACCAAAGTCGGCCACCGCCGCTTTGCGACCGATGGTGGCGAGGCTGCCGAGATGGCGATAGGTGAATGTCCGGGGCGTGCGTTTGCCCAGTACTTTGGCGGCGATTAGCTTGGCAATAAAGAGTCCGCCCTGTTTTGCAGC